>NZ_JADWMP020000003.1:0-255711 GCF_015767295.1 Shewanella sp. DW31
TATGAGTTGACCGCCAAAGAGCCTTGGGCACTGGTGACTAACTTGACCATGGAAGCCATGTCGCCTCAAAAACTGG
Organism: Shewanella sp. DW31; assembly: GCF_015767295.1. Classification (NCBI taxonomy): domain Bacteria; kingdom Pseudomonadati; phylum Pseudomonadota; class Gammaproteobacteria; order Alteromonadales; family Shewanellaceae; genus Shewanella; species Shewanella sp. DW31. The sequence goes on from NZ_JADWMP020000003.1 coordinate 77, forward strand.
TTAATATTTACCAAAAGCGGATGCAAATAGAAGAAACCTTTAGAGATTTAAAAAGTCCCGCTTATGGCTTTGGTTTACGTCATAGCAGAACACGTTACGCGGCGAGGATGGATATACTGCTATTGATAGCATTATTGGTGCAACTGGCATTTTGGTGGGTAGGATTATACGGGGAAACACAGCAATTACAGCGGCACTTCCAAGCAAACACGATAAAGAAAAGGAATGTGCTATCAACAATCAGGATGGGCAAAGAACTGCTGCGGCGACGGCATGATTACCCCATATCAGCAGATAATTTGCTTTGTGCTGCGAAGAAACTAGCTGAACTCTCATTAATTCATGGTTGTTGGGGTTATGAATTATGAGGGGATCCTACAGCGTCGAGCCCTCATGGATGAGTTCACGGCGAGTCACTGGAATGATAGTGCTTAATGTCTAACTTGGAATAACGTCAACAGCCCAATAAACCCTGTCTTGCTTTGTATAACTGCTTTCTGTTGTTTAAAGAAACGAAGCTATTTCCCCATGCACTCTGCTAACAGTTTGACGAAAAAGTCGCTGCCTTTGCGTTCGCAAAAGGCGATATTGCGCTCTGGGATGGTTTCGGGATCGTTGTAGTTAGCAAGGGCTAACTCCATGCTGGCTTCGCGGATGATGTGCAGGGTTGGGTAGGGCGCGCGGTTGGTGAAGTTGGCTGCCCCGTCCTGTGGTTCGCCATCGAAACAATAGTCTGGGTGGAAGGTGGCGAGTTGGTAAGTGCCTTCGTACTCGTGTTCGATAAGCGTATCGGTTGCCATGTCGATAAGGTCGAGATAAGCATAAAACCCCTCAAAACCACGGGGTAGAATAAACAGTGTGGTTTCGGCTTCGGGGTGGGCGTCGAGGTATTGGCATTCTTCAATCAATGCCTTGAGTACGAGTTTGGCTTTAGTTTGTTCCACCACCAAATACCGAATACTGCCGCGTTCGACTTCTTGTCTGGCGAAGGGGCAAATATTGTATTTCATGATCACTTTTTTCACCCAGTCGTCGGTTTGTTGAGTGATCATGTCAATTTCGTTCATGGCGGTCGTTTGCTCGTGCTTAAAAATTAGGGGGCGATCATAGGGATGATAGACGCCACAAGCAAGAGCGCCATGCTGATATTAAAAATCTTCTGTTGGCGCTCATTTTTTAAAATGCGTTTAAGGGCCACACCAAAGCCGAGCCAGACGATAGCGCAGGGAAAGGCGACGCACAAAAATACCGTTGCGATAGTGATGACCTGCGGGGTCAAATCCTGCTGTACTGACGTGAACGTCGCAATCGCGCCCACGGCCATGATCCAGCCCTTAGGGTTGACCCATTGAAAGGCCGCGGCTTGGATAAAACTGAAGGGTTTAGCAATGGCTTTGCCTTCCATCTTGCTACTGCTGTTGGCAATCAACCAAGACAGATACAAAAGGTAACCTATGCCGACGACTTTAATCACTTGATGGATGATAGGATAGCTTTGGAATAGGGCGCTCAAGCCCAAACCTATCGCGAGGATCATAGTCGGGAAGCCAAGGCTTATTCCCATAAGATGCGGAATACTGCGTTTTACGCCAAAGTTTACCCCTGAGGTCATCAGCATAATATTGTTAGGCCCTGGGGTGATCCCCGATGAAAAGGCAAACAACGCGATAGCGAGTATTAACTCCATAGATAGATCCACACCTTTTATTTTAGTTTTATGGCATTGTGATTATTTGCCGCATTGAGCCTGCGATTTACTCATCTGACGTTACGCAATACTGTGTTGCTATTATTTATAATTGCGACATTTGATTGCAACGCAGGCGAGGCATTCTAGCGATTAAATGTTGCCGCGCCTATACGACATAGTGAGTTTATAAACTAAAAAGAATAACAAAATATGTACATGCCTCGATGGGATTAATGGCGTGAGAATAGGGCTAGCGCAGTTTGATGGTTTTCTGTGTTAGTACGAAAATCAAGATATATTGGAATATGCTGATTTAACACTATGATGGATATCAGCTTTCAGTTTTAGTAATAGCAACTATCCTTAGACAGCATTTTATAGATTGAGGTAACAGGGCATGATGAATCCATCATTAAATAGTGAGCTAAGTGGAGTGCTAAATCGACAGTTCAGTCGAGTTCCTTGCTGGGCTCCCGACCGAGTGTTAAGTCGGTATTTGAGAGTGTTAATACTGCTTTTTAGCAGCGTTTTAGGTCTTACTGGGTGCGTAACTGTGACGGATAACGCGGCGCAGCCGTTGCGAACCACAATCGTGATGTCTGGTGATCTCAGTGAATTACCGTCAACGGCAATGACATTCACTTGGCATCCTAAATTTCAAAAAATCATCACAGATAAACGCTTAGATCCGCAGCCAGTGTTGCAACACATGCAAGCCGTATTAAAGCAAACTTTGCAGAGTAAGGGATATCGCTGGGTTGAAGATCCACTACTGGCGGATTTTCAGGTTGGCTTTGGCGTCGCTATGGGAACTGAAATGAGCGATGAACAAATTTTGGCAGTGACAGGGTTAGTCGCTGGGCTGTCAACCGACGGTGTGAATACCCAAAAGTATGACAAAGGTACCGTGGTGATAGCGCTCTTTAAACCCACTAAAATACAGGGCGTTGATGAGCCAATTTGGCGAGTGCTTGCCCAAGGTTTTGGCAACATTAAAAAGATGGATGAGCTAACCGAAAATTTCGACAGTCTCATTGCCAGTATGTTGGCCAATATGCCGTCGGTTAATGTGGCTCCTTAGCCAGCGTTTGAGCTTTAGTTCAGTTCTAAGTGAATTGAGTCAGCATTTTGGTTGGAGCATTCGCCAGATAAACGGGATTAGTGCTTAATTGAGGTGTCTTGGTCCCATGTTTGTGGTGCTAGCTCCCATTTTTGAACTGTGGGACATGGTACTTTAGTGACAGCCATCTCAATAAAGGGCGCGGCAGTGAAAACTGCCGCGCTTTTTCATTTTAATGGAGGGAAGTTCCATTTTGATTTCAGACTGTTTCAGTCGTGCTCGACTGTGATCTCGTAGGATGAAAACTTACGAATGTTAATCACGCCCGTATCAAACATTAAATACTGCCCTTTGATCCCCTGCAAAATTCCGCTGACGACCACATCTTTATCGAAATTGTGCGAAGTGATCTTCTTCGGAAAGGTGTCAATTGGATAATGAATTGGCTGAATCGTTTCGTGCAAACGCTCGATACTGTAATCGCCTTTTTGCATGCCGATTTCGTGTAACTTAGCCTCAATTTGTGGGATCAGTTCCGAAGCCTTAGCATTTAAATCAATATCGTCGGCATGGCCTTTTAACATGGCTTGCCAATGGGTTTTATCATTAACCAGTTTTGCCAATTCTACTTCGACTAAGCCTGAGAGCTGCCTTGCTGAGACTTTAAAAATCGGTAAACCTTGGGTAGCACCTTGGTCAATCCAACGGGTGGGCAGTTGAGTGTGGCGGGTAATGCCGACTTTAACGCCCGAGGTATTTGACAAGTAGACATAATGCGGCACAAAACAGTGGCTCTGGGCCCACTCTGGTTCGCGGCAAGTGCCTTGGTCGTAATGACAAGTTTCCGGCTTCATGATGCACATATCGCAACTCGCCAACTTTTGCATACAGACAAAACAATGGCCCTGCGAGTAACTCTTCTTGCTCTTTTTACCACAGTTGCAGCAGAAGATATTACCCGTGTGGGTCAAGGTTAATTGCTTGCCTATCAATGGATTGAGCGGGAGTAACTCATCACCAACAACGAGTTGATATTGCACTTGTTGCGCGTCATCTAACTGCACGCGCATCTTTTTTAGCGTTCCTAACATGGTCATCCTAATGTGTTGCGTTCTGGTGCAGCTTAGTCGCTCATTATGCGTTCTAGTGCACGCTTTCGTTATATCGTCATTGCGTGGCCGTCAGTATACAAGATTATCCAAGTCAGTTTAGATAGGAATTTTTGCTAAGTGAGTCGATTGACTGAGTGCACCTAAACCTCTTTTGTTTTACTTAACCATTTGTACACTAAGGCAATAATACCGAAAGTAAGCAAGGCTACTGGTAAGTAAATGATTATGCTCATAAATTGTGTTTGGTATTTTGTTGCTAATTGGGTATGGCTAATGAGATACCCAAAACCAACAACGGAAAAAATCCACACCATTGAACTGATGAAGTTAATGAGTAAAAAACGACGGGAAGAAATACCCGTTGCACCTAAAATATAGGGGTAAACGGTACGAACAAAAGGAATATAACGTGCGAGTAGCAGGGTTATCACTCCATAGTTATCAATTAGGTGGGTCGCTTTTTTCTGATGTTTGATATCAATATTCGACAGCAGTTTTTGGTAAATTTGGGTATGCCCTAAAAATCGACCCTGTAAATAACCTATAGCTGTACCTGTAAAGGTTGCTAGAACCAATAACGGCATAATACCGATATGAAGAATATCTTGATAAATCAGCACTCCAGTGAGAAAGAGTAGGCTATCTCCGGGTAAAAATGCGGTGGGAATAAAGCCATTTTCTAACACTAAAAAGCCACAAATTAATGCGCTGACCATGAGGGCGATTTTAGGATTGGCTAAAACCGCCAGATCATTGTGTATCATGGCTTGGGCCAGTTCGTATAACTGCTCCATACGTACTACTCCCTAAAATAATTGATAAAACATAAAGATGGTAAAGCTCGAAAGCGGCAATTTTGAACCTGAGCTATGGTGTTTCGTGGGTTATTCTACCAAGGGAGCATGAATCGAAAGGCAGTTACAACATTAAATTTTGTTGGTGTTAGTGTGTTTATGGTTCAGTAATCGGGTTTTGTGGGCTTTTTATAGTAAAAATATTAAGCATTATTATAGGGTTAATAAATTTTAAATGATGACATCAACTTACAAACCCACTTGCCAGATTCCTATGCGCATTCCAACTATCCAGTATTGATTGCACTGGCTTAACTTAATTTGAACACCTTTCCGCGAATGTCGGTTTTTAAGCATTGTTTTTAAGCGCACTTTAAGTGCTGTTTGAAAGTGCTATTGCGAGTGCGCTCTCTAAATATATTGGTGTGCTAAGTGTTAGCTCGCCGTAAAAGTAAACAAGATTAACGGCTTAATCTATCGAGCACGAGATCATCCCCAAGAGCATAGAGGGATTCTACCAGTTGATCTTCTTGGGCGAGATCTGTGAGTCCAAGGCCAATGGTTGCCCGAAACAAAGCTATGCCTGTGTGGCCTGCGGTTTCATATTGACTACTAAACTGCTCGACATTGATGCCAATTGCATTGATTTTATTGGATATATCGAGCACGAGTCCGGGTCTGTCATAGGCCACTAGGTTGTAACTTAAGCGTTTGATGGGCTTAAGAGCGACCGAGGTTTTGGAGTAGGTGAGGGACAGGCTATCGATGCATTCTAGGGCCTCAATGAGCTCGTCCATGCGCAGTGACGGCACTTCGAGTAACAATATCGCGGCAAAGACACCGTCAATATGGCGTAATTCTGAGTCGAGCCAGTTGCCGCCATGACGACTCACAGCATGGGCGATTTGTTCTACTAATCCTTTTCTATCAGGTGCTTGTAATGTGATTAAGTATCGTAGCATAGTGACTGACTCCTATTTTTTGTAAAAGGCACCTGTTTTAAAACGGGGTGTAACACAACTGTCATCTTTGCGTCATATAATCCAACGCACTTAGAATAAAGGATGTTGTTATTGCTCAGTTTACGTTCAAACAGTGTAAGCATAGCACTCGGCAAATCCTAGCGAAAAAACTCGCTAGCTATTAATAATAGAGGTTCTTAATGGAAAGTCAGGTCACTCAACCTGGTTCTGCATCGCACAGTATGCTTAAAGGCGGACGCTCGAATCGCAGGGCATTTAAGGATAAAGCGGCGCAAATCAGCGTCACTATCGGCGGCACTATGGTATTTGTCGCCTTATTGTTGATCTTCTTTTATCTGTTGTATGTGATTAAACCCATTTTCGACAGTGCTGATGTCACACCCGTTAAGAGTGTGAGCTATCAACACGCGGATGTGCCGACCTTAATGGTGGGTGCTGAAGAGCAAAATGAGGTGATGTACCGTGTGAGTGTTCATGGTCAAGTGGACTTCTATACTGTTGCCGACGGTAGCTTACTTTCTAGCTTTACCCCGACGTTACCAGCGGGTGTTACCGTCACCAGCGCCGCCGTTGCTGTACCGAGCGAACAACGTTTTGCGCTGGGATTAAGTAATGGTCAGGTCATAGTGGCGGGCCTAGAGTTTGGTTTAACGTACCCCAATAACAAACGTTTAATCACACCTAAACTGCGTTATCCCGCAGGTGAAACCCCCATTACCGTCGATGAGACGGGCAGCGCGATTCATAAGCTGACCTTCACTTATAGCTCAGACAAAATGAGTTTTGCTTATCAAGATGAAAGTGGTGTTTGGCGCCTCACTCGTCTCGAAGGGCAAGAGAACATGATGACTGAAGAAGTGGAGTGGGTTTCTACGACGTCACAAATTCAAGATGCGCCGAAGAAAGTCTCCCATGAGCTGATGACGCCCGATCAACGTCAATTGATGTTGCAAACTGGCAATAAAATTTTCGTGTATGACATCCGTGATACTGACAGCTTAGATCTGCTGCAGGTGATTGATGTTGAACGTGCTAAGGCACAAGTCAATAACGTGGCTTTGCTGGCGGGAGCGAGTTCATTACTGGTCAGTTATGACACAGGTATTGTGGCGCAGTACTTCCAAGTTAATGGTGAAAAAGGGCGTTTATATCAAGAGATTCGTCAGTTTGATGACTTACCGCCCATTAGTTCGATTGCCTCTGAGTTTTATCGTAAGAGTTTCGCGACAGTGAGCCCTGAGGGTGAGCTAACACTACTCTATACCACGAGTCATCGTGAACTGTTTGATGCAAAGTTTGACCTTAAAAACCCCGGTAAAATGGGCTTTACCCCACGCTCAAATGGCATAGTCGTTGAGGCGGACAAAAAGCTGCATATCTTCAGTGTGGAAAACTCCCACCCAGAAGTGTCATGGAGCGCTATGTGGGACAAAGTGTGGTATGAAGGTTATCCAGAGCCTAAATATGTATGGCAATCGACCTCAGGTTCTGACGATTTCGAAGCTAAGCTGAGCTTAATGCCATTGGCCTACGGCACAATGAAAGCGGCATTTTATGCCATGTTATTTGCCGTGCCTTTATCCGTTGCTGGTGCGATTTACACTGCTTACTTTATGTCGCCTAAAGTGCGCGGTTTCGTGAAACCGACCATTGAAATCATGGAAGCTTTACCAACGGTGATTTTAGGTTTCTTGGCGGGTCTGTGGTTAGCGCCACTGATTGAAGAGCATCTCCCCGGCATTTTAATTCTACTGATCTTATTGCCGACCTCGATACTCACATCTGCCTATGGCTGGAGTAGGTTGCCGGGTAAGTGGAAACAACGTTTACCCGAAGTGTACCAAGAGCTGATGTTGATCCCTGTGGTCTGTTTCGTGGGGTGGTTCTCTTTTGCGGTCAGCCCAATCATCGAAGTGGCGCTGTTTGATGGTAATACCCGTCAATTCATCACTAACGAACTGGGGATCACCTTCGACCAACGTAACGCGCTGGTGGTCGGTATTGCCATGGGCTTTGCGGTGATCCCAACGATTTTCTCCATCGCTGAAGATGCCATTTTCTCTGTACCGCGTCATTTATCTAACGGCAGCTTAGCCTTAGGTGCGACGCCTTGGCAGACATTGACACGCGTGGTGTTGTTAACCGCCAGTCCGGGAATTTTCTCGGCCATTATGATGGGCCTTGGCCGCGCCGTTGGCGAGACCATGATCGTACTGATGGCCACTGGTAACACTGCCATCATGGAATGGAGTGTGTTCGAAGGGATGCGAACCTTGGCGGCAAACATTGCGGTTGAAATGCCTGAATCGGCTATCGGTAGCTCGCATTATCGTGTGCTCTTCCTTGCTGCGTTCGTACTATTCATCTTTACATTCTTCTTTAACACCATTGCAGAAGTGGTGAGACAGCGTCTACGTGAACGCTATAGCTCGCTGTAACGGGGATAAGACAATGACATTAAATACTATTTCGCCAGTGACCTTGAGAGGTTTGTGCAATGGGTAAGTGGGTAAAATCAGGCTCGCCATGGATATGGATGACGGGCGGTGCCGTGAGCATCAGTTTGATTGCCGTCTTAGGCTTATTATTGTTAATCGCATGGCGCGGCTTAAGTTACTTTTGGCCTGCAACCGTTTACCAGTGGGAGCTTGAAGATAACACGGGTGTACGTTCGACCTTAATTGGTGAGGTTTACGATAGGGAAGAAGTACCGACTGAGCGTTTGATTGCTGCTGGACACGTGTTTAAGCAACATCCGGGCGAGTTTGTGACCCGTTACTTAGTGAAAACCGGTAACCGTGAATTTGTGGGTTTGGATTTCCGCTGGATATTAGGTACGGACATTGTTAGCCGTTCTGTGCCAAGCGAGGTCGCACTGATCGAGCGGGCTAAAAACGGTAACTTCTACGGTTATCCGATAGCTGTGATTGAAAATGGCAAGCGTCTCGATTTAGTGAATGATGCGATTGAATCTTCCTTAATGGAGCATATCGAACGCGCAGTTGCCTTATCGGACAAAGCGGTCGATTTGCAGAAGCAAGATATTGGCTCGATTAACTACGCCATTGAAAAATTGCGTTTGCAGGAGCGTCGTTTCGAGCTGGATGGGGAACTGACCGACAGTATTAAAGCTGAGTTGGTCGCCAAGAGAGCTCAACTGCAAGAAGATTACTTAGTGCTTGAAAAAGCGTTATTTGCCCTGCGTGATGATGCGGCGCGTGACTCGGTTATTGTCCGAGATATGCGCGGCGAAGAAGTTGAACTGAAGCTCGATACCGTTCTTGATGTGACCTATGTGAATCACTTAGGACTCATAGGCAAAATTGGTAAGTGGTTTGTCGGTATTGGACGCTTTATGAGTGACGATCCGCGTGAAGCCAACACTGAGGGCGGCGTGTTCCCCGCGATTTTCGGCACTGTATTTATGGTGATGTTGATGGCGGTTATCGTGACGCCATTTGGCGTGGTTGCGGCGGTTTATCTACATGAATATGCTAAGAAAGGCCCTATTACTAAGATGATCCGTATTGCGGTAATCAACTTAGCGGGTGTGCCCTCGATTGTGTATGGTGTATTCGGTTTAGGTTTCTTCGTGTACATGATGGGCGGTTCCATCGATCAATTGTTTTACGCTGAAGCTTTGCCTGCTCCTACCTTTGGTTCGCCAGGGGTGATTTGGTCGGCATTAACCCTCGCGATTTTGACGCTGCCTGTGGTTATTGTGTCGACTGAAGAAGGGTTAAGTCGTATTCCAAGCGCAGTACGTCAAGGTAGTTTGGCATTGGGCGCGACTAAGGCTGAAACCCTGTGGCGGATTGTGATCCCGATGGCGAGTCCAGCGATCATGACAGGTTTGATTTTAGCGGTCGCTCGTGCTGCCGGTGAAGTGGCACCACTGATGTTGGTGGGTGTCGTGAAATTAGCGCCAACATTACCACTGGACTTTAACTTCCCGTTTGTGCATTTAGAACGTAAGTTCATGCACTTAGGGTTCCATATATATGATGTGGGCTTCCAGAGTCCTAACGTTGAAGCGGCACGTCCTCTGGTGTATGCGACCTCTTTCTTGCTGGTGTCTGTGATTGTGGCACTCAACTTGACGGCCATTAGCGTGCGTAACCACTTACGTGAAAAATATCGTTCGCTTGAGCACTAATCAGCGATTATCCTGAAAGTATTAGGACTAAATATGATTTCTATAGATTCGACAGCAATGAAAACCAATAACTTTGATTTAGCTAACTTAAGCCAGAACGACACCGCGCTGGAGATCCGTAACTTAGATTTGCGCTATGGTGATAAGCAAGCGCTGTTTAATGTATCGATGAAGATCCCCAAGAAGCAAGTCACTGCCTTTATCGGCCCCAGTGGTTGTGGTAAATCGACACTATTGCGCTGTATTAACCGCATGAATGACTTAGTTGATAATTGTCATATTGGCGGCGAGATCTTGCTGCACGGCCAGAATATTTACGACAAGAAAATCGACGTCGCGGCCCTGCGCCGTAATGTCGGTATGGTGTTCCAACGCCCAAATCCTTTCCCTAAGTCGATTTACGAAAACGTTGTTTATGGCTTGAGATTGCAAGGGCTGAATAACCGTCGTGAACTCGACGAAGCGGCTGAGCGTTCATTGCGCGGCGCGGCGATTTGGGACGAAGTTAAAGACAGATTGCACGATAACGCCTTTGGTTTATCTGGCGGTCAACAGCAACGTCTGGTGATTGCCCGGGCGATAGCCATTGAGCCAGAAGTGTTATTACTCGACGAACCAACATCGGCACTCGATCCGATTTCGACGCTGACGATTGAAGAGTTAATCACTGAGCTTAAGACGAAATACACTGTGGTTATCGTGACTCACAACATGCAACAGGCGGCGCGGGTATCGGATCAAACGGCCTTTATGTATATGGGTGAATTAGTTGAATATGCTGATACTAATACGATTTTCACCACGCCGAAAAAACGTAAGACTGAAGATTACATCACAGGACGTTACGGTTAATCGCTTGAGTATCGGATAAGGCCACCACGGCTTGGTATGGGTCAACAGTTAAGTAACAGGTTGGAACGCAATGGAAAACATGAATTTAAGTAAGCACATTTCGGGTCAGTTCACCGCTGAGCTGGATGATATCCGTAATCGAGTGCTCGCCATGGGTGGCTTGGTTGAACGTCAGCTAGAGCAAGCGATTGATGCCTTAAGTGCCCTCGATGCCGAGTTAGCTCAGCGGGTGATTGCAGGCGATCATAAAGTCAATGCGATGGAAGTCTCCATTGACGAAGAATGCACGCGTATTATTGCTAAGCGTCAACCTGCGGCCAGTGATTTACGCTTGATTATCGCTATTTCAAAAACTATCGCCGATCTTGAGCGTATTGGTGATGCCTGTGTGCGGATTGCAAAAGCGGCATTAGATAAACGTTTGAATAATCAGCAGCCTTTGTTAGTTAGCATTGAAAATATGGGGCGTCATGCGACTCGGATGTTGCATGCGACTTTAGATGCCTTGGCCCGTATGGATGCCGATACCGCGTTAGAGCTGCATAAAGAAGATGCTAAGCTTGACCGTGAATATGAAGGCATTATTCGCCAGTTAATGACCTATATGATGGAAGATCCGCGTTCAATCCCAGACATACTCGACGTATTATGGGCTGCACGCGCAGTTGAGCGTGTCGGTGACCGCTGTAAAAATATTTGTGAATACATTATCTACTACGTGAAAGGCAAAGACGTTCGCCATACTTCCTACGAAGATATGGAAAAGGACATGAAAGGCTAACACAAGTATTAATCTGCTATTGTAATGCCATTCGCTGAATACAACGCTCCGCAGTCTCTGTGGAGCGTTTTGCTTTTAGGGCTTTTAAATGCGGCTTAATAAATGCCGACTGCTTTTATAGACTGATTTGACAGTACTAATAGCAATGATGAGTCAATTCGATTTGGTAAAAACGCATTGGGAAATTCTGCAGGCTAGTATAGCTGAGTGAACTGTCATTTTAGTTGCTAGGCGTTGGCTGGTATCCACACATACAGGCTTGCCATGGTACTTACTCACCGACACGGTGAATAGAAACCTAGGGTTTCTGAGCTTATGAACGAGAGCCATGGACGGCGAACTGGCTGTTAAATAGGGATGTTGTTCAAGTCCGTCCTTGGATGCTCGACCGCCCCGTCCATGGGGCGGACGGTCGTCTCGCTAATCACCATGGCTCACCTTTTGTGCATTCGTGTAATCTGTAGATTTAAAAGACATACGCAACATGCTTTTGGATATTTCCGAGTTAGACTTTTAGATCTAATTCGTGAGTTTCGGATTAGAATTTCTATGGATTAACGTTTGGTTAAGGGACGGACTTTAGCCCGTCCCAGTGAGCGCAGCTAGTGGTTTGAACCAGTTATTAGGCCTTGTCGTAGGCCCTATGAATTTCAGCCAGCGAGAATGGACGAGAGATTCGCTCTTCATCAAAGGCATCAGCTTGTTCAAATGTATCGTGGGATGACCCGCGTAGAGTCCTTGTTACACCATTCGGGAATATCACCTGATAGTTTGGCATGATGCCTTGTCCTGTTTTACCAAAACGTACTGTTGATTTGGAATGTCCGCGCATGTGATCAATCACATGTCGAAGAAATACCCTGCCAAGGGTTGGCACGGTTTCTTCATTCCACTCGATTCCTGACATAGTTACTCCATATTGTTTAGGGCAGTTTTAGGCGTCTGCGTGGAGCCGTTTGTTAGAGTTTAATACCATCTTAGGTTGGTCAATATCTCTTTTTGATAAAGTTCGGCTACCTCTTCATACCTTTCGTATTGACCTCCGAACATCCCAGCTTTTATAGGTCCCCAATCATTTCTATGCTGAGCCGCCTCATTTCTCAACTTTTGAAAAGGAGAAATACGACCCCTGCGATTTTTCCAACCAAACCTACCTATTGGCCCCCAAAAATGGCTGTCTTCTTGTTTCCTGAGGTCAGCCACAACTAACGCGAAAAGGACCTCGAATTCGTCAAAGACATCCTCATACCCCTTACCAAGGAAAAGCATGTCGTCTAGTTCTGGCTGGACTAACTTATACAGGTATTCACTCAAGGGGGTGTATTGGCGTTCGTGATCAGGAATTTTTTTGAATGCATCTGCCAAATCACCTGCGGCATTGCCGGCCTTGTGTACAAAATATGAAGCGCTGCTGTCGTAATCAGTTGACCCCAGCTTTGTAAAAAAAATTGAAGCTAAGCTTTTGTAATTTTTTCCCTCTAAAGCAGCAATTCCAGCATGGTACATTACTAAAAGAAGTGGATACCACCTTAGGTTTACCCAAATCACCAATCCCCCGCGGCTCTCTAATAAGCGGTCGCAAGATCTAGAAATAATCTTTGTCAGTGAGTTTAATTGGATCTCGTTTGCCCAGTGTGAGAGACAAGCCACTATCATGGAGAGATCTTTCGAATAAAGCTCATAAGATGATATACGCTCCAAAAACTCTTCTTGAGAGAATTGGCCACTAGTAGCAAAGCTATCTTCACTAGTGGCAGATAAGAAGCGACGAACTTCTTCTATTGCAAAGTCATGGAGTTTAATTTGTGAATTATTTGAAGATATAAGTTCTTTAACGTATCCCACTTTTTCTTCAGTTGTTTTTGAAGATCTAACTTCATCTACGTACTGAATGGTGATTAGCTCATCGGTATCTTTCGTTCCATCATTTTCAACAGTTTCTTTTACTGGTACTGAAATTATAAAATCACCGTCACCATCAAACTGGCCGTAATGCGGTGTTTGATCTGAATTTATGTCATTTGACACTTTTGAATAAACGTAAGCCATTAAACCACTCGCAGTGATAACGCCGTATTCGTTTGAAGCTTTACCTCTAATTCCTTCGATAAAATGGCCCGTAAAGACCGAATGGTTAGGCAGCGGACCACCAGCATCGGCGACAACTTCATTAGCCTTTCCAGCGGTAATTACCTGCCTTGAAAATCTTTGATACATATCCCTTAGGAATCTGCTGCTGCCTGGCCGCAGATCCCTGTGAACGGCGAGACCGCCATAGCATGCATCCATTACGAATAAGATATGCTTTGCCCGAACTAACTCGGCGTTTCTAGTTAATTCGTCCCAGCGAATAAATGTAGAATAGTCAGCCATATCAGCGTCATAGGGAACTAGGTAGCCAACTTCACCCTTTACTCCTGATCTTGTGTGGCCGTGGCCTGCAAAGAAGACAAATAATCGGTCATCTACTTTTACATCGTCGTTTGAAAACCGTAGAAATGATTTAAGTATGTTAGATTTTGTTGCATTTTGGTCTACAAGGTATGTGACATTATTCTGTTCGAAGCCAAGTTCTTCTACAAGAATCTCACTGACTTCACGAGCATCATTTACTGCATAACTCAAAGGCGAAACACTCTTGTATTGGTTTATGCCAATAACTAACGCTCTACTTGTTTCATACTTTTGTTGAAGTATAAATTTCAAATCACGCACTGAGTTTATTCCTTATGTACTCTAACGTCTTAGTATTTATGCGTTGCGCTGTTTGCAGGGCATAAATCACTTCTTGGCTCAATCTCAAATATGGCCGCTGCCACATCCATGTCAAATGGTATAAATGATGCTATAGGAATTTGCTTTTTTGCGGTAGCGGTTTTTTATACAGTTTGATGGGTAATCACTTGATATTGTTTTAGCTTTCTTATTTCGCTTGCTTACTTTTTTGCTGATTAATTGCGTTCTAATGACTCAAAATCCCAAGGAATACGCCATCCCCTCGGAGTGCCGCAGGGCGAATAGAGCTCTTGATTAAAAAATTAAAATGAAGTTTTGAAAGCTTAACGTCGATATTCCTCGTACTCGCTAGAACTATATAGAAACTAAACTTTAATAAAAATGAAGTTTTTAACTTCGCTTACCCAGTGCAGGCGGGCAGATATTCTGATAACTCAAGCAGGTTATAATCTGGGTCGCGGATATAGACAGAGTTTATCCGGCCTGTGGCACCGGTTCGTAGCACTGGTCCTTCAATGATTTCAATCTGAAGTGCGTTTAAATGCGCGATCACTTCTTCTATGTTGTGGCTGACCACAAAACACAGATCGGCACTGCCGGGCTTGGCTGCTGCGGCTTTAGGTTCAAATTCTGCCCCCGCTTGATGCAAGTTAATCTTTTGGTCGCCAAAACTTAACGCAATACGCTGATTGCCAAATACCACTTTTTTCATCCCGAGCACGGTTTGATAAAATTCGACGCTGACGGCGATGTCTTTTACGGTTAAGACCAAATGATCTAAGCGGGTTACGCGCATTTTACTTTCCTTAGAATGGCTCAGAGTGGGCTCTGAATTTGAACGCTATCTCTATGCTTGAGACTATTACTGTCAGATACCTTACATCATGTGCTGGTGCAAAAGTGACTCTGTGGTAGCATTTGTGGCGTTTTTTTGCGTAAATATTTTATGCCTTCTGTATCCCTATGACTGAATGAGAGTGTGATGAAAAAAACCTTAGCCCGCGGCTTAATGAATCTATTACCTATGGCCTTGAGTTTGTGGCTGTTTTGGTCGTTGTTTGTATCGTTAGATGGTTTAGGAATTGTAATTTTAGAGTTGGTAGGGATAAACCAACACTTTGTCGGCGCGGGATTTATGCTGGTGGTGGCATTAGTTTTTGCCGTGGGCCTGCTGTTTTCGGTCAGCCCGATTGTGTGGCTTTATGGTTGGCTTGAGCGCCAGTTGATGCGTTTCCCATTGTTTAAATCGGTTTATGGCAGTATCCGTGATATCGCCTCTTTGATGAATCGTGATGGTAAGCCAACAAGCCAAAAGACAGTGTTAGTGAAACAGGCGAATGGCAGTTTTGTGGTGGGCTTTATTATGACGGATACGCCGCCACAGCCCTTGTTAGATGCGCTACCAGAGGGCGATTGGGTGCCTGTGTTGTTCCAATTGAGCTATCAAATGGCGGGCGTGACGAGCTTAGTTAAGCGGGATGATTTAATTATGGTTGATTGGTCGTTTGAGGAGGCGATGCGCTTCAATTTAACTGCTGGTATCTCGCAGTCACCGACTAAGTAATCCGATGAAGGTTTGTGCGTTTTAGCGTTTAAAATTAAATTTGATGATTTTTGTGGTATAATTTTTTGGCGACCAATATGGTCGCCATTTTTTATGCTGAATATTCTAGTAATATATTTGTTTTATGCTAAAGGTGGGTGTTAGCTGCCTTAGTGGTGTTAATTCTGTTTATCCATCAATCATTGGCTTAAAAAAGTCGAGTGTTGTTAATCCCGTTGTTCAGATCCTGTCGCGTTTAGCCATAGCGAGTCGTTGCCATGATCTTTGGGATTTCCCCCATACTGGTCATAGATGAGCCACGCAGTATTAACCAAATTTTAAGTATAAGTTTTGTCCTATCTCGCCGTTGGTATGTTGAGATATTTGGAGTGTGAACCCGCTAGAAATAGGGAGAGTCAATGTCAATCAAGTCTAGTATTAATCCGCCGGTATTTTATTCGTCGGTCTTTTTCATCATCTTGATGGTGATGATTTGCGCAGTATGGCCCACAGAGGCAAACACCTTTTTTAGATCAATGCAGTCATGGATAGAAATGAAAGCCGGTTGGCTTTACATTCTAAGTGTGGCGTTTTTCCTGATTTTTATCATATTTGTCATGGTCAGTCGCTTCGGCGATATCAAACTAGGACCAGATCATTCAGTGCCTGACTATAGCTATAAAAGCTGGATCGCCATGTTGTTTTCGGCGGGTATGGGCATAGGTTTGATGTTTTTTGGGGTCGCTGAACCTGTTATGCACTATCTGGCGCCGCCGGATGCAACCCCTGAGAGTCTTATTGCCGCAAAAGAGGCAATGAAGATCACTTTCTTCCATTGGGGACTGCATGCTTGGGCGATTTACGCTGTGGTGGCATTGAGTCTGGCCTATTTCTCTTATCGACATAAGTTACCGCTACTGCCGCGAAGTGCGCTTTATCCCTTAATTGGTGAACGCATTTATGGTCCTATTGGCCATACAGTGGATACCTTTGCTGTGCTTGGCACTATGTTTGGGGTGGCGACATCACTGGGCTTTGGGGTGTTGCAGGTCAATTCTGGGTTGAGTTATTTATTCGAAGGCTTACCCAATAATGCTGTGGTGCAGGTGTGTTTGATTATCGGCATTACTTTATTGGCGACATTATCGGTATTTTCTGGTCTCGATAAAGGCGTGAAACGCTTAAGCGAACTCAATCTGGGTCTCGCGATTATTTTATTGCTTATCGTCTTGATCCTTGGCCCTACGGTTATGCTGTTGCAGGCTTTTGTGCAGAACACCGGTAGTTACTTAAGTGATTTAGTCGGCAAAACCTTTAACTTGTACGCTTATGAACATAAGGAAGATTGGCTCGGCGGCTGGACCTTGCTCTATTGGGGCTGGTGGATTTCTTGGTCACCTTTTGTCGGTACCTTTATTGCGCGCGTGAGCCGCGGCCGTACCATCCGTGAGTTTTTGATAGGTGTGTTATTTGTGCCATCGGCGCTGACCTTTCTGTGGATGACGGTATTTGGTAATACGGCGATTGATTCGATTATGAATCACGGCGCGACCTATCTTGCCGAGGCGGTGAATACCGATGTGTCAGTGGCCTTGTTTGTGTTTTTCGAGCACATGCCGTTTCCTACATTACTTTCTGGGATTGCGATTTGTTTAGTTGTTACTTTCTTTGTGACCTCGTCGGATTCGGGATCCTTAGTGATTGATAATCTAACCTCGGGTGGTGATAACAATGCCCCCGTATGGCAGAGGATCTTTTGGGCACTGTTGCAAGGGGTCGTTGCTTCGGTATTGTTGTTAGCGGGTGGGTTACAGGCGCTGCAAACGGCGGCAATCGCCAGTGCTATGCCGTTTTTAGTGGTGATGCTATTCATGTGTCTGGGCCTATTTAAAGCCCTGAAAAATGATTGGCTGAAGATTAATAGCGTGCAGTTACACAATACTAGTGTGCAATACGCCAAAACTAATATGAGCTGGGAAGAGCGTATTGGGGTTTTAGTCTCGCATCCTACCCATGAAGAAGCGCAAGTGTTCTTGAATAATGTGGCTACGCCCGCTTTATCTAAGGTGTGTCAACACTTTATGGCTAAAGGCATAGTGGCCGATCTTGAATACTTAGATGGCCGCGTGCGACTAGTGATCAGCAATGAGGTGAATTTGCCCTTTGTTTACGGTGTACGAACGCGTTGTTTTGACATCACTAACCCAATAGGGACTGAAATCGAGCAGGGCAATACCTTGTATTACCGCGCCGAAGTGTACCTTGAACAAGGTGGTCAGCATTACGATGTGATGGGTTATACCGAAGAGCAAATCCTCGCGGATGTGGTGACTCAGTATGAAAAATACTTACATTATTTGCATCTGTCGAATGCCGATCATGCCCACGTAAGCTAAGTAACGTAAGTTAAGTAAACTAAGCCAGTAACCTAGGTCGGCTTAACCATTTACGTCTACAAATCGCGCACCATTAACCCGCAAAGTGCGGGAGATATTGCCCCAAGTGATAACTCGGATTATCCTTGGGGCAATTTTTTTAGGGTTTGTTTTAGGGATTACACTATGTCATCAGTGCCAGGCCAGAGTAAGTTAGATAAAGTATTAGCCGATGCGCGGGAGTACAAAGCTAAGCGTGAGAGCGGTTACCGTGAGCAAGCGTTAAAACTCTATCCTTGGGTGTGTGGCCGCTGTACCCGCGAATTTACCCCAAAAAACTTAAGTGAACTGACTGTACATCATAGGGATCATAACCACGATAACAACCCGTCAGACGGTTCAAACTGGGAATTATTATGTCTTTATTGCCATGACAACGAACATTCTCGCTTTGAAGAATTGATCCGTTACGGTAGCACCACAGAAACCAAGCAAGCGGCGGCGACCTACAATCCCTTTGCTGACTTGAAATCAATGCTGAAAAAATAGTCTTGCAGGCTTTGGCTGAATAAGATTGCGCAGAGGGTGGCGTTAGCGGATGGGGTTTAGTCCTTGTCGGTTAAACGCGCCTCGGCAGCTAACCATTTATCACGACTTAAAATATGCTGATTTTCACTGCCTTCAAATAAAGCTTTACGGGCGGGAAGTTGCTGACAAATGGCTGCTTGTTGTGCTTCGCTGCTCGTACGCCAACTGACGATTTCATCGATATGTCGAAAGCAGCCCATGCAGTAGTCTTCGTCATTTAAACCGCAGCGTGCGACGCAAGGTGAAAGCATAGGTGTCCTTTGGAGCCTTATGGCTAGTTAACCGATGCTAGTTAATAGAAGCTAGTTAACCGAAGCCAGTTAACCGAAGCCAGTTAATCAAAGTTCGTTAACCTATGCTCGCTAACGCGTGTATTCAGTTAACGATATGGTTGAGTGTTTAAAGGCCGCGATACTAACATTTTTTCGCATAAAGTCATCTTTAGGGCGCATTCCCTTGGCCTAAGGTGAGACAAGTATTTTTTACACTGGGCATGACGTGAACCAAGATAACCTGCAGCGACAACTTACTTACTCACAGCGATTTAGCGAAATTAATCAACTGCTTGAGCAGAGTGCAGCCCTGTGGCAAGTGCGTGCATTTGAAGTGAACGCTTTACCTTGGGCACAGGATTTTCCGCAGTTGGCCGAAGCTGTGTGGGCGCTGGCTGATGATGAGCTTGATGGACTCGATGCCGAACAATCTTTGCTGGTCAAGGCACTGTCACCGGCATTAAGTCACGATCTTAGGGCATTAGGCCAATATTGGGACTTGTCATTGCTCACCACTGCCATTGCTGATATTGGGATTACCGATACCACAAAGGTAGATAAAGCGCAGGACCGCGGTTTGTCCTTTGATGATGAGGCGCACTTTAGTGCTCACATTAAAGGCCGAAAATGGCAGCAAATTACCGCCTTTGTGCAGCATTTACCGCAGCTTAATTTACCTGTGCTGGAATGGTGTGCGGGTAAAGGGCATTTGGGCCGCTTGATCGCTAAAGCTCGCGGCGCCGAAGTGGTGAGTTTAGAATGGCAAGCGCCGCTGTGTGAAGCAGGGCAGGCCTTTGCTGATAAGTGGCAGTTATCGCAGACTTTTATTTGCGCCGATGCCTTTGCTATTGGCGCTGAGCACAGGGCTATAGCCACTGTCGAAACACCAGTTGAACATCCCTCAGCAGCGAATCCGTTAACAACTAACCCCTTAACCGCTCAGCAGCAAGCGGTTGCTTTGCATGCCTGCGGAGATTTGCATGTTCGGCTGTTAACGCTAGCAGCCGAGGCGGGCACGCAGGCATTGGCGATTTCTCCCTGCTGTTATCATTTAATTCAAGCGAGCCATTATCAGCCGTTATCCATTCTTGCTCAGCAGAGCAGCCTAAAGCTCAGTCGCCATGATTTACAGTTACCGCTGCAGCAGAGTGTGATCGCTAATCCCAAACAGCAGGCGCTACGCCATCAAGAAATCGCGTGGCGTTTAGGCTTTGATGCACTGCAACGTGAATGTCGACAAATAGACGAATATTTGCCTTTACCCTCGTTAAAACAGAGTCAATTGAGCGGCAGTTTTACGGATTTTTGCCTGTGGGCGGCCGAGACTAAGGCCGTTAATCTTGCGAAAAACAGGGATTTTGAAGCTTGGCTTGACGTTGGGCGACAAAGACAACAATTAACTCGCCGTATCGATTTAGTCGCGCATTTATTCCGCAGCGCACTGGAGCAGTGGCTCATCTTAGATCGCGCTTGTTTTTTGCAGGAACAAGGATATGGTGTTTGCGTGGGTGAATTTTGTGCAAACAGCGTTACACCAAGAAATACGCTGATTTTAGCGCAAAAAATGGCGGTATAATTTTGCGCGTCTAAAAATATGCTGTACTGTGATGTTTTTTATGAATTATTTCTATATTAGCGCATTTAAGTTTAGTGATAGTGAATTCAGGGCCGTCGTGTTTGGAACCTGCGCTGTGAGACAAGTCTTACACTCAAGATGGTTTTTTATTGAATCATCGGGCTTTTCTTGTTCAAATGTCGCATTAATGACGAATAACAACTGAAAGCTGACCTGCTGGTCAGTCATTCTAGTGAGCGAATAAAACAGTTTCATGAAATATTCCCGCGTATTTATTAATAGCCTGGCCTATGAACTGGCGCCTGTTGTGGTTTCCAGTAGTGAGCTAGAGTCTCGTCTTGCTCCTTTGTATCAAAAGTTCCGTATTCCTATGGGACAGCTTGCCGCATTGACTGGGATTACCGAACGCCGCTGGTGGCCAAAAGGACATCAATTGTCCGACGGTGCGATTAAAGCTGCCCGTAAAGCCATGGTTGAAACTGGGATTGATGTCGCCGATTTAGGTGCTGTTGTCTATACCGGCGTGTGCCGAGATCAACATGAGCCCGCGACCGCGTGTCGTATTGCTGCCGAATTGGGGGTGTCAAAAGACACTGCGATTTACGATATCAGCAATGCTTGCCTTGGGGTGTTATCGGGCATTTTAGATATCGCAAACCGTATTGAGTTGGGTCAAATCAAGGCGGGTATGGTGGTGTCCTGTGAGTCGGCGCGGGATATTGTCGATGTCACTATCGATAACATGTTGGCCGATCCGACCATGCAGAATTTTGCCCAGTCACTGGCGACCTTAACCGGTGGCTCTGGTGCCGTGGCGGTGATCCTTACCGATGGCAGCTTGCCGCTGACAAATGTGCGTCAGCATCAATTGTTGGGTGCATCGCACTTATCGGCGCCTGAGCATCATCAGTTGTGTCAATGGGGTCTGCAGGAAGTGGGGCACAATCTGTATCGCGAGTTTATGCGTACCGATGCGGTGACGCTTCTCAAAGAAGGCGTTGAGCTGGCTAAACACACTTGGGAGCATTTCCTTGAACAGCGTAATTGGCTGGTGGAGCAAGTGGACAAAGTAATTTGCCATCAAGTGGGCGCCTCAAACCGTAAGCAAGTGCTTAGCGCGCTCAATATTCCCCCCGAAAAAGAATTTCCAACGTATCAGCTACTGGGCAATATGGGCACAGTGTCGTTACCTGTGACCGCTGCGATGGCGCACGATCAAGGCTTTTTACAAGCGGGCGATCAAGTGAGCTTTTTAGGCATAGGCAGTGGATTGAATTGCATGATGTTAGGTATTAAGTGGTAGGGTGCAGTGCACCTTTTCACGCCTTTGCTTGATGGCTGGCATACATTCGAGTCAACCCAGTAAGTCCATGATTCAGTTGATAGCTCAGTCTTTAGTTCAGTCGATAAGCTAAGCCAGCTGTACATAACCCGTTATTCGCTCTCATAAAGAATCAAGATAGGAAGCGTCATGTTAGACACTCTGTTGCCTTTTAAACGTCATTTTCTTAGCCGTAATGGCAACAAGCTACATTATATCAACGAGGGTCAAGGTGAACCTGTGGTGATGGTTCACGGCAATCCTAGCTGGTCGTTTTACTACCGCAATCTTGTTAGCGCCTTAAAAGACACTCACCAATGCATAGTGCCGGATCATATCGGCTGTGGCCTGTCGGATAAGCCAGACGACAGTGGTTATGACTATACCCTTAAGAACCGTATCGATGATCTCGAAGCCCTGCTCGATAGCCTGAATGTGAAAGAAAACATTACCTTAGTCGTACACGACTGGGGTGGCATGATAGGTATGGGTTATGCGGCGCGTTATCCTGAGCGCATTAAACGCCTAGTGATATTGAACACGGGCGCTTTCCATTTGCCCGAGACTAAACCATTCCCTTGGCCGCTGTGGATTTGTCGTAATACCCTGTTAGGCACAGTGTTGGTACGCGGTTTTAATGCCTTTTCGTCTATTGCTTCCTATGTGGGTGTTAAGCGCCAGCCGATGTCGAAATACATTCGCGAGGCGTATGTCGCGCCGTTTAACTCTTGGGCCAATCGCATTTCGACGCTGCGTTTTGTGCAGGATATTCCACTGCGTGAAGGCGATAGAAATTATCAATTAGTCTCTGATATTGCTGCGAGTTTACCTAAATTTGCTAAAGTGCCGACCCTGATTTGCTGGGGTCTCAAGGACTTTGTATTCGATAAGCACTTTTTAGCAAAATGGCGTCAGCACATGCCCCATGCGACAGTGCACGAATTTGCCGATTGTGGTCACTACATTTTGGAAGATGCCAGCGATGAAGTGATTGCCCATATCAAAGATTTTATGGCTGACGACCACGTAGAATCGGCGCCGTCCGAACAGGCCGCAGGTTAATGTCGACCTTGCTTGAGACTGAAGTGGCTCCTTTGGTTGCTCCTTTAGTGACGCCGTTGGAAACGTCACTTTTAACGGGCACTTCTGCGTCAGCAACGGTCAATGATGCCAATATTTGTCGTCATCTCAAGCAAGCCGCCCATGCCATTCCCCATCATCTTGCGGTAGCAGTACAAAGCGCTCAGGGCGCTTCTGTGGCGAATTTGCGTTACAGCGAGTTGGACTTTCTTAATCTAGATAGACAAAGCGATGCGATAGCCTTTGCGCTGAACGCCCATGGCATTAAGCGCGGCATGAAGGCTGTGCTTATGGTCACGCCGAGTTTGGATTTTTTTGCACTTACTTTTGCGCTGTTTAAAGCGGGGATTATTCCTATCCTAGTTGATCCCGGCATGGGGATCCGCAATCTTAAACAGTGTTTTGCTGAAGCCGCGCCCGATGCCTTTATCGGTATTCCCAAGGCTCATATTGCTAGACGTCTATTTGGTTGGGGAAAGGGCAGTATTAAGTCATTACTCAATGTTGATGACGACAAAACAGGCTTAGCGGCAAAGTTAATCCGTATCGGTACTGGTGCGATAAGTTTATCGACTCTGCTGCAAAGCACCTCAGTACAATCTTCTGCTTCAAAGTCTGAATATCCCATGGTGATGCTTAAATCTGATGAGATAGCGGCGATTTTATTTACCAGTGGCAGCACTGGCACGCCTAAGGGGGTGGTGTATAGCCATGGTATGTTTGAGGCACAAATTCAAGCGCTAAAAAACGATTATGGCATTTGCCATGGCGAGCGCGATTTAGCCACTTTTCCGCTGTTTTCACTCTTTGGTCCCGCACTTGGCATGGCGTCTATCGTTCCAGAAATGGATGCCAGCAAACCTATTACTGCTAATCCTGAATTTCTATTTGCCGCGATTGAGAAATATCAATGCAGTAATATTTTTGTTAATCCTGCTTTGCTCGAACGTTTAGGCCGCGCAGGTGAACAAAAACAGCATAAACTGCCCAGCGTACAGCGGGTGATTTCCGCGGGTGCGCCAGCCACCATTGCCTCCATCGCCCGTTTTAGTAAGATGCTGAGCCAAGGTGTGCCGATTTTAAATTCCTACGGCGCAACCGAATCTTTGCCTATTAGTATGATTGCTAGCGATGCGTTATTTGCCACGACTGACACCACAGATAATGGCGGTGGTATCTGTGTCGGTCGCGCTATCGATGGAGTGACGATTCGCATTATTGCTATCAGCGAAGAGGTTATTCCCGAGTGGGATGATGCCTTACAGCTGAATAACGGTGAAATCGGCGAGATAGTCGTGCAGGGGCCTATGGTGAGTCAGTCCTATTATCTAAACAATAGTCAGCACGCTAGCCAAAACGAAAGCCAAGGCAAACGCGCGACTGCGGCGGCCAAGATTTGGGACTCGGCAACCAATACCGTTAGACACCGCATGGGCGATTTGGGGTATCTTGATGATCAAGGTCTTCTGTGGATGTGTGGTCGTAAGGCCCACAGAGTCGACGCTACCCTTAACGGATTGTTTGCTAAACGTTATTATTCCATTCCCTGCGAGCGCATTTTTAATACGCATCCCAATGTGAAGCGCTCCGCTTTAGTGGGAGTGAAAGTGGCGAACGAGATAGAGCCGTTAATTTGTATCGAACTCGACCAGTCATTGGTGTGCAATAAGAGTCAGCAGTTGTACCAAGATTTGATCGCCATTGCCGAGCAATTTACGCAGACTCAGGGTATAAGGCGGTTTCTTATTCATCCTGATTTCCCTGTGGATGTGCGGCATAATGCCAAGATTTTTAGAGAAAAATTAGCTGTTTGGGCACAATCACAAACGAAAGGTTGATTTAAAACTCCACGGCTTTTTCCTGCATTTTTTACGTTATATTCTGTGTTCATTTGAACAAACTCGCTTATTTTTAAGCCCTTGTGCTTATTTTAAACTTATTACACCGACTTTAAGTTCGTGTAAATGTGCTGAAATGGATACCCTTAATGACGAAAGACCCAATCAAGAGCACGACGCTTGCCCAATTTGATGCGGCTGAACAAACTGCACTCGCGCAGCTCGCGCTTAAGGTGCGACACGCCTTTGTCACGGGGGCGGGGGGATTTTTAGGTAAAGCGATTTGCCTGAGATTGTTAGCCGCGGGCATTAAGGTCACAGGTTTTGCGCGTGGGCATTATCCCGAACTTGAAGCGCTGGGCGTAGTCATGCTGCAAGGGGATTTAGTCAATAAAGATCTGCTGCAACAGGCGATGCAAGGCTGCGATATCGTATTCCATGTGGCGTCTAAAGCGGGTGTTTGGGGGGACAGAGACAGCTATTTTTGTCCGAATGTGAAGGGCGCTGCCAATGTGATTGCCGCTTGTAAGGCATTAAAAATAGGTAAGTTAGTTTATACCAGTACCCCGAGTGTGACCTTTGCAGGGCAGGATGAATCGGGTATTGATGAGTCTACTCCCTATGCTACAAGATTCCTGAATCATTATGCCCACTCTAAAGCCATCGCTGAAAAGATGATGCTCGATGCCAATCAAGTGGGTGACATGCCACTTGAAAATCCTGATGTGACCCAAGTATCTAGCCAAGTGACGATTCAAGCCACTGCACCCTATGCGTTAAAAACCGTCGCACTCAGGCCGCATCTGATATGGGGTCCTGGCGATCCCCATCTAGTGCCTCGGGTATTGTCGCGCGGGCGTTTAGGTAAGCTTAAACTGGTTGGCCGCGAAGATAAGCTAGTCGATACCATCTACATAGATAACGCTGCCTATGCCCATGTGTTGGCGGCGCTGGAACTTTGCCAAGCAAAGCCTAAGTGTCAAGGGAAAGCTTATTTTCTGAGTAATGATGAACCCATCACTATGGCCGAGATGATCAATCTGATTTTGGCCTGCGATGCTTTACCGCCAGTGACTAAGCGTGTGCCTCAATCTGTCGCCTATGTAGCAGGCGCAGTATTGGAAAGTGTACATTACCTCCTAAAGAAGCAAGAAGAGCCCATGATGACGCGTTTTGTTGCACGGCAGTTATCCTGCAGCCATTATTTTGATATCAGCGCAGCTAAACGAGATTTAGGTTATCGTGCGCTCGTCTCTATTAATCAAGGGATGGCAAGGCTTAAAGTGTCGCTTTAGTTTTAGATATATTGCCATCATGGTATTGGGGATTTATGAGTTGCGGTGATTGTAAAACGTCAATTTTCAGGCAAAAGATTGGTCGCTGCAAACGCTGTATGTGGCAGCTTACGGCTTTATCGGCCATCGGCTGGCCGCTGTGGTGGTGGCTTTATCGTGATGCACCTAGGGATGTAAACTCGATTGCATTACTGTTTTTCTGCGCGGCTTTTACGGGGTTACTTGCTTTGCACCTTATCGTCTTGGCTTACCGTCGCCTCAGAGGGCGAAAGTAAGTCAACCGACTTTTTGTTTGTGTGCTTAAACTGAGTGAGTAGCCGTTTTCTCGTGCATCATTTTTTTCATTAATGGCGCAAGGGCAAAGAAGACTAATGCCATCACCACGCCAATTTGCGCCGAGAAGATAAACAGTTGCTCGTATAGCGCCATTGCACTCGGTACGTCACTTATCACGCCGCCTTGGGTATCAATTGCTGCCAGTTTATTTAATTCGGCGGCTAAGATTTCAGAGTATGAAGTGCCGAGGAACCAAGCACCCATCATCAGGCTGAGTACACGCTTTACCGAAAGCTGAGTCACGGCAGATAAGCCTATGGGCGACAACAATAACTCCCCGATTTCTAATACAAAATAAGCCGCGACTAAGAACCAAATACTCACTAAGCCACTGCTTAGCGGCATCTGGATCCCGAGCACAAGTACCATAAAGGATAAACCCGCGAACAAAATACCGAGTGCGGTTTTAACTGGTTTACTTAGGTCGCAATTTCTACGGGCGAGGGCAGGCCACAGCCAAGCGAAGATAGGCGACAAACTGATCACAAAGAAGGCGCCGAGGAAGGTCAATTGTCCGGCACTCCATTCGAGGCCGAACATGTTACGGTCCATCACACGGTCCGAAAATGCTACCCAAGAGCCATAGGTCTGCTCATATAAACCAAAGAAGACCAAACCCGCAACGATGAAAAGCAGCAAAGCCGACATCTGTTGACGTTCAATCGGATTACAATGTTTCACCATGAACCAGCCAATACCAAGGGCAAGCACTAGTGATACTGAGTGCAAGAACCAAATCACTGGGCTCACTGCGGGTAATAAACTGCTAATCGAAAGTACGAGGGAGTGGGTTTGAATTAACCCCCAGACTATGATTACGCTGCCAATTGCGCTTAAGTAAATCCATTGTTCTGTCGTTATGCCGGCGGTTTTCTTTAAAATCCGCGCAGGATCTCTGGGTTCGGCGAAGCCTTGCAGATGTTTTTTGCCACGAATAAACACCAATAAACCCGCTAACATCCCCAAACCTGCCAAACCAAAACCGTACTTCCAGCCATAGGTTTCACCTAAATAAGCGCAAATTAGCGGGGCTAAGGTGGCGCCTAAGTTGATGCCCGCGTAGAAAATGGTAAAACCAGAATCTCGCTTAGCGGATGATTTAGGATAAAGCTGACCGACTATGGTGGAAATATTGGGTTTTAAAAAGCCCACACCGACAATGATTAAGGCGAGGGATAAATAGAATACTTGCAGCGCTTGTTCATCCCGTTGAACTTCACCCGCAACGATAACCGCTTGATGGCCTTCAAAGGCCATACCTAAGTGGCCGAGCACCAATAAAATACCACCAAAGATCACCGCTTTACGCATGCCGATATAGCGGTCGGCCAATAAGCCACCCACTACGGGCATGGCATACACTAAGGCTCCGTAAGCACCAATCACGTTGTAACCAAATTCATCGGTAAATAGATGATATTTAATCAGGTAAAGAAATAGTAATGCTTTCATACCGTAGAAAGAGAAGCGTTCCCACATTTCGGTAAAAAAGCAGACAAATAAGCCTTTAGGATGCCCAAATAGCATTTCAGCTGGGGGTGAGCCTTGTGGGCCCTGCATTGCGTGCGGCGGGTTTTGTTCTATTGACACTTAAGACTCCCATTGCTGGCACTTTATGCGCCGAGCAGCTAATGATTCATTTTATCGTAATGAATTTTATTAATTATTTTTCATTATTTGTGATTATCGCGGCGCTTTTGATCGCTAAAAGACAGCGCTGTTGCAGCAGTTAATCACACTCGGATGATATGGAACAGCCAAGGGTCTTGAAAGTGATGAATATTTTGTATAACTAACATTTTTAGCCGTTCTTTAAGGCTCGCTATAGCAATACTAAGCGGTTAAATTAATTCATTTTCAGTTAAGAAATGAGTGCTAAATAGTGGCCATAATTCAACTGTGGCAGTTTTATCTTAGCGGCTTTAGCCTTGATTTCGCTGTAGTTCGTCGTTTAATGGATAGTGTAAGTTTTATGATTGATAGCAATTTTGCATTATTGGTAGAGCATCTACGCGCTTGTTCGAGGCTGCTATCTAAAGGAATGTCACGAATGGGTGGGTTAGATGATTTTCTCAGGGAAGCGCTGTGATTGAGAAGTACACTTATTCGAAGCATAAGTATAAATAAGCACCATAATCATATTGATTGTAAAAGAATTTTAATCTTGATAGTTGCATTTTTCATATAAGATTTCACAGTTTATATTTCTACAATGAGTTAATGTCTATCTGCTCAACTTTACTGATTTAGATCAGTCGTTATGTGTTACTAAGGAGACTTATGGAGTTTTTTACCACCCTATTTGTGGGTTACCCGCTTTGGGTTTGGTTAATGTTTTTCGGTTTTGTGCTGGCGTTATTAGCCTTTGACCTTGGCGTATTGCACAAGGAGCAGCATGAAATTACCGTGGCTGAAAGTTTAAAACTTTCAGCCTTTTATATCTGTATGGGCTTATTGTTTGGGGCCTGGCTCTGGTGGTACAAGGGTTCAACTGCCGGTATGGAATACCTAACGGGCTATCTGATTGAAAAATCACTGTCTATGGATAACGTATTTGTTATCGCGTTAATCTTCAGTAGCTTAGGTATCCCACGTTTATACCAACATAGAGTGCTCTTCTGGGGCATTATGGGCGTAATAGTGTTGCGCGCCATTATGATCGGTCTTGGTGCCGTGCTTGTTGCCCAGTATCAAGGTGTACTTGTGTTATTTGGACTCTTCTTGATTTTCACTGGCGTGAAAATGCTCTTCTCAAACGATGAGCACGGTGATATCCAAGATAATAAGTTTTATAAATGGTTACGCACTAAGATGCGTTTTACGCCAACGCTGCATAAAGAAAAATTCTGGGTACGTGGCGAAGATCATCAGTTAACAAAAGGATGGTGGGCGACGCCGTTATTCTTGGCGTTGATCTTAGTGGAAACCGCGGATTTGGTGTTTGCAGTCGACAGTATTCCAGCTATTTTTGCGATTACCCAAGATCCTTTCATCGTTTATACCTCGAATATCTTCGCGATTCTGGGGCTACGTGCTTTGTATTTTGCGTTGGCTGCTATGGTGCACCGTTTCGAATACCTTAAATATGCGCTGTCAGTGGTATTAGTATTTATTGGGGTGAAAGTGGGTTTAGTGTATTTCAATCACGAGGGAATAGTGGACTTTACTATCCCAACAGCAGTGTCCCTTGGTGTGACTTTTGGTCTGTTAGTCTTAGGTGTCTTGTATTCGCTGTGGAAGACGCGTGGGCAAGAAGTTGAGAAATAGCTTGGACGGCTAGTCCAATAAGTAATATGTTTCGGCCGTTTAGTCATACTAAACGGCCTTTTTTATATCCTTAATATGTGAATCGTTAAGCTTTACAGAAGATGTTAAAAATTAGTCTATGCTTAATTCGAGCCGTTGTTAGTTTTGGGCTCACAAAGGGAGTTTTTAGGACTAATACTCTTCAAGGACGATATTATGAAACTCAACATTACCGCCATACTTCTGCTCACCGTTTGTTCATTGACAGCAGTCAACGTAAAAGCTGCAGATAAACAATCGACGAACATTACATCTAATGCAAACTCAACCTGTACTGGAGCCTATCCAAGTTACTTCCAAGATCCTGCTTTTGCAAAAACAGGCATGTGGGACAATCAAGTCATTATCAACCAAGCTTATTCTGGCTGGAAGGGGCCTATTTTTAGCCTCAGTGATGCTTATTCGAGTGCTAAACCAGATAGCGCTGCACCTTGGCTTAAATTCAATCCCTTCGATAAAAATCTGAGTGAAAGTGATAAAAATACCCAAGCTGAGCAATACCTCTGGGCTGTGATGAAGTACATCCAAGAGGGAAACATCGACAAAGGCGATGTCAGTAAAGACTGGGATCTGTGTAATAACAAGGTGCGCTCTTGGTACCATATTCCCTATCAGACCTATGATCCCATGAGTGGGCGGGAATTTATCCATGGCTTGACCCGAGAAGCCCCCGTTACTATGGAGATAAAAGGCCAAGGCTCCCTTAAAACCACTATGTGGGCGGTGGGTTTTTATAATCCTCAGGCGGCAAACAGCATTGGCAAGGTATGGACGGGGGCACCATCACCTGTGATGCCCCAGCAAAATTTTGCATTTAATGAAGGCAGTGTGATTGGCAAGTTACTGTTCACTACCGCAACGCCTAATAACTATCCTTTCCTTGAAAATGTACCTGTTTGGCAAGCCAATATCAGTGCCAGTGATTTCTGTGTATGTAAAAACGCCGATGGCAGTGCCTGTAGTTTCCAACAGGAAACAGAGCAATGCCCGCGCTCTGTTGCCGATGTGTACTTATTGCAGTTTGATATTGCAGTGCGCGACAGCCGTTCACCCGTGGGCTGGGCCTATGGCACTTTTGTCGCCGATGGTCAGTTTAAAGCGAAAGAGAAAAATCCTTGGGATCGTATTTCACCTCTGGGATTAATGTGGGGGAATGACACGCCGCCAGCAACAGTGGGAGCGGCAGCATTCCCTCAAAACCCAATCACAGGGCTTAAGGATAGCGCCGTATTTCAAGAGGTCGTTGGCCGTTTGAATGAGCACACCAATGCGGGACACTTAGGGTGTAATGGGCGCCTAAATGGCCCTGCGGATAATGCATTAAGTAGCTGTTTATCTTGCCATCAAACTGCTTCAGTTCCTGATAGTACCAATAATACACCGGCAATCCTGTACCAATTTGCCTCGTATCAAGAGCCGGGCAGTGGCCAATGTTTAACATCGCCCAGCGCCCTCGATTTATCGATTGACCAAGTGTATTTCAAAACCTTTATGTGTTCTGCATCCTTCGTTGGACCCAGTAACATAGTCCCTGCACCTAAATATACTCAAGGGCAAAAACAGTGGATTTCTACTGATTTTTCATTGCAGCTCAGTATCAGTCTCACCCAGTGGCAAGAATGGCAACAAGATCAAGATAACCTGAAAAAGAATATCAAAGTACGTGTATTTGATGGCACTTTACCCTCGCGCTAATATTGGCGTTTATGTAACTAATTGTATTTAGTACGCCATATTTTAATTCGTGGCATATTTTTACTTTTATATTGTATTTCAATAGCAAGGGACTCAAATAGAGTCCCTTTTGCTATTTTAGGGATTAAGAATATGTAGTTTGTTTTGCTGGCTAGCATTCTGTAAGTACATGAATATCTTGATAACTACTGTAAAGGTTAATTTTATGTGATAGTTTGTCGGTATTTTGAACTCACAGACGCAAGAGGGAAGCATGCTGACTATTTCTAATCTCACTAAAACCTATGATAACGGTGTTAAAGCACTCGATGGTGTTGATTTAACGATTTCCAAAGGGATGTTTGGTTTACTCGGACCCAATGGCGCGGGCAAGTCATCACTCATGCGTACCATTGCCGCCCTGCAAAGTGCCGATAGTGGCAGCATAGTGTTTGACGGTATTGATGTATTAGCCGACCCTCAAGCGCTGCGTAAAACCTTAGGTTATTTACCTCAGGACTTTAATGTTTATCCGCGTATTAGCGCCTATGACCTGTTAGATCATTTAGCCATTCTTAAGGGCATTAATCAGAGCAAGCTGCGCAAAGAAGCGGTTGAAGGATTATTGGCACACACCAATCTTTATCAGCATAAAAATAAAGCCGTGAGTGGTTTCTCTGGCGGTATGCGTCAGCGCTTTGGTATTGCTCAGGCCTTACTTGGAGATCCTAAGTTATTGATTGTGGATGAGCCTACCGCGGGTCTCGATCCCGAAGAACGTAACCGTTTCCATAACTTGCTGGTGAGTTTAGGCGAGGAAAAAGTGGTAATCCTCTCGACTCACATTGTCGAAGATGTGTCTGAACTCTGCGCTAATATGGCGGTTTTGGCATCGGGTAAAATTCTGCTTCAAGGCAATCCACATCAATTGGTGGGTGAATTAACGGAAAAAATTTGGACTAAGACTGTGAGTCAAGCACAGGCGCAGGAGCTTGAAGCGCAATTACCTGTGATTTCTAAGCGTTTATTAGCGGGACGCACAGTACTGAATGTGATGGCTGAAACTTGTCCTGAAGGATTTACCCCTGCGACTGCTGGGCTTGAAGATCTGTATTTTTCGACTTTACTCAGTCACCGCCGTCAGGCTGCCTAAGGAGATATCAATATGTTGTTATCAATGCTTAGGTTTGAGTGGCGTTATTATTTGCGTCAGCCATCCTTTTATGTTGTTTCTTTTCTATTGTTTTTAATGAGTTTTCTATCAGTCGTCTCTAACAATATTCAAATTGGTAGCGGCGGTGAGGTGATGAAAAACAGCCCATTTGGGATTACTCAAACCATGTTGATCATGGGACTCATTTCCATGTTTGCCGTGGTGAATTTTGTGGGTAGCACGGCTATCCGCAATCATCAGCATTTGATGGAAGAGCTGATTTATAGCAAACCCCTATCACCATTTGCATACCAATTTGGTCGATTTCTCGGCAGCTTTGTTGTGGTGATGATGGTATTTGCGTTTATTCCCATAGGGTTAATGCTCGGCTCTTTTATGCCATGGGTCGATGCTAGCCGTTTTGGGCCTTTTGCGTTATCGAATTATCTTGTGCCGTATTTTTTACTCGCCATGCCGACTTTGCTGCTGATCTCGACTCTATTCTATGCGATGGCAAGTCATTTTCGTTCCTTAATGGCGCTCTATCTGACCGCTGTAGCCATGTTGGTGCTTTATACCTTGACGGGCGAAATGGCGAGTCAGCCACAATATCGTACTATTGCTGCTTTGCTTGATCCCTTTGCGCTGCGCACCTTTGCCGAAGTGACCCGTTACTGGACCATTAGCGAGAAGAATAGCCAGTTAATTGAATTCTCAGGACTCGTACTGCAAAACAGGGCGATATGGTTTGGAATTGCCTGTGTATTACTGGCCGTTTCAGGGATTTTCCGTCAGCCGAGTTTGACTAAGAAACGTGAGAAAAAATCCGATAAAGCAGGAAAAGTTCCTAGCTTAGTGCCTTTGGCACAATTGGCTATGGCAACTGAGCCTAATGGTCGCCAGCAATTTTGGACGCGGGTTAAATTTGAAGTACGGCAAGTACTATTTACCGCGCCATTTGTGGTGTTAGGTGTGCTGACTATTTTCAATTTAGTCGGCCCCATGTTCGATGATTTTGGTTGGTACGGCACATCTAATTGGCCATTAACCCAAGATATGGTGAATAACATTGCCGGCGCGACGGGGCTATTGATGGTGATAGTGCTGATTTATTACAGCGCAGAAATCGTCTGGCGTGAACGCAGTTCAGGAATGGGGGATATCGTCGATAGCGTTCCTGTATCAAACTTAAGCTTTTGGGGCTCAAAGTTAGTGTCTGTGGTCATAGTGATGACCTTGCTCTATGTGCTCGCAATGTGTACCACAATTGTATTTCAATTGATAAAAGGTCAAACCAATCTTGAGATTGCTCAGTACCTTATTCGACTGGGATTTTATTACCTCCTGCCGCTGTTGATGACCGCTGTGCTGGCGTTTTTCCTGCAAGTGCTTAGCCCAAATAAGTACGCAGGTATGGGACTATTTGTTGCTTATTATCTAACGACATTTGTTATGGCAAGCTGGGGATTTGGCCATAGCTTATATAACTTTGGTCAATCACCGACCTTAATTTACTCGGATATGAACGGCTACGGTTGGGGTTTATTAAGTCATGCACTCTATATGATTTACTGGGGGGCTTTTAGCCTTATCCTGTTTGTTTTAGGTTATGGCTTGTACCATCGCGGACCGCAGCAAAGCCTTAAAACCCGTATGGGATTACTGAGTTATCAGCTCGGTTTTAGTGGCAAAGCCATTGTAAGCGTTGCTTTGGTGGTGTTTTTGGGCATGGGCAGTTATTTGTTCTACCAAACAAAAGTGTTGAATCATTATTTAACCCAAGATGAAACCACAGATCTGCAAGCCGATTATGAGAAGGCCTTCAAACAATACCAAAGCATGCCGATTTTAGTGGCCACTAAGGTCAATGCGAATATTGATATTTTCCCTGAAGAGCGAAAAATTGTTGCTAAGGTGATATTAGAATGGCAAAACAAGTCAGATAAACCAATCGAAAGGATGTTAGTGCAGTGGCCCGAGCATACTGAGGCCGAAACGGTAAAAATCAATATCCCAAATACAAACTTAGGTGAGTTAGATAGCCGCTATCGCAATGCTTGGTTGACCTTTTCGACACCTGTGCAGCCTGGGCAGGTGGTGCAAGGGGACATTCAATTAGTACGTCAGTCTGTGGGTATTGCTGAAGCTGGCTTTGATATGTCTGTGGTTGAAAATGGCACCTTCATCAACAACTTCGAACTATTGCCCCTCTTTGGTTATCAAGACGGCTATGAGCTGATGGATCGCCACGAGCGCGAAAAGCGCGATTTAGCCGAAAAAGCTCGAGCGAACAAGCTTGAAGACAGCCGTTACTACACGCAAAACTTCTTTGGTGTCGATGGTGATTTCATTCAGTTTGAAGCCACTATTTCGACAAGTGCAGATCAAATTGCATTAGCGCCAGGGTATTTGCAAAAACAGTGGCAGCAGGATGGGCGTGAGTATTTCCATTATTCAATGGATAGCCCTATGGTGAATTTCTACGCGATTATTTCGGGCCGTTATCAGGTGGAAAAAACTGAGCACAATGGTGTTGCGGTTGAGGTTTACTACCATGCGGAGCATCCTTGGAACGTTGCGCGCATGATAGAGTCGGTTAAAGATTCTATCGATTACTACACACAAGCATTTGGGCCTTATCAGCATAAGCAAATGCGAATTATGGAGTTTCCGGGTTACCGTAGTTTTGCACAAAGTTTTGCTAATACAGTGCCTTACTCAGAGCGTATTGGTTTTATTACTGATTTACGCAATGAGGATAATATCGATCCTGTGTATTACGTCACAGCCCATGAAGTGGCGCATCAATGGTGGGGACACCAAGTGGGCGCTGCGAATGTGCAGGGCAGTGCTGTGATATCCGAAAGCTTGTCGCAGTATTCGGCGTTGATGGTGCTGGAGAAAAAGTATGGCGATAAAATGATCCGTAAATTCTTGAAATACGAATTAGATAGATATTTACGCGGCCGTTCATCTGAATCCATCAAAGAAATGCCTTTGCTGCGCAGTGAAAATCAGCAGTACATTCATTATCAGAAAGGCTCAGTGGTGATGATGGCTATTAAAGATGTGTTAGGTGAAGCGAAACTCAACGCTAATCTCAAGGCATTCTTAGCACGTTATCAGTATCGTAACGATCCTTTCCCAACCACATTGGATTTAGTGAGTTACCTTGAGCAAGGGACAGATGAAGCGCAAGCTCGCTTTATCGATGAGTCTTTTAATGACATCACGCTCTACGATCTTAGGTTAACCAATGCGGTCATGACCACTCTGCCCGATGGTAAGACGCAAGTTGACTTGAGCATTTATGCCAGTCGCAAAGTCGCCAGTGGTAAAGGTGAAGAAACCGAACAACCTTTAGATGCCATCATCGACATCGGTGCCTTTAGTGCCGATCCCGATAAGCTAAAGGATGACAAACAGGTATTATTGATTGAGAAGCACAGGCTGGTGAGTGGTGAAAACAAGCTGACGATCACTTTGGCTGAAAAACCCAGTTATGTGGGGGTCGATCCCTTTGTGAAGCTCATCGACAGAGATACGAAGGACAATATATTTAAACTCTAAATCCTTTTTGAAACCAGTTTGTTAAAACCAACGCACTATCTGGCATGACCTGTTAGATAGTGCGTTTTTTATGGCAATATCCATGGCTCATTTTGAAATTAATGCAAATTAGCTTGTTCTTCTACGTGCTTTTTCCTAAGGTGATTGCAAATGATTTTCAATGAGGCGTGATATGAGTACCCATCTACAGTTACAGGTAAACCATTGGCTTGAAAATGATCCAGACCCTCGCACTCAAGCCCAGTTACAAACCCTAATTGATAGTGGCAATGATGCCGAACTCGCAGCGCGCTTTGCGGGTCGCTTGGAGTTTGGCACCGCAGGATTACGCGGTGTCGTCGGTGCTGGGCCTATGGGGATGAACCGTTTGGTGATCCGCCAAACCTCTGCTGGTCTTGGTGCATATCTACTTGATCAGATTAAAGATGCAGCCGAGCGTGGCGTGGTGATTGGTTATGATGGCCGCCACGACTCATTCAATTTTGCCCATGATGCGGCGAGTGTGCTCACCGCTATGGGGATTAAGGTGCGCTTAACGTCCAAAGTAGCGCCAACGCCGTTGGTGGCCTTTGGGGTAAAACATTTTAATGCGGCAGCGGGCATTGTGGTGACCGCGAGTCATAACCCGCCGCAATACAATGGCTATAAAGTCTATTGGGAGAATGGCGCGCAGATTATTCCGCCCCACGACTCTGGTATTGCCGCGCAAATTGAGCGCGCCGCAAATCAAGCGATTCCGTTTTTAGAGCATGATGACGCGGTAAAACAAGGTAAGTTAATTATCCTGCAGGACGATTTTTACCAAAGCTATCGTCATGGCGTACAGCAAGCTGAGGTGCTGCAAAACCATACCGCTCCTGAAAAGGTCAGTTTAGCCTATACCGCCATGCACGGCGTGGGTGCTGAAATGGCCGAAACGGTATTGAAAGATGCAGGTTTCACCCAAGTGTATTCGGTTGCCTCCCAGCGTGAACCCGATGGCGATTTCCCGACGGTTAACTTCCCAAACCCTGAAGAAAAGGGTGCGATGGATTTAGTGATTGCCGAGGCGAAAAAACACGGCGCTATGCTCGCCTGTGCTAACGATCCCGATGCCGACCGTTTTGCGGTTGCAGTGCGTAAAGAGGATGGCGAGTATCAGATGCTGACGGGCGATCAAGTCGGTGTGCTCTTTGGACATTACTTGCTATCTCACGCTAAAGATAATCAACGACTTACGGGCACAACGATAGTGTCATCGAGCCTGTTATCTAAAATTGCTCAATGGTTTGGCACGCAAAGCTTTACCACGCTCACCGGCTTTAAGTGGCTGATGAATGTGGGGATTGCAAAAACTTCGCCTGAGGATCAATTCCTGTTTGCCTATGAAGAAGCCCTTGGCTATACGGTGGGCAGTATGGTGTGGGATAAAGATGGCTTGTCGGCGCTGGTGGCATTTGCCCAATTAACTGCCGAGCTGGTGGCGAAGGGGCAAACGATTTGGGACAGGCTCGAGCAAATTTACCGTGAGCATGGCTTCCATCTCAATGCGCAGGTGAGCATTGCGCTAAAACCTGACACGCCCAATATTGGCGCCTATTTGCGCGAGCATCCACCGGTGAAGATTGGTGAGTTAGATGTGCTTTCAACCGATGATTTAAAGGCACTTGAGCGTCGTTTTGCCGATGGTCGGGTTGAGAAAATCGACTTGCCACCGAGCGATGTATTAACCTACTGCTTAGCGGGTGGCGCTCGGGTGATCGTTAGGCCTTCTGGCACTGAACCCAAAATCAAGTGCTACTACGAAGTGGTCGAAACTATGGTTGATACAGATACCTTAGCCAGCGCTCAGGCGAGGGCGAGCAAAGCTATGGATGATTTTATTCAGGCCCATCAAGCCAGTTTGCCAAAGTAACGTTTTAACTAGGCCAAAACCCTCAACATTCACTTTTATTAAAAGGCTACTGACATCATGCTGTCAGTAGCCTTGTTTTATTCTTGTTGTCGCCCGTTAATGATTCAGTCCTGAATTTTATAAATAAGGTTTTGAATCATTGATATTTTTCAACAAGGAGAAAGTGAAAATGTTATCTATTGCACCGTTAGTTTGGGGTGAAATTCCTGTCAGTGACATGAACCGTGCCGTTGCTTTTTATCAGCAGCATTTTGGGGTTGAGTTTAAACGTGACGATATGGAAGACATGGAATATGCGACCATAGTCACTGAGGATGCGAGTGCGGCGAGCATAGGGCTAGTCAAATGCAGCATGAGCCAGCCATCGGTGCATGGCAGCACAGTGTATTTGCATTTCAGCACCCACTTACAACCGCTAGTGGATAAACTCGCTGCCGCCAATGTGAATATTTTGCTGCCAGTGACGCCGATTAATGGTGGAGAGTGTGGTTACATCGCGTTATTTGCCGATAGTGAAGGCAATAAAGTCGGTCTGTGGTCTAAGGATAAGTAGTCTCGAGTGTTAAATTTTTAGCGTCGTGCCCTTAAGGCACGACGCTAACATTAACCTATTGGTTTAGATATCTATGGAAGAAACAAAGATGGATGTGGTTTATATTGATGCTCGACCGTTACTTGGACTAAGCACCCGCACGAATAATCGGGCAGAAATGTCTATCGATAGCGCTAAAATTGGCAGTTTATGGCAAGCCTTTTTTGAATCATCCCAGCTGACCGCTATGCTCAATTCGCCCATGTATGGCGTGTATTATGACTATGAGTCAGACATGAATGGCGAGTTTTCTGTGCTGGTGGGTAAGGCAATTGATGCCCCTGTTGATGCAAGTCATTTTACGCCATTGGAGCTTAACGCGGGCAAGTACCTAAAATTCACCGCTCAGGGTGATATGCCCCAGTGTGTTATCGATCTTTGGGGACAAGTTTGGGGCTATTTTAGCGCGGCTGATTGCTCTCATCAGCGACGTTATCAAACTGATTTTGAAGTCTATCTCAGCGCCACAGAGGTTGAGATCTATATCGGGATTTTATGATTTAAATCGTACTATCACTCAAGTGAGTATCAGGACATGTCAGTGATTTATGTAAACTCACAATGCTTAATCAACTGATAGGCAACTAAAGGATTGAATCAGAGTCAATGCGCCGCGCCGACCGCCTATTTCAAATAGTGCAAATTCTTAAACATAAACGCCTGACCACAGCCCAAGAGTTGGCTGAACGGTTAGAGGTTTCTACACGCACGATTTACCGTGATGTGCAGGATTTGTGTTTAAGTGGCATTCCTATTGAAGGGGAAGCGGGTGTCGGCTATTTGTTGCGCCACGAGGTGAATGTTCCGCCCTTGATGTTTAACGAAGCCGAACTCGAAGCGATTCAAGTTGGCATGCGTATGGTGCAAACTTGGGGTGGTAAGGAGCTTGGTAGCGCCGCGAGGCAGGCGATAATTAAAGTCGAAGCCGTACTACCAAAACGACTACAAGCCTATCAATCCTTGATGTTTTCACCGGATTTTTACCTCGATTCCAATGAGTTTCAATTCCTCGATCCCTTGCGTAATGCGGCTCAGCGCCGCGAATACGTCAAACTCTTCTACCAAGATGTCAAACTGGATGTCACCGAGCGGGAAGTTAGGCCGCTCGCCATCTATTTTTGGCGTGGTACTTGGACCTTACTGACATGGTGTGAACTACGTGCTGATTTTCGTAATTTCAGGGTCGATCGCATCACAGGTCTTGTGCGGTTAAACCGTCATTTTGATCTCACTCTTGGGCAAGAGCTTGAAGATTATATTTGCCTGATGGATGAGCAATCGAAGGCGCGAGCAGAAGCGAAAGAAAAGCCACTCGAATGAGTGGCTTTGTATTACATTTCTAATTTGCTAGTAACGGGCTAGTTGTATCGAGATCTCTCTGATACTAGTGTCATAGCTGTTATTGAGAGTCTAAGTTCACCGTTTTTAATTGTTTAACATGACTTCGCTTGATTGCGAAATATTCAGTTTTTTGATTAAACCATCTTCATCATTGTTTTGGAGCTCGCCGACGGCAACCTGAATATTGCGACTCAGTCCTAATTTTTGAGCGCTTTTAGGACGATTAGCAATGTCTTCATCCGTTAGTGGATAGGATTCACTGGCATCGATATTAAATTGACTCGAATCTATTGCTGTAAATTTACCGTTGATAGGTGCGCCATGTTGTCTAACAATATTCGCCAATTGCCACTCAAAGCCACTTTTTGACTGTGCCGAATTAATCGCTGCAGGCCAATCCCATACACCATAACCGTTTATATCTTGATGAAGATATTGATCGACTAAGGCTTCTGGTCCATTCAGATTATTCGCATTCGCTCCGCCAAAGGTGTAAGGGAAGTTAGGTCTATTTGTCGGATGATTAATATGCGCATTACCTCCCCATTTTAAGAAGTTCTCATATTTTATATCGTACATCATATATAAACTTGAGGTGTATGGGACATCTGCCTTTTGTTTAAATAGGGTGATTGAGATATAACGTTTGCTGCGAGGCGGCATAATTGCTCGGTACTGCGCCTGACTCGAAATCGTTGTACTTTTGCCGTCGGTTTCACTCCAACCTTGGCTGGCAGAAAATTCGGCGCTGATTTCAGAACTCGCTCCACCTATTCCTGGAATACCCACTTCATATTTATTGGTTACGCCAATTTTCTCGGAGAAGGAGAAATTATCGGTTTTGGCCCAGCTAGTGGTGTAATCATAGTTTAGGGTGGCCACACCAGTATCTTCGGTATCGCCCCAGTTATAGATAACCACGGGAGCAGTATAAATAGCTTCACGATCATAAACTTGAGGTGAACCTAACTTTAGACTTTGAGGATTAGTGACGAAATGAATATTTTGTAAATTTACCTTCAAACGTTCATTCGCTCTGTAGCCGCTTGCATAAGGATCATTGCCGTTATAGCGGGCTCTAAGACTGTATTCGTTGCTCGATTCTCTTCTGACTTCGATGTCTTCACCAACATACTGGGATGCTGTACCGCCAGCCCATGCATATCCAAGATGGTGTCCTAAGGAGAATAACGAGCTGATAAACGAGGGGTCGTTAATTGCATCATTTTTAAGCGAATCAAGATCAGGGGCAGCGTGTTCTACCATTGACAGTTTTGGAATAGTATTCGGAATAGCAGCTTCGGCCAACAAAGAAACAGTTCCAAGTGCGGTTAAACAGGATAAAGTTAATATACCCAGGCTAGATTTTGTTCTCATGATTGTTCCTTTATTTTAATAAAATACGTCCTTTCATTGAGAGCGCCGATGGCAATTATATGTAGTTCTAAATCATATAAATAATCATTACTGCTAGGCACATCTAAAAACTAGCACTTTTATTTTTATTAAACAAAACAAAAATGAATTAATTTAAGGTGTGTTTCAATCTGGTTAAAAATGTTAATTACTTTATTTTTAAACGGTATTTAGAACTTTATAATATAGTGTATTTACTTTAATTTTTAGTGGGTTGGTTTTTGAATGTGGATTAATATTTATGCGGCATTTTATTATGTAAAACTTTTTAAATGGACTCTTCATTCCGAGAACTATACCGAGAAAAATACTAAGATTAGTGCCGTAATAGATGCTGTAAATAACATTTCTGAATGGACGTTTTAGAGACTAAATAGTTTGAATATGGTTAGGTTAAGTATTTTGTTTTTATTGTTTGAGTCTTTGTTATTGCTGATAAATATCATCACTCTTCCATTATCGTCGATGTGTAAAATACCGTTAAAGCCGATACTGTTAGTTGTACAGACATAAGAGCCTAAATACATGAAGATTGTGGAAAATCAAGATAACGTGGAAGTAATTTTCTAGGGGGCGATGTCTCAGAGGGGGGGTAGGCTGTGTAAAAAAGTGGTAGGGACGGTGTCAGTGATTGATGCAAGAGTCAGTGCTGACTCTTTGTTGACTTAGTGGATAAAGAAAAACAGTCCCATACTCAGCACTGTGGTCAGTAAGGTATTACGGGTGACGAGCGCCAACACAGTAGCGACTACGGCGCAGATGAGATAGCTGTTGTCTAGGCTCAGATCGAGCTGACCTTCCTGCACAAACACTATGGGCGCAAAGATCGCAGTGAGTACGGCAGGGGCTGAGTAACTTAAAAAGGTTTGGGTGCCCTTACTTAATCGCAGCGGTAGTTTAGGCTCAAGTAGTAAATGACGACTGATAAACACAACCGCCGCCATTGAAAAGATCATTAACCAAATCATGCTTTTTCTCCTGACAATGTTTTTGTCTTAATGTTAGTCCCAACTCCAGTATCCACTTCTGTTTTGGTCTGTGCGCTTGCTAACTGACTGGCGGATTGTTCTGCGCGTTCCGCTTCCTTGGTCACTTTGGCGTAAAGTACACCTGCCGTCATTCCCGCAATGGCGGCAATGAGCAGTCCCGCTTGAATTTTAAAAACGGCGCATACCACTGCTAGGGTGAGCGAGACTAATACACAGACGAGAATCGATGGTTTTTTTATGGTAGGAACGACCAGAGCGATGAAGGTGGCTGCGATGGCAAAATCTAATCCCATCTCATCTAAATTCTCGATCGCATTGCCCGCCACTATGCCAAGTAGTGTGGCTATGTTCCAACCGATATAGAAACTCAAACCGCCGCCAAGGGCGTACCAAGGGTCGAACTTATGTAACTTGCCTTGATTGGCGATGGCAAACAGTTCATCTGTGAGCAAAAAGCCCAATGTTAGGCGCCACTTTAACGGCAACGGACTGATTTGACTGCGCATCGCCATTGCATATAACAGATGGCGTGAGGTGATGAGTAACGTCGTAATTAAGATACTCCACAGACCAATACCAGCTTTCACCATGCCGAGCGCCACTAATTGAGCCGCGCCCGCAAAGATAATCGCCGACATGGCTTGGCTCTCAATGGGCGTTAGCCCAACCTCAATGGCGAAGGAGCCCGCTAAAATTCCCCAAGGTACAACCGCTATCGTCAACGGCATCATGGCTAATGTACCTTTTAAAAATGCCTTGGATTTCGATGGATGCACAGGATAAACATCAGGTTCTATAAGCTTGTCGGTGGTCACTTTGGCTCCTAAAAATAGCGGCGACGGGGTTGCTGTTAAACAATAAATGCTTGGATAAGGTTGCTTGCTTAGTCAATAGAGGAGAAAGCAAGAATGAGCATGGCAGATTAACTTAAAGTGGTTGTTTAGGCTTGGATAATATTGCGGCCTATTTCTTTGGCAAATTGCCCCGGCGTAACACCGACTGTCTTCTTAAAATGTCGATTCAAGTGACTTTGATCGTGAAAACCACAATCGAGGGCGACATCGAGTAGCCGTGTGCCTTCTTTGATTTTTCCTTTGGCGAGTCTCACTCTGGCCTGAATTTGATAAGCGTGGGGCGGTAAGCCGTAATAACGCTGA
Source organism: Shewanella sp. DW31 (assembly GCF_015767295.1). Lineage (NCBI taxonomy): Bacteria > Pseudomonadati > Pseudomonadota > Gammaproteobacteria > Alteromonadales > Shewanellaceae > Shewanella > Shewanella sp. DW31. Next base: position 43,557 of record NZ_JADWMP020000003.1, read on the forward strand.
AATTGCTTCAGCAAATAATAGGGGCTTAATCCCGCGAGTGTTGCCAGCTCTTCAAGGGAGATGTCGGCTGCAGGATGATCGTCGATAAAGGATTTCACCAGTGCTAACGCAGGTTTAGCGATTACAGTGAGGTCATCGCTTGGGCGATTCTTGCCATGGCGTGTCATCAACTGTGTCAAGCTTGAATAGACCAAGCTTTCGCGCAGTAAGCGATTATCCGATGTATCTAAGGTATTAAAGGTGAAGCGCAGTAATTCGGCTAATTCAGGATCGTACACGACGGGCTCAGGGAAATAGGGTGCACCGCGGTTTGATGCTAGCTCACGGTTAATATTGGCAAACTGCGCGGGTACTGGATACATGGCACGATAGGACCAACCGCCCTCGGTGGCGCTACAACCATTATGGACTTCGTCGGCGTTGACGAGAATGATGCTGTGCTTTGGCGCCACATGGTTGCCACCCGTGCGATAAAAACGCTGCGCCCCCGTTTCAATGACGCCGACTGTGTAACCTTCGTGGGTGTGCCGACTAAAGTTTTGTTTATGGTAGTGGGCATTGAGTAACTCGAGGCCACCTAATTCATCGGCAATCTGGTAGGCCGCATGTTCTGTGTTCACACTAGGCCTCCGAGTTTAGTGCATAAATGGGCGGGTTGTGCCTGATAGTAACCCAGAAACCCTCAGTGCTTTTGTACAAAATTGCGCATATTGGATTTTGTTTGCGTTTAATGGCGTTTTTTTTAATGTTTGTTGCTAATGCTTGTCGCTTGAGATTTTTCGTTCAGTCTTGCTCGCGACAGGCGTTATTTAGGTCGCCTGCTGTAATGTTGTGAGTTCTGCACCCGCGATAGCCTCTAGGTGTTGAGTTATTTTCTCTATCGGCCAATCCCACCAAGCGATGGCAACAAGCTCATCTATGACAGTTTGCTCGAATCTCAACTTGATCACTGTGGCAGGATTACCGCCAACCACAGCGTAGGGTGGTACATCTTTTGTTACTACGGATTGACTGGCAACAATGGCGCCGTGGCCAATTTTCACCCCAGGCATGATAGTGGCGTTATAACCAATCCACACGTCGTTACCGATACAGGTGTCGCCCTTAAAAGGTAAATCTTCGGGCTTGGGCGCCGCTTTCTCCCAGCCATTGCCGAAGATATAAAAAGGATAAGTCGAGAAGCCAGATACTTGATGATTGGCGCCATTCATAATGAATTTCACGTCTTTCGCAATGGCACAGAATTTACCGATATTCAGTTTATCGCCAATAAAGTCAAAGTGATAAAGTACATTCGACTCGAACCTTTCAGGACCAGCTGGATCGTCATAATAAGTGTAATCACCGACAATAATGTTCTCGCGGGAAATAAAATTTTTAAGAAAGCCAACCTGAGGAAAGCCTTTCATCGGCGCTTTATCGTTGGGATTTGGACCTAACTGCGGGTGAGTGTGGGTACTTGGCATGAATACCTCCGTGCTTAAAAGAGTTGTTTACTAGGGTAATGCATTGTCTTTTTTGAATCGTCGTACTTTGGTACGCATATTCTTCATCGGGGAGTAAGTATTGAACTGGATCATACGGCCCAGAGTCCATTTATCGTACCAAGTTATGCCGTACAGTTGCTGATCACTGAGACTCGCAATCAGCGTTGACAATTTTTCCATTGTCATTTCATATTCATCAAGTAAATCAGTATATTGCCATTGGCTATATTCATGATGAAATCGCTCTGCTAATAATCCCAGTTGATTCCATTTATAACCCGTATCGGGAAAATCAACGGGGAGTGCTTGCGATGTTAACTCGTACCATTTGAGCACTAATTTACCCCAGCCAATAAGGTAAGCGACTGTATCACTTACACTCATTTGTGTACCTTTGATGTTTCCTTCTATGCTGCACACACGGGACATTTGGGCTGGGATTGAACGATAGTCAGCTATCAATTTGGGGAAAACTGAATAAATAGCCAATTCAAGTTCTTGTTTTGATTGGGGGATAGATGACATCACTACCTCGTTTACATTAGATGCTTAGGCTGAGTTTAACATCATCTATTGGGCTATTTAGTATTCACCTGTCACAATAAGCTCTTGTTCAATAGATTCAACAACTAAGGCAAGTGTACTATTTTCTTGCTTAAAGCCGACAGAGCAAATTGCCATCGCGCCGTTACCACAGGTTATTTCAGGGTAATCTTCTGTCATTGGCGTTTCATCTTCTGCTACGGGCGTTAATACCCAGCCAGCAGTCAATAAACTCGATTTCACCTCAGCGTATTTTTTACCCCATAACGCGCTGGTGTCTTGTGCTTGAGCATATAGAGGCAATGCGCCAAGACTTAGCATGATCAGTGGGAGAATTATCTTTTGCATGGAAAACATCTCAGTTCCTATGTGGTTTCGGTTGGTCGCTTAGCGCTTGTGAGCGTGTTAACAGCATATATTATTCATGGTCCCTCTGCGCATTATCCCTATGTGCATTAGTTGGGGGAATTATGGCTGTTCTTGTTTCTTCGTTTTACTGAATATTTTTTCATACAGTATCTGTGTCGATATAAAAATAACAACGAACACACCCGTATCAATAATAAATTTCAATGGTTCAAAAGGATCGCTAAAAATATCGTAGTGAAAATCGAAGTATTTGAATAATAATTTTGAACCAATAAAAGCAAAAATAAAAGAGGTGAAGAACTTCAATGGTTTTTCCTCAAAATATGTTGATAAATTAACCATTCTCTTTGATGCGTTTGTACTCTTGTTGGGATTGATAAATTCCCAGAATGATCAGGCCAAATACGAAATAGAACAATTTTTGCGCTGAAAACTCGATTGTCAACGTAGGATGTTCTAGGTGGCGGTATAGAATACTGTGAGAAATTGCCTCTGTTATCGTCAGAATAAATGGATAGCTAATTAATGCGATAGACGATATTTTCGCGAATTTGTACGTTTGAGGTTGTTTAATGAATTTTGCAATAAATAGTAACGCAAATGATAGCGTCAGATTGCTTATCCATAAAATAGCCGCCGTAATTCGTACTTGAGTATGACTGGCTTGTTCCGCATCGGGATAAACCTCTAATATCTCCTGCAAGTAGCTTGCTGGGCTCACTAATCCCCAAACAGGGTAAAGGCATAGCAGCACGGCAGTGAGCATTAAAATATATCTGATAAACATCCTTTTTCTCCGACAGATTCTGCTTAGAAAGCTATACTTTTTATACGAATCATTACATTAGCATTGTTTTTTACAAGTGGCGATTGCTTTGGCTAAACTAAATTATTGTGACAAAAGTTTTTAATGGATAGCTAAGTTTAAACATGAACTAAATATTTCAGGCTTAAAGCAGCAAAAAATAGCCTTAGGCCATAGACGCTATGTGTCAGTAAACTTAGCCACCGAGCTTTCCATGGTGAAGGTGTTTTATTTGCTGCAATCCCAAATCCAAGACGAGATTGAATGACATAGAAAGGAAACACTATGGTAACAAAACCAGTCATTAGTGCAGGTGTCAACGTTGGCTCAAATAACCACATCTCCCCAAAGATTAATACATGAATTAAAGCAATAATAATACCGATAAAATAATGCAGAAACCAACCCAGAAAGGTTTCTCCTTTAACAGATGGGGTTGCCATAATAGGTCGATGAACCAGCTGACCTCTGTAAATAAACCAACGTCCCACAAATGTATAGTCAAGAGTTGGATTATGAAGTATGTTTTTTTGCCACCATGACCATGACCATGAATCCATTATTAATGTGGCACCAATACCCACTAATATTGACTGTAGCCAAATAGAAATCTCCATTCAGTTTTCCCTCTTGGTATTCTTTCCTGATATTGATATAGTTCAGGCATGGTACAACTTGAAGTCAACTTTAAGTCAAGAGTGAATGTTATGGATATTGCAGAGGTATCACGCGAATCAGGATTAGCTCCTTCAACATTGAGATTTTATGAAAAAATTGGACTTATCCAATCCATTGGCAGAAAAGGACTTAGACGCCAATATGCCCCTAAAATCATTAATAAATTGAATGTTATCTCACTTGGACGTATTGCAGGTTTATCATTAAACGAAATCACTACGATGTTTAATGAATCGAATCAATTGACCATTGATCGTAATTTACTGGCGCAAAAAGAATCTGATATTGATCTCAACATTAAGCGGCTAAAAGCAATACGAGATAGTCTTAACCATGTAGCAAGTTGCCCACAATCAGATCACTTAGAATGTCCATCATTCCAAAAACTAATGAAATCGGTAAAGTCTTTTGAATCTTAATCAGTGATAGAAATCAATCACTCGCTATGCGTATAAGGAATATTGTGGTTACTTAAATTTAGCAATTGAATTCGACACACAAAGGAGTGAATGATCAGTACTTAATCTTGGCAATAACGTTTAACTTATTTTGTGCTAATCAAACTTATTTAAAATAGATGGTGCTTTAAAACAATGGGTGCTACAAGATCTGATGTGCTTATCGTCGAACACCCACCATGCCTACCTTGTATGATGGAAAAAAAATTTATTCTGAAAAATATTTAACCCAAATTCAACCAGATACTGCCCAATAAATGGATAAGTTTCATATTAGGTCTAAGCTAGTTAATTTTAGCCTTAGTCCATCATATATAGTATTAGATTGTTAATTCTTTCTCGAAGAAAGATAAGCCATCACAGCTATCATGCTCCCAATTACAATACCTGTAATTCCAAAAAATAAGCCAGCTTCTTGTCCATATATAGCACCTGATTGTAGCAGTGAATAGACAGGTGAAAGACCGAAGTATCCCCCAATCACACAACCAGTTACAGAAAGTAAAAGACCAACCTTAGTTCCAATGTTCATTTTATAAAATCCTTTTTTGGTAAAAATTTACTGGCACATAGATATTTCTATTCTCGGTGCAAATGCCTGCCTTCGTGTTTTTCGTGGATTAGTTAAACTAAAGTCTGAACTTCCCGTCCAGCCGCAAACAAGCACTGGAGCAACGTAACATATATAAAAATAAAATAAAACTAACAAACTTTGGTTTGATTTGTTCAAAGGGAAAGACCATAGACACTTAGCCTTAGTGGCGCGTAAGCTAATCTCACTAAAGAGTGAGACACCTACACCCTTGGTGTTTTTCAAGCTAGTTTTCACTCTTATGTGTGGAGCATGACTGCCTATGTGATAGTGGTATGTATTTTTCCATATGCAGCAGATTACGCAGAAATTAGCAAAGGCGAATTCAGCTGTTGACGTGACTTTCGATGACATGGATGTCATCGCAGAGCCGCCATGGATGGCTTCACAGCGTGCCACGGAGGCAGTTGAATTCGGCGTACCCGCTACTGATGCAGAGTGCTTTTTCTTTGTTATTTAACGTAAGGTTTCGCTAATTTTGTGCTGTAAATAAAAACAGCCGCAAAGATCTTTGCGGCTGTTTTTACGATTTGAAACTCTCTATTTAAAACTGACTAGCCGCAACACACTATTCACCAAAGGCTATTCAGCAATCATCGCCATGAGTGCGGGTAAAAACTCGTTATCTAGTGCGGCTATTTCACTTTGCTCAACCAGCACTTGATTGAGGATGTCATGGCTGGTGAGGGGATTTGCGAGTACTACGCGAAACACTACGGTCGCTTGTCTAAAATAGCGGGCTGGCTGAATGCGGGTGCGAGAGACGAAGGATTTACCCTGTTCGCGTTGGTGCTTTTGAATAAACTGGGTGAGACCATCGAGCAGCTCGTTAAAGCGCGCAAGTTTTACTGTGTCAGCTTGCTCAATAGCAAACTGCATGGCGGCTTGGACACTGGCGGGCACATAACGATAAGTCAGCAGACACAGTTCTGGTTCAGTGACCAGCTCAAAATCCTCATGGGCTTTGATTTTTTCCGCAAAATAACGCGCTTTTTCAAGGCTGTTATTGATTAAGATTTCATAGCCATCGCGGCCGATGATCTGTAAGCAAGCGTGCACTAACATCGCCATGCCGGGGCGTGAACCTTCGAGCGTTTGGCTGCCTAAGTCCTTAGAACCGCGGCGCAGAATATATTCGGCGTGATGGGCAATGGCGTGGGCAAACTCTGGGTCTTTAAATAACACCATACCTGCGCCCATGGGCACGTACATTTGTTTGTGGGCATCGATGGTGACTGAGTCAGCAAGTTCGATACCTGCGAGTAAGTGGCGGTATTTATTGGATAATAAACTTGCGCCGCCCCACGCTGCATCTACATGGAAATGACAGTTTAACTCTTTTGCCAGCGCAGCTAATTCTGTCAGTGGGTCAACATTACCGGTTTCTGTGGTGCCAGCTACGCCAACAATCGCCAACACTTTGATGTTTTTATTGGCAAGTTCAAGGGCGGCTTGGCGCATTTTCGCGACATCGACCTTGTTATCGCTGCCCGTGGGAATGCTGATGATATTGTCACGGCCAATGCCAAGCAGATCGACGGCTTTGCCCAGCGAGTAGTGGCCTCGCTCCGAGACTAAAATCGCTAAATCGTCATAGCCATAGTGGCGCAGCGCCTTGAGTAAGCCTTCGCGGCTGACACCTTTAAACTCACCATCGGCCTTCAATAATTGGTTACGGGCAATCCACAGGGCCGTGATGTTGGCCACTGTGCCGCCGGAGCAAAATGCGCCGAGGGAATGATTGGCGCTGTGCATCCAGCTTTGATAAAAATCCGCATCTTGGTCGTAAATCAAATGGTGCATCATGCCGAGCACTTGGCGCTCAAGCGGCGTAAAAGCCTTCGAGGTTTCGATTTTGACCAGATTTTGATTGAGTCCCACCATCATTTTCGACAGCGGCAACACAAAGTAGGGCAGTGCCGACGTCATGTGGCCGATAAAACTGGGTGCCGCTGTGTGTACCGAATGCGCCACCAGATTTTGCATAATTTCGTCGGTGTAATCGGAGACAAAACGCGGCTGAGTTGGGATCTCAAAGGCTTGAAAATCGGTTTCGATTTCCGACAAGGGTTTTTCGAGCGCGGCGATACTGTCACCCAAAAAGCCTGCTAAGTCCTCGGAGAGCTTTTGCTCGATAATACTCAGCGTTGAGCTTGCATCTTCCGGTGCAGTAAAAATGCGCAGCAAACTTGCTTCGGATGCGGTGGCTTGGCGAGGGAGTTTCTGGGTCATGGGGCTTGCCGTCTATTAATTTTTATAGTGAAACCGCAAATTTGCTCGTAGAGTATAACCAAATCAGTGACTCTCAAAATGTTCAATCAGCGGAATACCAAAAAGGGAGCTCACTTTACTGCAAGGCCTTTTAGGCATCAAGCACTAAAATTTTGTGTATACCAATCACGTTAAATATCTAATCAGTTCAGAGCCTCACAGGCATCTCAATCCAAGGCGCATTGACGCAGAAATGGTTATTCCCTTTTAAGTCAATGCAACACGGGAGTGGGATGCCTGTGAGGCTCCCGAAGGGCGGCTGATGTTCACGACATGGCAACGCGCTTTATACTGCGTTTAAGGCTTTCAACAGAGCACCACTATGCCTTCAAGCCTTCGCCTTGTCTAAAGCGCGTTGAACTCCCGCTGAATGAACAGATATTTAATACGATTGGTATTACCAAAGCGTTGCAGCCTAAATAAGCAAAGGCGCCGTTATGGCGCCTTTATGTTTTACTCGACGAGCCGCCCATCAAGCCTGAGCATGAGTCCTAAAATTCATGTTAGCCCTAAAAATTAGCGTTGGCCTAACATGAGTACCGCGCCGATATTTCGGGCGGTATTGCAAAGGTTTAGCTTGGCATTGGCCAGTACATCATCGAGCGGACTTAAGTGCGGAATAATAGGGAAGATTGCCGACATACCGTGATCCAATATGGCATCGGCGTTGTCACCCAGACAGCCCGCGATACCGATAGTGGGAATACCCTGCAGTTTGGCTTGCTTTAATACGCCCATTGGGGTTTTACCAAACACGGTTTGCCCGTCGATACGGCCTTCACCTGTGATCACTAAATCGGCGCCACGGATTTTGTCCGCAAGGCCAACGGTTTGCATCACAATCTCGACACCGGGTTTAAGCTCAGCATTTAAAAAAGCCATCACGCCAAGACCCATACCGCCCGCAGCGCCTGCTCCCGCATGTTCACGGTGATCTGTCATGCCATTGCTGACAATTACATCGGCATAATGGGATAGCGCCGTATCGAGCTGCTTAACCATCGCAGGCGTTGCGCCTTTTTGCGGACCAAAAATTGCCGAGGCACCCCGCTCGCCGCACAGTGGGTTATCAACATCGCAGGCAACTTCGAAGCTGCACTCACGTAAAAGTGGATGAGCGTTTGATACATCGATTTGGGCGAGGTTCGCCAGCGCTGCGCCGCCAGAAGGCAAGGTTTTACCTTGGCCATCGAGCAATAAAATATCCAGCGCTTGGGCCATACCCGCGCCGCCATCGTTGCTGGCACTGCCGCCTAGCCCCAAAATGATGTGCTTTATCCCCCGATTAAGCGCATCACAAATCAGCTCGCCCGTGCCATAACTTGTGGTAAGCAGCGGATTACGTTGCTCCCTCGGCACATGGTGCAAACCTGAGGCTGAGGCCATTTCAATCACGGCAATCGCGCCTTGATGTGGCGATTTGCTCGTTGGATCTGCACGTGAAACTGAAGCAGAACTTGTATTGATCGCAGCGCCGAGAATGCCTTCACCAAGAATGCCATAGTGTGCTTGCACTCTATGCCCCAGTGGCCCCATGACCTCTAAGCTGACAATACTGCCGCCCGTGGCGTCCACCATAGATTGCACTGTGCCTTCGCCACCATCGGCAACGGGTATTTTGATTATGTCGCAGTCGGGTATCACTTGTTTTAAGCCTTGTTCGATGGCGTTGGCCACTTCGAGCGCGCTTAAGCTTTCTTTAAATGAGTCGGGGGCGATAACTATTTTCATTAAAAATCCTACAGCTAAATGGGATAAAACAGGGCTCAATGTTGAACACTAAACCCAAGGCCACTTACGTTGGGCGCAACAACATCCCTGTGCTAAAACTGAGGTGATATAAGGGCATTTATATCCATCACTGGCACATTAATCTGTTGCAATTATTAGGGCGTATAACAGAGATATATCTTGGGCACGGTATGTGCCCAAGGGACAATATTGAATCAAGAACTCATTAATATTAGAGCAACACTAGGCTTAGCACATACACAGTTACCATGGACGTTACACCTTGGATTAGGGTTGCCATAGTTTGGGCTTTATAGGCTTGTTTGACGCTCATGCGGCTAAATTGGGTGACGACCCAAAAGAAGCTGTCATTGGCGTGGGAAACGGTCATCGCACCTGCGCCAATTGCCATTACTGTTAACACTCGGCCCATATCACTACCAAGACCAATATCGCCAAGCATAGGCGCAACCAGTGCAGAGGTTGCGACTAACGCTACCGTCGATGAACCCTGCGCTGACTTAAGCGCTGCAGCGACGATAAATGGCATGAAGATACCGATACCCAGTGCCGACAGTGATGTGCCCAGAAAGTCACCGATAGGCGTGGCTTTTAATACCGCACCAAAGGCACCGCCTGCACCTGTGATTAAAATAATCGGCGCGGCAGTGACGAGCCCTTGGCTGATGCGTTCGCTAAATTCACTGATCTTATTCTCACCCTTTAACAGCAGCAGGGATAAAAACAGGCCAATCATCAGGGCATTAACGGGCTGACCGAGGAACACGAGCGCATCAAACACACCTTCTTTACCCAAAGGCGCTGAAGGGAAGTTAGCGATAGAACCTAAACAAATTAATACGATAGGCACAAAAATCGGTGCGAAAGCTTTTAATGGGCTTGGTAACGTGCCATAGCTTTTTTTCAGCGTTTCATAGTCACTGGCCTGCGCTTTAAGTTCTTCTGCGCCTTCACCATCTGGCTCAACATCGGCAAAGCGGTTTGCCCATAACATACCCGCGAGTGCCGCAACAGCGGCCACAAAGAGACCCACACCGATCACTAAGCCTAGGTTGGACTCTAAGCCTAAGTTGCCTGCGGCGGCGATAGGGCCTGGCGTTGGCGGTACAAAGGTGTGAGTGGCGTACAGACCTGTGGCTAAGGCAACACTCATGGAGACACTAGAGACCTTCATGCGGTTCGCCATCGATTGTTTCAGTGAGTTTAAGATCACAAAACCCGAGTCACAAAAGACCGGAATAGACACGAGATAACCGATAATTGACATAGTGAGTGTCGGGAAGCGTTTACCTAATATCTTGATCACCACATCGGCCATGGTGATGGCGGCGCCGCTTTTTTCCAGAATAATCCCTATGATAGTGCCTAAGACGATCACTAAGCCGATATAGCCTAAAATATTGCCAAACCCTGTAGTAATGGTTTTAGCGATTTCTCCGCTCGGCAAGCCATAGGCGAAGGCTGCGATAAAGGCGGCCAGAATTAAGGTTAAAAAGGGGTGGAGTTTAAATTTTGAGGTCGCGATAACAATAAATGCAATCACGCCGATGAGAATAAGCACTAAGTTCATAGTTTGTCCCGTTCAGTTCTTGGCTGAAGTTTTTGAGTAAGTTTTTTGACTTATATTGTAGGGCGCAGTGCTTATTTGGGCCTGAGTCCAAATGAGGGCTGCTTTAAGGTCATCCTATTATTGTGCAGGTATGTTTGAATAGCTTTGGCTAAATCCACGGAATTACCGCGTTATGTTTCGCCATTTTTGTGCTCATGCACAAAAATGCTTAGGTGAATTCGAATGCAGGAGGAGGCGTTTTGTCGGTAAAGGAGGCGCTTGTCGATAAGGATTGGCAAATAGGGCTATTTGCCAATCCTAAACAGGAGGGACTTAACTCGACATCTTTATTGACGACGAATAAAGGATTCTACATAGGCTGCGGTGCGGGCATTGAGTATGGGATCGGCAGATGCAGTAATACCCTTAGGTAATAACAGTGGGTTAAATATGCCTTTATCGCACTGTTGAACTTGGGGATCGCTGTCTCGCTCACCGTTAATCATCACTTGGCCTACCAGTAAACGCTGGCGAGTTTCAGGCCAGATCACAGTTGGGTCATTAATCTCATCCCCCATTTCGGCGAGTTGAATATAAAGGTTCCATTGTGCTGGCTGGGTTTTAATGCGCTCGAGTAATTCTGCCTTTAAAAAATCATCACTGAGATTGGCAAGTTCACTGGCTGACAGCGCGGCAGTACCTGCGACAGGTTCAAAAATCCATTTACCCGCGACCGTTTCACCTTGAAGAACACTGTTTTTTTGCGTGCTGAACAGGAAACTATTTACACCAAAGTAGCGGCTGTTGGCAAAACTTGGGCTGGGAGGCAACTGTTTAACGTAGTCGAAAAAAGCTTTGGCGCTGGGTTGATTATCAATAAGCCACTGTTTACCTTCAGGACCTTGTTTCACTTTGGTCTGAAAGTTAAAAAACTCTTCGAGATTTTTGGCAAAGAAAACGGGAACGTTAGTGGTGACAAAGTTAAGATTTTCTTTATCGCCGTCAATTTTGAGTGACATAAAGCGCCCAGCGGTTTTATCTGAGATCTGCGGATTTGTACCGCCGAGGGAAAAGCGGGCTGTGACCTTGATACTATCTTGATTAAAAAATGGAATTGCCAACGTTTGTTGTAATTGTGGATTCGGTTTAAAACTGCCCGAGGTACAAAATCCCTTAGTGTGATTACGCAGTTTGACATTTTTACCCGCCTCGCGACTTGCCGCATCGGGTGTGCCGTTGACGGCATCGACCAGTTCGGGAATGGTTTTCTCGGCCGCGATTAACGAAGGTGAAGTTAGCGCAATGCCGCTAATGAGACAAGCTTTGGCGAATAAAGTCAGTTTGATTGAGGTCATTATCATTCCTTTCAATGGACTAAGTCGAGAGCGCTAGCATATCGACGCGATACTATATGAAAGGATAGGAAAGGGGATACGGTATAAATCTTTCAATTAATTTTTTAGTACAGGCTAAGTTTTACTCAATTGATCTGGTCATCAGGTCGGCGCCGTCATCTGCGGGCTTTTTTCTAGCTAATCTGTTGAGTTGCTAAGTCATTTGAGCGTTAAGTTAAGCGAGTCGAAGTATCAATTAATTGCCCAAGATACAGGCTTAATAATCCATGCAGGGATTGAATGTCGGCTTGGGTGATTTGCTGAATTTTATCAAGGCGATATCTCAGTGTATTGCGATGAATAAACAGGGCATTCGCGCATTGCTGTGCATCGCCAAAGTGGGTGATGTAAGCCGCTAAGGTTTTTCGTAATTGGCCGTTTTTATCCGCCTTGGCGAGTTGCTGATAGGGCGTTGCCAGCGCCTGACCGCGCCAGTCATGTTTCAGCCCTGCAAGTAACACTTGTAGGGAATAATCTTCAAACAGGTATTTATTCCCTTCTGCATTGAGCTGCTTACCTAGGGCTAAGGTTTCTTGAGCCGTTTGATAGGAGCGCGCTATCCCGCCTTTTTCGGGGAAGAAATGGCCTAGGGCAATCTTAAAGTTTAAATCCATCTGGGCGGGTAAGCGCTGCAACAGCTTATCGATACGCTGATTTTCAAGCTCAGGATCCCATTGTTTTCCATCTAAAAAAGCAGGCTTTAGGATCACCAACTGCGACATTGAGGTCATGGCAATCAAGTTACCACGGTCAGGATATTGCAATAGATGCAGCACTTGCTTGAGGGTTTCACTGACTCTGGGGCTGCGTTCATCGGCGGGCAGAGTGGATGCCTCAGCTAAGAACAAGGCCGATGGGGTTGTGTCGGTTTTTAAATGGTGTTTCTGGATGTTTTTCTCGCTGATCTCAATAATGGCCGCGACTCTTGGCAGGCTGATATCAATGTCGAGCTGTTTTGCCCAGCGGTGCAACTGTGCATCATCGGTTTCAGCTTTGATCAGTTGCAGAATAAACTCTTCACGCTGGCGATTCTCCCATTGCAATTTATCCTGCAGGTTGGCTTGTTCAACAATCATTTCGGCGGTCATTTTGAGTAACTCACCATAATGGGTGAGCTCACGTGGATCACCGGTAATGCCGACAACGCCGATAATTTGTCCTTGATAATGTAAGGGTAAATTGATGCCTGGCTTAACGCCATGCAGCCCTGAGGCGACTTCTTGACTGATCTCAACATTGCGATTTTGGGCAATCGCCAGCAGCGCGCCTTCGTGGGTTGACCCTATACGCTTAGGGTCGCCTGAGCCTAAAATCACTCCTTGGCCGTTCATCACATTGATATTGTGGCCAATGATTTTCATTGTGCGACTCACAATTTGCTTAGCAATGGCAGAATCAAGTAGATACATACAGGCGCCTAGTGGGGTTGAAGGTTTAATAGGGATGCAATACGCATTCTTAATCTGGGTAGCATATCGCGTTCAAACTCAGGATGCTGCTTAAGCCAAAGATTATTACGCGGGCTTGGGTGCGGCAAGACAAGATACTTAGGCCAATATTGCTGCCATTGCGCGCATGCTTGGGTCACTGTTATTGGTTTCAGTTTGGGGATGACTGTTACTTTAGCGCTGGTCGAAATTTTACTGCTGGTTGTTTGATGCTTAGTGATCGGCGAAGTGAGGTTTACGGCCTCGGACGATTCGCGTGGTAGATGATAGTCGATGGCATATTGGCCGAGGATCACAATTAGCTCTATTTGCGGCATTAGGGCGAGCAAGGCCTGATGCCAAGTGGCAGCACATTCGGGGCGCGGTGGTTTATCACCCTGCTTTTTACCGTTTTTTTCGATACTGCCCGGAAAACAAAATCCCATAGGGATAATGGCAAAAAGATTGGGGTCGTAGAATTGCTCCCGCGTGACATTCAACCAAGTGCGCAGCCGTTCACCGCTGGCATCGTCAAAAGGTATGCCTTTATGGTGGGTTTTCACGCCCGGAGCTTGGCCTGCAATCAAAATCCGCGCTTGGGTACTGGCCTGCAATATCGGCTTGGGCGCTAAGGGTAAATGGGCCTTACATAAAGTACAGGCGTTGATTTTTGCCAGCAGTTTGGCCATTGATGCCGAGCATGATGGCGATACAGTTACGCACAGTGGCGATGGCGTTTTAGTGAGATTCGTCTTAGTCAATTTAATCGCTAATTTTATCGTTGCTCATTCATTTTCAATCAGGATTGGAGCATCATCACTGTTTGATATACCCAGTAGCCAAAAAGAGAATAGCCAAGGATTAAACCGATATAACTTAATATCTTAGGAATTTGATTTGTGCTTGAAGCCAAACAAATGTGGGCCAGTACAATCGTAAAGAAGGCTAAGGGGGCAATCACATAGCTCAGAGCTAAGATGAATAATGCCCCTAGGCTGATGATCCAATCAGCATTGCGATTGGTGGGTTTATCGATTTGGCAAAGCTGTAGTGGCAATAAAATCAGTCCAATACCGACACAGATAATGCCTAAGTTAAGGGCGAAATCACTCCAACCTCTATGATCATAAATGGCTAACGCAATGGCAATTAATGGCACTATTAGTGCGCTTAATACATGGCGTTTGGCAAAAGTGGCGCTACGATACTGACCCGCAAAAAAGAATAAGCCCTGTAGAAACAGATTGATTAAGGTAAAACCACCGAGGCCTAAAATGATAAATAGGCTCGCTGTGCCACCCGAAGGGTCGAACGCCATGGCGGGTAAGGGTAATAGGCTTAGCCCCAATAGTGCTTGAATTGATAACAGCCACTGAGATTGGGAGATTGAAGAATAAATACGCATTGGCTCAGAGGATTAACTAAAAGATTGAATTAAGATCCGCTAAAGTGAGCCAAAACTCAAGGATTAAGCTTTTTATGGGCGGACTTTCGCGCCAGAGTCTGATCTTATTCAAGATTTTTACGTTTATCTGCCATGATGTTATCGCTTTAAAAGATCATGTTGCACTTAAACAAAAGCCCGCAAAATGCGGGCTTTTCGTGTTATGAACAGTATCGATTAGAGTTTATAACTCATGCTCAGCATGATCATTTGCGCTGTGTAGTCATGGCTATTGCTGCCAAAGCCTACGACGTTCCAGATCCCATCGACGGCGATATCATTGGCGGCATCATTGTCTTTATAATTCTCAATTTTATAATCCAAGCGCAGCGCCATTTTCTCGGTGGCTTGATATTGAGCATATAAGTTAATGTTGTGCACTTTGGCAAAATAATCGCCATAGTCGCCTGTGATACCTTGTCTGACTTGAGTGTTACTGTCGGAGTTTGAATAAGTGTAATCCAATCCCATGCGTAACTTGTTCTCAAGCAAGTTGTTGTAGCTCAGGCCTGCTCCGACCACATCTACATTATCTTCAATGAATCCTGTCCACGTTGGGGTGCTGTAATTACTGCTTCCCGCTTGTTCAGACTCAATGATTTGGTAGTTGTAGAAGGCTGTCGCCAGTAAATCATCGGTGATCATGTAGCTGATGTTGGCATCATAACTGGTGTCTTTTGACTCAGTTAAGCCAATAACTGTGTCAGAGTAGTCATCTAATGCGTAACGGGCACCGAAATCTATGGTCAAGCTGTCGATTGGCGAGTGGGTGACTCGAGCTTCAATCTGGGTTCTGTCGCGGTTAGCCAGATTGTACTTACGTAACAGGCTGTTGGTTTCAGAAGATGTCCATTCAGAAGCTTGATATTGCGAGCCATCACGCTGACCGTAACTGCCCTTAACCCACATATCCCAAGTTTCAAAGCTGTTAACGCGCAAACGTGCCCAAACAGTATTTTCATCCGTGGTTTCACGGTCTTGATAATTACGGTCGTCACGTTTGAAGTCATAGCCGCCATCAAGCTTCAGTCCATGGGTAATACGATAATCCGCCGCCACTTTGAAGCGTTGGCTAGTGTTATCGTAAGGGGTGTTATAGGCCACCTTACCATTGACATTGTTGATGCTGACTTGGGTCCACTCTTCAATTTGAGTATTGTTATCACGGTCGCTATAGTCGTAGCTACCACTTAAGCGCAGTGAGTTAGTCACTTTACTGACGACTTTTAAGTTTAACCCTGTGAGGTCAACTTTGGCATCAACGGCCTCTGTCGGCACTTGATAGCCATAGCCTGAAGTGACTAATGCTTGGTCTTGACTCATTTGTCCCGCAAGCACACGACCTGTTAACACATTGGTATTGTCGTTGTATTGGCCCATGAGCGAGACTGTGTGTGACTGGTTGTCAGGGTCAAGGGCTAGTGTGCCAGAGGTTTGAGCACCAAAGGTCGGATTGAAGGCACTGTCGAAGTTTAACTGGTTGTACTCGTTCTTAAAAATTGAGCCATTGTAGTTAAGTGCAGTGAACCAACGATCGCCTTTTAGTTTAATGCCGGCTTCAATGGAGTCAGTGGTGTAATCAACTGGCTCAGCTAACATCATGGATTGGTTAAAGAATCCACCTGATGTTTTTTTCAAGCCGGTTTTTTCTTCACGCATGTAGCTCACATGCGTACTCCACAGCGATTCACCTTGATAGTCAAAACCTAACCCTGTGCGCTCACGTTTGAGCGACAGTTCTAAGGCATTTAGGCTATCCATCAGTAACGGCATCTGGCTGCTTGAACCCGCAGTTACCCAGTTGTCTGGCAAGGTTAAATTATCGCTGCCGACACCAGAGTAGGGCGTTAAGGCGCTATTACTGTTGTAAGTGGCGATTTGGCGATAGTTTACATTGACATTATACTGGCCTTGTTTGCCCGCATTGACATCTAAACGGCCACCATCCATGCCCAGTTGATAAGCTTCAACGCTGGCTTGATAGCCTTTCTCACCACGGAAGGTGACATCGGCATCAAATTTACCTGCAACTTCGTTTGAAGTCCCAAAGGCATTCGCCGAGCGAATATCCTCTTCGCTGTTGTAACCCACGCCAACACCCACAGTGCCAGACGTACCCGTTTCAACAACGCAGCCTTTACAGCTCCAAGCGGACATTTTGACTTTTTCTGTATTGGCATTGGCTAAGCCATACCCGTCGGCCGCTATTGCAAAACCTGTGTTTGCTAGTAACGCCAGAGTGATCAAATTGAGTTTAAATTTCATTTTCTCGTCTCCTTAGCGCTGTAATAGCTTGCCAGATGGATGGTTTGAACCATGGACCTGACTGTGGCAATTTAAACAGCTTCTTCCACCCGTAAAGGCATTGTCGCCGACGTTTGAACCTAAACCAGTGTTACCTAAGTAAGCATTGCTGGCGTGGCCATCGCTAGCGTGACATTGTTGACACAGCTGCGGTGCGCGGGTTTTCAACATGGCATCATTCACACTGCCGTGAGGATTGTGGCAAGTCACACAGTTCTCAGTGACGGGTGCATGTTCCCACAGTTTTGGGCCGCGTTTCTCGGCGTGGCAGGAGTAACAGGTTTCGTTAATGCTAGGCTTGTTTAGATCGGAATCTGTCATGCTCCCATGGGGATTATGACAATCGCTACAGGTCATTTGAGCCCATTTTAGTGGGTGACTCGAGCGTTTATTCATATCTGCTTTTTGCTTAGTGTGGCAGCTAGTACAGACTTCCATTTCGGTGTTTTTTGATAACACAGGATCTTTTGCGACATGCACTTGGTGACATGAGGCACAAGCGACATCGGCATTGTCATGGTGACTACCGTTCCAAGATACGCGTTTATCATCTTGGTGACAGCTCATACAGACACTGTTTTGTTTTTCTGCACTTAAGGTCGATTGCTTACCAAAAGTGATCATCGGCTCGTTGCCGCCTTTATTGTGTTGACCCATAGGACCATGACAGGCTTCACATTGCAGGCCAGCCATTGGGCTCTTTGATGAATCAATGGCGCCATGGACACCTTTGAAAAGGTCCATCACTTTTTCAGATTTTTTGTGGCACATCAAACAAGAATCGGCACCTTTAGGGGAGTAGCTGCCTTCGGCAAACTTCTTATCTAAGGTGGCTTCGACTTGTTCTGGAGTCATTTTGTCATCCCACTTTGAGGCGTGTGCACTCGGTGTGATGCATAAAGACATCACTGCAGACATTGCCATGGAGATGACAAGTGCCGGCAGTAGGTTTTTCATTTTTAGGCTGTTCTTCATAATAGGCTTCCCAATTTGTCCCAACAAAATTCAAGAAAGGGGGAGCGAACTCCCCCTGCTTGGGCAAATTACATCTTCACCTGAGTGTGATCTGTTGGTGTGGGTTTGTGACAGTAGAAACAGGTTTCTGACTGCGCCGCTTGATTGGCTTGAACATAATCACCGTTCACAATCGCGCCCATATTTTCTAAGCCGTGGCCAATAGATTCTGGCGCGTGGCATGAAGTACAAGTGGCAGTGATTGGTGTGGTGTATTTACCCGCAGTTGTTGCCAGAGCGCCTTTGACCTTGAATGCATCTAGGTTGAAGTCGTTATGACATTGGGTACATTCTTTGATGACACCTTGTTTACCATGAACAACGTGTAATTTCATCTCCAACGCACCTTTGTTAGCACCATTTGCATAGGTACCATCTGGGGTATGACAAGCGACACACGCATCCACACCGACGATTGGCTTACCGCTGGCATCTTTTGCATGTGATAGCTGTTCTGTCATCACAAAACCCGCATGGTGGCCTTTGTGAATTTCGAAGCTATCACCGTGACAACCTTGACAGGTACCAAACTCAACTGAGTTAACATGACGCATGCTCGGTGCTTTACCAGACTTAGTGCCAAAAGCTAGTTCGGCTTTCATGCTCGTTGTTGCGCTGTCTGCGGTACATGCGGTTAAGCTTGTACCAGTGCTACACACTTCTAAACCGATAATGGTAAAGGCGGTATCAGTATCGCCTGCACCGAAAGGTAGAGCGGGTGTTGTAAAGACCAATTTACCGTCAACTAAGGTTACACCTTCTTGCAGTGCACCATCTTTGACTAAGTCTTTCGCTATTTTCGCTTTACCGCTACCTGGACTTGGGTTGTAGCCCATGATCGGGAAGTTAGGGCCAACGTTGGTAACGGACTCTAAACGTTTAATCTTATCTTGAACGGTTGCCGCATCAATTGCGTTACCATCTTTGTCTAAGATAGACACGGTTAATACTGCTGTATCATCAGCTTGACCAGCAAGTACTGCTGACATACCTAACTGAGCGATAACGGCTTTTTTGTCTGCAGTCTTACCTGTGTGCAGTTCTGCAGTCCAATCGCTGTTATGACAGGCTATACAGTTGGAGTTATCTAGCTGTTGTGAGTGGCCTTTACCTGCAGCAAAGTCCACTGCGCTATGGCAGCTTCCACATGAGGCGGCAGTTGGGATACGTGACCAATTACTCCAATCAGGCGTAGCTTCATTTGCTGCGTGACAGCTTTGACAGCTTTCTAATGAGCCTAAGCTGAGGTCTTTGTGTTTAGCGTGAACGAGAACATTGAACTCTTTACCTACGCCAACTTTTCCGGCTGTGTGGCAAGTTGCACAGTAATTAACGTCAGAATACGCGCCGCCATGTTTAACATTGGCTAAATCTTGGTGACAAGTATTACAGCTTTCTGTGGCGACAATTTTGCGACTGTATGTTGGCAGTGCGCCAGTATCGGCAGTGAAGTCGACAAAGGCGTTACTGTTTGGTACTTGAGTACCATCGGGAAGCGGAGTGTTATAAGCGCGGATTAATACTCGTTGAGCTAACTGTTCGTTATAGGTGACTTTAGTGTTAGCGGTCAGGTTCATGCTAAAAGTATAACTGTAGTGACCGTTTTTCTTGTCAACGAAAGTCCCTGGGCATGTTGCAGCGACATCACAGGTTTCATCACCAAAGTATTGCCATTGTGACGCATTACCTGCACCAGTTGCGCCTTGTGGGATTAATTGTGCTGCGGCAAAACGCATTTTTTGTAGGCCAACAACGGGTAAATCATTTTCGTTAGTGACGGTAAACTCAACACTCGGAATACCGTTAGTGACGACAGATTTGTCAAAGGCGAAATTAAGTGTTTGAATCGCTGGAGCAGGTTCGCCACCAGGTTCACCGGGATTACCATCATTACCATCGCTGCCACCACAGCCAGCTAAGGCCATAGTGACTGCACTTGCTGCTAACAGCAGTGCGATTTTAGTTGTTTGTGCGTTCATCATTTTTTTCCCTGCATAGGTTTGGCATTGCTTAAACGCTATGTTCTAGAGCCAACAGATTCTATGTCTGTGTTTTTGGTCATTAGAAGCGACTTAAGTGGATGCTGGAAAT
Source organism: Shewanella sp. DW31 (assembly GCF_015767295.1). Taxonomy (NCBI): domain Bacteria; kingdom Pseudomonadati; phylum Pseudomonadota; class Gammaproteobacteria; order Alteromonadales; family Shewanellaceae; genus Shewanella; species Shewanella sp. DW31. Next base: position 63,735 of record NZ_JADWMP020000003.1, read on the forward strand.
AGAATTCCCCAAGGAAAGGCTAACCTAACATGACCTTAAAATCTCCAAGGCCTTTGCTAATGTGTGACTTGGATCTTTCTATTTCTAAAGAGGTATTTAAAGCGAGAGGTAAAAATGATTTTAGAACAAAAAAACAGCGGGGTTTTGAAAGGGAAGAATATAAAGAGAGAGGTAACAACCTCTCTCTTTAATAACGATAAAAACATTGCTCTGAATGAGAGCGTTAAATCTGTTTAGTTACCGTGGACTTCACTCAATTGAGCTGGAGTATGACAAGTTGCACAGCTTTCAGATGCACGAGTTTGTACATCTTTTGCGTCTTTACCGTCTAAGATACCACCATTAGTCTCAATGTGCGATTTAGCCGCATCAGAGAGATATTTCTGGTGACAGCTTAAACATGCGCCTGCATCAGAAGATACCCAAATATCGGCACCTTTATTGTTGATGTCACCAAAACGCCATGCACGTTCAGGTGCACGGCCTAAGGTAATACCTGTAATGACGTTTGATTTATCTACGGTATGGCATGTAGCACAATCGGTTTTAAGTACAGTGCCTGATTGTACGCCTGCATATTTTAGATAATGGCCTTCACGTTCGTGAGCTTTCCAAGCAAAGCTAGTTGGGATTTTGCCACCTGGATAGCTTGAATCGGTTTTAAGGGTTTTGTCAGATGTATGACAGGCTTGGCAGTTTACACCATTGTCATAATGATGGATTTGTTGATTGTGACAGCCTTGGCATTTAGCTGTGTCAATAATTCCACGACGCACACCTGGTTTGGTACTTTGATCTGCAGCTGTGCCGTTCCAAACAAAATTGAATGGCGCTTCTTTTATCATAATTTTGCGCACATTTTCTGTCGTACAATCTGTCATTACAACATCAGCAACGCCGTAACCACCATTGTTGAAACAAGCTTCAAGAGTTGACCATAGTTCGAAAGTTTTTCCTACTGCGTCTGCAGGAAATACCATTTTACTAGCAGTTAACGAATAAATTTTGCTAGCAGGATCAAATGTACCTTCCGACAATGCAACTCGACGAGAAGAGGCTGAAGCATATTCGGGGTAGTTCTTATCACTATCCCATGCAATAAGCACTCTACTGGACTGATTTATTAAGGTTTTATCTACAGCACTACCAGAGCCATCTAATATTTGAACTTTGAATGTTAGTTTGCCATTGATATCAGCAGTAATGTCAGTGAATTTCACGCTCATTGCTTCTGCGTCTTTATATGCTTTCAACACATCGCCATGACGTTTAGCCGCACTGCCTGTTCCACCGTAGGGTTGAGTTGCATTATGACAGGCAACACAGTCATTGCTGCTGTGGTGAGCAGATGGTTTTTCAGTGTGACAACCAATACAGGCTTGATTACTTAAATCAGCCTTAAATAGATCGGCATTAGCTGGCGCGCTCGTTCCTTCTACGTGACAGGCTGCACAATCTGCGGCAGGTTTTAATGGGAAACCAACCTTGCCATAGTCAATGACTTTACCGCCATAACCCACAATTTTATATGGTGCAGGAACTTCCGCTCCAGTTTCATCATAGGTATGACGTTCGCCACCTTTATGGATAGCATGAATCATGTAAGTAAATTCAATGCTATTGCCAGATTCAGGGTCACCAGATGTTGCCGTATGGCAAGATGCACAGTTCTCAATATCAACTCTGCGGCCGCCGTGTAACTCTAAACTTTCTGGTTGGTGACAGGTGTAACAGGCTGTTATTGAAACAACGTTCCGTGTTTGGATTCCTTCTGTTTTACCTGTTGAAGGTTGCCAGTCAAAATGTGCGTTTGCTGAAAGTTGTGGTAACTCAAGCTCTAAGGTTGCACGTTGAGTCGCTTCAGCGCTGTAAGTGATGGCTAAGGGCTCAGTGACATTGGCGATATTGGCTTGATAGGTATAACTGTAGTTGCCATCACCATGATCGACTAAACATGTATCACACTTGGCTGCAGCTTCAACGTTGGCTTGATATTGAGCGGATGGATTGAGGTTATCCACGCCAGAAGGCACTGTGCCAGGTTCTTTTTTCGTATTGATATAGGCTTGCCATTGGTAACCGCGGTCAGCGGGTTTTGCTGGATCTTCTTTTGCTACTGTTACGTGGCTAAGTTGCGCAATACCAAAGCGAATGTCGTGATCTTTATTTAAGCCAAGTACAGCCACACCATTCGCATTTTCTAATGTGAAATTAACAGTCACTTTACCTGCATCGACTGTGGCGTTAGTGAAACTTGCTTTCAGTGTAGGAGTTGAATCGATATTAACACCGACAACGCCAGGTTTTCCGTCTTCACCATCTTTACCGTCACTACCACCGCAACCGGCGAGTAGTAGAGAGAGTAAACCGGCACCCAACATCGCTTTTGTTGCGGTATTGAAATTGAACCGTTTCATCATGATATTTCCCTGCAATAGTTGTAATCATCATCAAACGCTTAGCAAATAAGAATAAATCTCATTACCCGCATAAGATGTGTGGAATTAGTTTTCCATCTGTAAGGCTAACTAAGTCACTGGTATTTATCAGTCACTTTAGGCGGGTAATGTGACTGAGATCTGACTATTTCTTTAGGAGTAGATGGCTGCATCGTATGAGTTCCTTTTATATCTGCAGTTGCTGGCCTTTTTAGGCCAGCATCATAGGGTTAGTCTATTGGATGCACTTTCAACACGTCCGCGACTCCGCCCTGCCCATGACAGAAAGCACAGGTTTCAGTTCCTGCGGTTGCATCGGATTTTGTACCTGCAAAAACAGCACCTTGCTGCGCCATGTGGTTATGAGTGCTGGTATCTGAATGGCAGTTGCTACACACAGCGGCAATTGGGCTGGTAAAAGTGCCGTTATTGAGGGCAAGGGGTTGCACCGCTGAATTTAAGGGGAGGGCGACGGTAGAAATTCCCGCAGTATCGTTAACATGGCATTGGGCACAGTTACCGATTTTTCCTGGGTAGTTTAGGCTTTCAAACCCTGTGAATTGACTGGTGTGAATACCGTGGATCAGCTGCTTAAAGTCAAATGACGTGATTGAAGGATTGGCTGCCGTCGCATCGGCCAGCATATTGGCGTTATGGCATAGCTGGCATTGACCATCGAGATCGTTACGTGAGCCGTGAATATTCAGTTTTTGATCACCATGGCAATTACCGCAGCTTGCATTACTCACAACGCTACGGCGACCTTCATTGCTCAATGCTGCCATATCAAAATAACTGTGGCTGGATTTAATCACTAACACTTCCGCCAGTTCAGTCGTGCAATCAACCAGTACTTTATCTTTGGCACAGACTCTGCCTTGAATCGCAAGTCCACCATGATCCGTTTCAGTGCCTGCTGGCACGGTAAGGCCCGCTATCGTATAGGTATAAATGCCATTAGAGCCTGATATGGGTGTGGATTCCGGCAGTTTAATCGAGCGAGCTGAACGGGTCGCATAATCAAAACTGGTTCCCCAGTTGGCATATATCCTTAAATCATTGATAAATTTTAGCTTATTGGCACTTTCGCTATACACAGTTCCTGTGGCTGGATTCATTAGTTTAACCGCAACAGTGACCGTGCCATTGGCATCCATACTGGCGCTGGTGATACTTGGGCTAAATTGCATCAATGCCGCGTTTTTAGCTTCATCACTGTGTACGCTTGCGGTCCAGTCGGCATTATGACACGCCACGCAGTTACTGTTATCTGTTTGCACTGGGTGTCCTTCGCCTGCGGGGAAATTGATCTGTGTATGACAGGCACCACAGGCTTGTATGGTCGGGATTCTGCGCCAGTTTTGCTGTTCGGTTAACTCAGCCTTATCGACGTGACAGGTTTGGCAGTCACTAATGGGTTGCGGGAAGCCGGTTAAATGTTTGCTGTGGATCATTTGTGGGAAAATATCCGCAGGGTTACTGACTTTTTTGCTGTTATGGCAGGTGACGCAGGTTTCGATTTGATTATATCTACTGCCATGGAAAGCTAGATTACTGTGGCAACCATTACAGGTCTCTATTGTGACTAAGTTGCGGGTGTAAGCGACATTACTACCTGAAGATTGCCAGTCATAATGCTGATTGGTTATAGGTAAGGGCGTGTTATCGGCAAGTTTATCGCCGCCAATTTTGACCACCATTCTTTGGGTCGCTTCGGGCATAAACGTCACTCCATTCATGCCATTAAATGCGGCGCTGAAGGTATAACTGTAGTGACCGTTTTTATGATCTGTGAGACTGCCTGGGCAAGTTGCCGCGCAGGTTTCAGCGGTAAAGTGCTGCCATTCACTGCTATTCCCCGCGCCTGTATAACCTTGGGGGAGAAGCTGCGCAGCAATAAATGTCGCCGATGGGATACCAATCACGGCTTCATCATCTTGATTGCTCACTTGAAAATCCACTTGAGCAATGCCATCTGTCATCGCGACTTTATCGACCATGATGTTAAGGTTAGTTATCGTTAATGCAGGCGGTTTCGCAGGCTCACCGGGATTACCATCTTGGCCGTTATCACCGCCACAGGCGCTTAATAGGGAGACTAAGGCCAGCATAAGACTGAATTGAGTGCGAATTTTTGCAAACTTGTTCATATTTCTATCCTTGGAATGCGCTGTCAGTGCCTAAGTTACATTTGGTAGCTTAAGGTCAAGCCTAAGTAGTGAGCGTTGTAGTCGTGGCCCATATCACCAAAACTGAGTACGTTGGGAATCGTGTCCCAGCTTGTGCCTTGGTTTTGCCAGTTAGCATCTTGATATTTTTCAAATAACCAATCGACGCGCAGAGACATACTGTCGGCAAACTTATATTTGGCGTAGGCATTAATATTGTGTTTGCGGGCGTAAAAATCGCCATAGGGACTGGTGATGCCGTAGGTCACTTCTGTATCACTCTGTCCATCGGAATAGCTGTAATCCAAACCAATATCGAGGTGATGATCGAACAGGTTTTGATAACTAAGCCCTGCACCAATCAAGGTCGATTTTTCCTCGGCAGTGCTGTACCAATCTGGTGTCGAGAAGGAATTACTGCCCGCTTGGTCTGAATCGCGCCAATCTTGGTTAACAAAGGCGGTTAAATTGAGGTCACTGTTCAGCGCATATTGGGCTGACAAGTCGTAACCGAGATAGGACACCTTTGTTAGACCTACTAGGGTATGATGATAGTCGTCATTAATGCTGTGTAAGCTGGCACCAAGAGATAGGCCAATATCGCTCTGATAATCCGTGTGTAAGGTGACTTTCTGTCTTTTTCTATCGGCAAGGTAGGATTTACGTAGCCAAGGATTACTTGAACTTTGAGTGGTTGCGACGGGATGATATTCACTGCCATCTCGCTCTAGTGCTTCTCCTTTCAACCAAGCTGACCATGCGGGCGAATAGCGATAACTTAGTTTAGCAAACACGCCGGACTCGTCGACGGATTGGCGGTCGAGTTCGGCATAATCGTTTTCATTATGACTGTAACCCGCTTCGGCATAAGCCGCTGAGGTAAAACGGTATTTGCTTTTAAGTTCGAGTTTTTTGGTGCGCTTATCATAAAGGCTATTTTGGGCTGTGCCTTGATTAATACTGTCGGTGATGATCTGCGGAAAGTCTAATTGAGCCGTTTTATTATCTCTGTCTTGATAGTTGTAACTTGCCTGCATACTTAAATCTTGGTTGATCCGTCCTGAATATTTAAGGTCCATCTCTACAATATCGACTTGGCCATTTAAGGTATCCGCAGGCAGGACGGGCGATGGGCCATTGATGGTGGCAGGAATAAAGGTGTCATCTTGGGTCATGCGGCTAAAGCCTGCGTGCATCAATACATTTTGACCATTTGCCCCCCCAGAGGCTTCTGCGGCAACTCGGTAGGCTTTATTGTCGGGGTCGACCGCATTCTGGCCTAAGTATGCTGCGCCAAAGGTGGGAGTGTAGGCAGATTGCCACAGCATGTCTTGGTGATCATTTTTATATTGGCTGATTTGGCTATTGATGCCAGCTTGCCAGCCTGAACCGTTAAAATAAACTCTCGCATCGACTTCATCAGTACTGTCATCAATCGGTTGGGCTAGCATAACGCTGTTGGTGAGTATATTGGCGCTGGTCTTTTTGGCGCCGCTGCGGTCTTCATGCTGATAGTTTAGCGAGGCTTTGTAGTGACTGTTATTGTCACCTTCAGGTGATATTTTGCCCGCGTAGTAACCACCGATACTAAAGCGATCACGTTGAATACTTAACTCTTGGCTAACAAGGCTGCTTTGTAACATAGGCATAGATTGCGTTGTGCCGCCTGTTATCCAGTTATCGGGCAATAACATTTTATCTTGCACTGAGGTATAGGGGCTTTTGAGTTGATTATGGTTATAGTTTGCTAAGCCTCTATAACCCAAGTTGATTTGATAGTTTCCCGGCCTTCCTGTTGTGAGCTTGGCTGAGCCAGCGTCAAAGCCTAACTTGTCCGCGACCAGCTCGGTTTGATAACCCGTCTGCGTTTTGTACACCATATCCGCACCGACGGCACCAACGAGACCATCATTATCTGTTCCAGTACTGTTACCGAAACGGCTGTCCTCACTATCGTTGTAAGCGAGGCTGGCACTGACATTGCCAATATGCCCTGTCTTAGGTTGGCATTGCTTACAGCTCCATGCCTCTGTCTTTATGCTACTTCGATTCGCTTCTTGCAGCTCATAACCTTCGGCGTGTGCTTGAGTCAAAACACCGCTTATCGCCCAAGCCAGCAAAGTGAGGGAGAAATAAGCGCTAGGGTGAGACATTTTAGCTGTTCGCATGATCATTCCCTTGTTATCTCTGTAGTAATTTGCCAGAAGGATGGTTAGAGCCATGCACTTGTCCATGACAATTCATACAGGAATTACCAGAAGTGAAGGCATTGGTTTGATTGCCAAAATAGGCATTACTGCTATGGCCATCCGAAGCGTGACACTGCTGACACAGTTGTGGCGGTTTGCTGATCAGCATGGCTTCGTTCACGCTGCCGTGGGGATTATGGCAATTAGCGCAGTTGTCGGTGACGGGGGCATGTTCCCACAGTTTAGGGCCGCGTTTTTCGGCATGACAGCTATAGCAATTTTCATTAACACTCATTTGCTTCAAGCTTGAATCGTTTAAACTGCCGTGGGGATTATGGCAGTCACTGCACACCATTTTTTGCCACTGTAATGGATGCGCCGAGCGCTTGTGCATATCGGCTTTTTGTTGGGTATGGCACTGGGTACAAATGGTGACTTCATTGGCTTTATCGCTGATAGGATCTTTTGCGGTATGCACTTGATGGCAGCTGCTACAGGCGACATCGGCGTTATAGTGGTGATTGCCTTTCCATGCGGTACGTGGACTGTCATTGTGGCAACTCATACAGACACTGTTTTGCTTTTGCGCGGGAACAGGGGAGTTTGCGCCAAAGGTGATCATCGGCTCTTTGCCACCTTTATTATGATTCCCTAACGGGCCGTGGCAGGCTTCGCACTGCAAATCGGCCATGGGTGAATCTTTCACATTGGGGTTGCCATGAACCCCCTCAAATATCGCCATCACCACGGCACTTTTTTTGTGGCACATCAGGCAAGTATCAGCGCCTTTAGCGGAATACTTACCTTCGGCGAATTTTTTGTCTAATGTCGCAACAACTTCTTCTGGTTTTTTGTCATCCCAAGGGGTCGCTGAGGCCGAAACGCTCGCGATTGATAACAAAATACATAGCATAGCCTTAGCTATGCTTCTGAACTTTAGCCCTATTTCCATGGTTATGTTTTCCCGAGTGCATTTATATTTGTTATTTTTACGCTTTCGACATTGCTAATTTAGCTTATTGAGCTCGGTTAATATTAGAACAAGTGTGTGACACGTGCTTAACATTGCGGGGTCTTTTCACTGTAAAGAGGGATGATTTTACAGGCGATATAGATTAAGCGTGATTTTGATCACACTTGCTTCGGGTGGGATTTGTTTACAGCGTTTTGACTTCTGTGCATCGCTTCATAGTCACTAATGCAAAGGTGCAGATTTTTATTTTCGGTTGGTCGTTTATTCATTGGAATTTTTATCACATAATACCCAACACAATTGAAAACTATTATCGTTACCAATCAAAAATCTTGATCTAGGTAAAGTTATTAGTGTCATCGCTCGGTTACAATGGGCGCAGTTTTTCGAGCTGAACCTGTTGCAAGGTGGAATACGTAATGAAGTTAAGCGAACTCAGTCCCGGCGATCGCGGTCTTATTTCTGAAGTGGGGCGTTTGGCGCTGCCACAAACCGTGAAGCGCAAGTTGTTGTCCATGGGGATCACGCCAAATACGCGTTTTTTATTGATCCGATACGCACCTATGGGTTCTGGTCTCGAACTGGATATTCGTGGTAGTAAACTTTGTATGCGCAGAGATTTGGCAGACATCATTGAGGTGGAAAAGACGAATGGCTAAGCAGTTTCATTGCGTCACAGTAGGAAACCCTAACGCGGGTAAATCTACACTCTTTAACGCGCTAACAGGCGCAAATCAACAAGTGGGTAACTGGTCTGGTGTTACGGTCGAAAAAAAGACTGGTCATTTCACCTTAAACGGTGCTGACGTCTATCTGACAGACTTACCGGGTATTTACGACCTTCTTCCTGCGGGTAATAGTTGCGATTGTTCACTTGATGAGCAAATTGCGCAGCAATACCTTGCCGAGCAACGTGTCGATGGCATTATCAATTTAGTCGATGCCACTAATATCGAACGTCACTTATATCTCACGGCCCAATTGCGTGAACTCGCTATCCCTATGGTAGTGGTGCTGAATAAAATTGATTCGGCTGTCAAACGTGGGATTAAAGTCGATTTAAAGAAAATGAGCCAAGAGCTGGGTTGCCCTGTGATTGGCGTGTGTTCGCGAGATCCTGCCGATGTCGCTAAAGTGCAGGCACAGGTACTCGATTTACTTCAAGGCCGAGTCTCAGAAGCCCCATTAGTGCTTCATTATGATGAACAAATTGAAGCGGGCGTGCAGTTACTCTGCAGCAAAGATGCCCAATTAAGTCGCGGCCGTGCTTTGGCTATGCTAGGTAATGGTTCAGGTTGTGGTAGCTGTAAAAATGCTGAACTGCAGGATGAAGTGAATTCCTGTACTCAGATTATCGCTCAGCAAGGCCATGATATTGAAGTGATGGTGGCGACCACGCGCTTTAATTTCGTTGAACAAGTTTTTCAAGGTTCAGTGAAAGAGTCAGGGTTCCTCACCCTCAGTGACAAATTAGATAAACTCGTTTTACATCCTGTGCTTGGCATTCCTGTGTTCTTGTTTGTGATGTATTTGATGTTTATGTTCAGCATTAATATTGGCAGTGCTTTTATTGATTTCTTTGATGTTTTTGCTGGCGCACTGTTTGTCGAACACTTCGGTTCATTCTTGACGAGCATGGGCTCTCCGGCTTGGTTGGTCACTATCTTAGCGGGCGGTGTCGGCCAAGGCATTCAAACCGTATCAACCTTTATTCCTGTTATTGCGGCGCTTTTCCTCGGTTTGTCGATCCTCGAAAGTTCTGGCTACATGGCGCGCGCTGCATTTGTGGTTGACGGTTTAATGCGTCGTATTGGCCTGCCTGGTAAAGCATTCGTTCCTATGATTGTCGGTTTTGGTTGTTCAGTGCCTGCAATTATGGCGACGCGAACCTTAGGCAGTGAGCGTGAGCGTATTGTGACAGGGATGATGGCACCATTTATGTCCTGTGGTGCACGTCTTCCTGTTTATGCACTATTTGCGGCGGCTTTCTTCCCTGATTCAGGTCAGAATTTAGTCTTCTTGCTGTATATTATTGGTATCTTTGCCGCTATCGGTACGGGTTTATTACTCAGAAGCACTTTATTACCCGGCAGCAGTAGCGCTGTGGTGATGGAGCTGCCAAGTTATGAACTACCTAAGCTGAAAGCTGTTATGGTTCGTACAGGTAAACGCACTAAGAGTTTTATCTTAGGCGCAGGTAAAACGATTGTTCTAGTCGTGACCTTATTGAACTTCATCAATGCTATTGGTGTTGATGGCACATTTGGCCATGAAGATAGCCAAGCATCTTTGCTGAGTGTCGCGAGTCAAAAAATCACGCCTATCTTCTCGCCTATGGGCATAGAGCAGGATAACTGGCCTGCAACCGTCGGTATTATCACGGGTATTTTCGCCAAAGAAGCGGTTGTTGGTACCTTAAACAGTCTATACAGCAGCGCGGCGCCGACAGATGAAGAACTTGCACCATTGAGTGAAAGCTTTAATGCGGCTCTGGCAACGATTCCAGCTAACTTGTTTGGTTTAGATCTTGAAGATCCGCTTAAACTGTCGGTCGGTGATTTAACCAATAAAGAAACCGTTGCTGAAGAACAAGGTGTTGCGACATCGACTTTCGGTGCTTTACAAGCAGGTTTTAGTGGTAAAGTTGCGGCTTTCTCCTATTTGCTGTTTATCTTACTTTATACTCCTTGTGTTGCGGCAATGGGCGCCTTAGTGCATGAGTTTGGTTCTCGGTGGGCGACGTTCGCGGCAACGTGGACTTTCTCACTGGCTTATGGTTCTGCAACGGTAGTTTATCAAGCCGCTACCTTTACGCAGCACCCAGTTCAATCAAGTCTGTGGATTGGTTTCTTCTTGTTTGCATTAGCCGCTTTTTATCTGTGGTTGAAACGTAAGGGTAAAAGAAGCCAGCAGATTATTCCTGGGATCCGCATTATCACCGAGTAAGATTTACTGAGTCAGCATGACTGAATAATAAATGTCAGCTTAGTTAGGTCAAAGATAAAAGCAGCTTTCATGGCTGCTTTTATTGTTTTACTATCGCGGTTATAACCCTAAACAGTCAAAAACCAGAGTTTTTAACCCTAGGCATTGTAACTAGTGGTGATCTGTAGGATCATGCTGGTTTTCTTAAAATTGCCATTGTTCGCAAAGAGGAATTCCATGAGTCATGTGGACACTGAAGTACGTCCGAGTAACTTTATTCGTAATATCATAGATGAAGATTTACAAAGCGGTAAGCACACGAGTGTACAGACTCGTTTCCCGCCGGAACCGAATGGCTATCTTCATATTGGTCATGCTAAATCTATCTGCTTAAATTTTGGGATAGCGCGAGACTATAACGGTCTGTGTAATTTACGTTTTGACGATACTAATCCTGAAAAAGAAGACATTGATTATGTTAATTCTATTCAGGCGGATGTGCGTTGGCTTGGATTCCAGTGGGATGGCGATGTTCGCTATTCATCAAACTATTTTGATCAGTTACATCAATATGCGGTTGAACTGATTAATAAAGGTTTGGCTTATGTGTGTTTTTTGAATGCAGATGAAACCCGTGAATACCGTGGTACGTTAAAAGAGCCAGGTAAAAACAGTCCTTTCCGCGACACATCAGTCGAAGAAAACCTCGCCTTATTCGCTAAGATGCGCGACGGTGGTTTTAAAGAAGGCGAGTGCGCATTGCGTGCCAAAATTGATATGGCATCGCCATTCATGTGTATGCGCGATCCTATCATCTACCGTATTCGTTTTGCCCATCATCATCAAACAGGTGACAAGTGGTGCATTTACCCAATGTACGACTTCACGCACTGTATTTCTGATGCGTTAGAACATATTACCCACTCTTTATGTACATTAGAGTTCCAAGACAACCGTCGTTTATACGATTGGGTGTTGGATAATTTGAACGATTTTCAAGCGCCGAATCGTACTCGTCAATACGAGTTTTCTCGCTTAAATCTCGAATATACCTTGATGTCTAAACGTAAGCTGAACGACCTTGTGACCCGTAAACTCGTGTCAGGTTGGGATGACCCTCGTATGCCAACGATTGCAGGCTTACGTCGCCGTGGTTATACACCAGCGTCAATTCGCGAGTTCTGTCAACGTATCGGCGTGACTAAGCAAGAGAATATGATTGAAGTCGGCATGTTAGATGCGTGTATTCGTGAAGAATTGAACGAACATGCACCGCGTGCGATGGCCGTATTGCGTCCATTGAAAGTTATCATTGAAAACTATGCTGAAGGTGAACTTGAGTACATTCAAGCGGCCGCTCATCCAAATGATGAGAGCATGGGGACGCGTGAATTAGCCTTTGGCCGAGAAATATTGATTGATGTGGCTGACTTTAAAGAAGAAGCCAACAAACAATACAAACGCTTAGTTACAGGTAAAGAAGTGCGTTTACGTAATGCTTATGTGATTAAAGCTGAACGTTGTGACAAAGACAGCGAAGGTAATATCATGACGGTTTACTGTACTTATGATCCTGAAACTTTAGGTAAAAACCCTGCTGATGGCCGTAAAGTTAAAGGCGTGATCCATTGGGTTGAGGCATCTACTGCTAAACCTGCTGAATTCCGTCTCTATCAGCGTTTATTTACCGATCCTAATCCTGCTGCGGCAGAGACTGTGGATGAGGTGTTGAACCCTGAATCATTGATCGTTGTACAAGGTTTTGCAGAAGCAAGCTTAGTGAATGCACCTGCGGAACAAGCCTATCAGTTTGAGCGTGAAGGCTATTTCTGCGCTGACAGTAAAGATTCATCGCCGGATAATTTAGTGTTTAACTTAACCGTAGCGCTGCGTGATTCTTTCGAGTGATTTTGCTTAAGTGGAGCAGTTTGACTGAATGAGTCAAACTGATCTGCTAACTCGCTCAAATCGTTAATTCAACTCAAAAAAGAAGGCCTTTGCGGCCTTCTTTTTTATTTTCTGCTACAAATCACAATTGTGACGCAGAGCTTGAGTTGCTGTTGATTAAATTTGTGATGAATTAAAATGGTTATTGGTACATAGGACCAAAGCCTAAGCTCCATAAAATGACACTAGTTGCCATTAGCCCCACCAAGAGTACTAAGCCTGCTGTCACCATAGAGCTGGCGTAGATAAAACCTTTCTCTTCAGGGATATTCATAATGATAGGCACCCCCGCGTACAGTAAATACACTGAGTAGGCTAAACCAATCAACCCTACTATCATGATAAACCATAGCACTGGATATAATGCGGCTAAACCGACCATAAACAACGGGGTTGCAGTGTAGGATGCGAGCTCTAATGCTTGGGTGTAAGTTGGGTTAGCATCGAAGGTTTTTGCCATCCAATAGGCTAAATAGGCAAGGGCAAATACGCCTGCAATTAGGCCTAAATACATGCCTGCGGACATAAACAGGGCACTTTGTGGTGTAAGGTAAATAGGATCGCCAGCGCCAGGATTCCAGCCAATGTAAGCCGTAGCTATATAGCTGCACACCGCCGGGATTAAGGCGATAAGTACTACATGACTTAAGCTACTTTTCAGTGCCTCATGGTTTTTTTCAATTGTTTGCCACTCTTGTTTTGGATGAGTGTATAGCCCCATTAAGTGATTCAGTATCATTATAATTATCCTTGTTCAGCATTGATGAATGGCTCGCCAAACGTCAGACGAGCTGATAACAGCTCTACAATCGAGGTTAAAATAGTGTCCTGTCTCTTTATCCATCGATTGGTTACACATAGAGAAGTGAGAGGCTGTGTGATCAGGATCTCAGTTCTTTAGAGTGTAGATTATTTATTGAACAAAAAGTTCAGCGCGTCAAGTTTACTTAAGCCTAATGCTATAGCTTATGAGTAAATATGCGTAAAATAGCGCGATATTCAGAATGATATTGAGTGAGTCCATGCTGCAACTTCTTGCCCCCATCCACGCATTTCTTCACTGTGAAACACCGCAAACTTGGATTGATGTTGCGATAAAATCAGATTCCTTGGATGAGTTGCTGATCGACCATTGTAACTGTGAGTTAAAAGCCGCTCAGACAGCGATTTTTTTGCTACGAAAATATGCGTTAGATAAAGACAGTGGTCGAACCCTGTTGGCGTGGGCTAAACCCTATGAAGAGTTTATTTATTCGCAAGAACATGATGTGGAAAGTTTTTTAGCCCGTGATGTGAAAAAGAATGAGTTGGTAACTGACCTTATACCTAAGCCCAACTTTAAGTTTGCTGCGAATTTAGTTTCACCTTTAATCCGCTTGATTAAAGAAGAGTTTCATCATTTTGAACAAGTATTGGATTTAATGCACAAGCGCAGTATTGATTACCGCAATATTCGCGCGGGTCGTTATGCCAAGGGGATGATGAGTCATGTGACAACCCATGAGAAAGATATTTTGCGGGATAAGTTGATTGTAGGGGCATATATTGAGGCTCGCTCGTGCGAGCGCTTCGCTAAACTCGCGCCTTATTTAGACGGTGAGTTGAGTAAGTTTTATGTGTCACTGCTGCGTTCTGAAGCTCGACATTATCAAGATTATCTTGCGTTAGCTCAGTTGGTTTCACCTGAGGATATTAGCGAGCGAGTGAAGTACTTTGGCGAGTTAGAAGCTGAGTTGATTTTGGCGCAGGATGATGAGTTTCGTTTCCACAGTGGGTCGCCTCTATTAAATTAATTTGAACGGCTTTGCTTCCCCAAACGAGTAGAGTTAAGTCCATATAGCAGAAACGATTAACGGTTCGAAAAAACCGTTAATCACAGTATTTTCAAGCTATTAAAGCTAAAAATTTAAGGCATTTAAGCTTAAGTAACGCTAAATGAGGCCTACTTAAGCCAATGCCTTTAGGTCATCGTCGGGTCGAAGGGTAAGGACTGTAAATTAATCCCCTCAGCGCTCACACTGAGCACACTGCCCTGTTCATACCAATCGCCAACCACTATACGCTTACAGCCATTAGCAAGTTGATGAATGGCCGGTCTGTGGGTATGTCCGTGGATCATATGCTTAGTGTGTGTCTTGGCAAATAACACATCGACCGCATTGGGCTCTACATCCATGATAGTGTAGCTTTTTTGCTTATTGCTGTTCTTGCTCTTGCTGCGAATTTTATCAGCAATGCCCTGACGGGTTTTCTTGGATAAACAACCATACAGCCAACGAGACAGCGATAAACTGCGCAGTTTTCGAAAGCGTTGGTAGGCCTTATCTAAAGTACATAAGCTGTCGCCGTGCAAAATTACAGTGTCGACACCGTATAAATTGAGGCGAGTGACTTCGGGTAAAATTTGCATGCCTGCGGCGCGCGCAAATTGTTTGCCTAGCATGAAGTCACGGTTGCCATGGATAAAATACACGGGTAACTTTTGTGATACTTGCTTGAGTTTTTCGGCGATGTCTAGGGCAAAAGGCAAGGCAATATCATCACCAACCCAGACTTCAAACAAATCGCCTAGGATATAAAGGGCGTCAGCATCATCGAGTTCAGTGTCGAGAAAGCGAGTGAACGCTTGGGTGATATCAAGGCGATCTGCACTCAGGTGCAGATCGCCTATAAATAGAGTTCGCATTCGCCGTATTATGCCGCGACGCTGACTTTTTCAATCACAATGGCTTCTAATGGCACATCTTGATGCATACCACGGTTGCCAGTGCTAACGGCCTTGATTTTTTCGATAATGTCCATGCCTTCAACGATTTCGCCGAATACGCAGTAGCCCCAGCCCTGTGAGGTTTCTGATTTAAAATCGAGGAAAGTGTTGTCGTTCACGTTAATGAAGAACTGCGCAGTAGCTGAATGTGGATCTGAAGTACGCGCCATAGCGACAGTACCAGTACGGTTTGATAAACCGTTATTGGCTTCGTTCTTCACTGGCTCGTTACAACGCTTTTGGCTCATGTCTTCGTTGAAGCCACCACCTTGGATCATGAAACCGTCTATCACACGGTGGAAGATAGTGCCGTCGAAGAAACCTTCGTCAACATATTTCATGAAGTTTGCTACTGTTAACGGCGCTTTCTCAGCGTTCAGTTGCAGTTTAATGTCGCCCAAATTAGTGTGTAATGTGATCATGTTTTCATACTCAGTGTAAATAGTGGCGCGATTCTAACTTATCTCGGATTGCGCGCAAAGTGCAGTATTCAAAACCTGTCAGGCCGTGATAGACTGACTCCTTGATTTTACACCTGAATGTATCATTGAAGAGAATATCGATGTTGAAGATTTACAACAGTATTACCCGCCAAAAACAGGAATTTAAGCCAATTAATCCCGGGAAAATTGGGATGTACGTGTGTGGTGTGACCATATACGATCTCTGTCATATTGGTCATGGCCGTACTTTTGTTTCCTTCGACATGATAGTGCGCTACCTGCGTTA
The DNA here is from genome assembly GCF_015767295.1 of Shewanella sp. DW31. Taxonomy (NCBI): domain Bacteria; kingdom Pseudomonadati; phylum Pseudomonadota; class Gammaproteobacteria; order Alteromonadales; family Shewanellaceae; genus Shewanella; species Shewanella sp. DW31. The sequence continues at coordinate 79,871 of NZ_JADWMP020000003.1, forward strand.
CGCGGGTTATGAAGTGAATTTTCAGCGCAATATTACTGATGTTGATGACAAAATCATCAAGCGCGCTAACGAGAATAACGAAAGCTGTGAAGCCTTAACCGAGCGTCTTATTGGTGAAATGCACCAAGACTTCGATGCCTTAAATATGTTGCGCCCCGATTTTGAACCGCGCGCTACCCTGCATATTGCCGAAATCATCGACATGGTTGAGTTATTACTCGCCCGTGGCCATGCCTATGTTGCTAGCGATGGTGATGTGCTTTTCAGCGTGGCTTCCTATCCTGATTACGGCCGTTTATCGGGTCAGAATTTAGATCAACTGCAAGCCGGTGCTCGGGTTGAAGTGGACGAAACCAAACAAAATCCAATGGATTTTGTGTTGTGGAAAATGTCTAAACCTGGCGAACCGACATGGGAATCGCCATGGGGACCGGGTCGTCCTGGCTGGCATATCGAATGTTCGGCCATGAACAGTAAGCATTTAGGTCTACATTTTGATATTCATGGCGGCGGCTCTGACTTACAGTTCCCGCACCATGAGAACGAAATCGCCCAGTCTTGCTGTGCCCATGACACCCCATACGTTAACTATTGGATGCACACTGGCATGGTGATGGTTGACCGTGAAAAAATGTCTAAGTCGTTAGGCAATTTCTTTACCATTCGCGATGTACTTGGTCACTATGATGCTGAAACTGTGCGTTATTTCCTGTTATCTGGCCATTATCGTAGCCAACTAAACTATTCAGAAGATAACTTGAAACAAGCTCGTTCAGCTTTAGAGCGTTTGTATACGGCTATTAAAGATGTCGACTTGACTGTCGCTGCGGCGCCAGCAGAAGAGTTTGTCGCGAAATTTAAAGCGGCGATGGATGATGACTTTAATACACCTGAAGCCTACTCAGTCCTGTTTGACATGGTGCGTGAGATCAATCGTTTAAAACTGACCGATATGGCACAGGCATCGGCATTAGCAGTCACCTTGAAGCAATTAGCGGATGTTTTAGGCTTATTAAGCCAAGAGCCTGAAGCTTTCTTCCAAGGCGGCGGTAGTGATGATGAAGTGGCTGAAATCGAAGCTTTAATCGTTGAACGTAACCGTGCTCGTACTGAAAAGGACTGGGCTGCTGCGGATGTGGCGCGTAACCGTTTGAATGAGTTAGGCGTTGAGCTCGAAGATGGCCCGAGTGGCACCACTTGGCGCAAGAAATAAGCTTATTCGCTATATTTTTAATTCAAGAAAATCTTCAGCAAATAAAAAACCTGCATCATGCAGGTTTTTTTATGCTTGCTAGAACCTAGAACCTAGAACCTAGAACCTAGAACCTAGAACCTAGAACCTAGTCATGATACTGCTCGGCGGCATATAAGGTGTTTTCTAATAGGCTTGCAATCGTCATCGGGCCGACACCGCCGGGGACTGGAGTGATAAAGCTGGCATTTTGCGCAGCAATGTCATATTGCACATCGCCGACTAAGGTGCCGTTATCTAAACGGTTAATACCCACATCTATTACAATCGCGCCAGGCTTGATCCACTCGCCAGGAATAAAGCCGGGTTTACCCACTGCAACGACCACGAGATCTGCCTGACGGATTTTTTGTTCGAGATTCTTAGTGAAGCGGTGGCAAGTAGTGGTGGTGCAGCCAGCAAGCAGCAACTCTAAGGTCATTGGGCGGCCGACAATATTCGATGCGCCAACCACAACAGCATCTAAACCATAGGTATCAACGCCGGTGGATTTGATGAGTGTCATTATGCCCATTGGGGTACAAGAGCGCAGCACCGGAATACGCTGGGCTAAACGGCCGACGTTGTACGGGTGAAATCCATCGACGTCTTTATCTGGGCGGATACGCTCGATGACTTTTGAGTCTTCGATATGTGCGGGTAATGGCAGTTGCACTAAGATGCCATCAATTGTCGGATCATCATTAAGACTATCAATCAGGTTGAGTAATTCATCTTCAGTGCAGTTTGTTTCTAAATCGTATGAACGAGAAAGAAATCCAACTTCTTCACAAGCCTTACGTTTACTGCCAACATAAACTTGTGATGCCGGATCGGCTCCCACTAATATTACGGCTAAACCCGGTACGCGTTGTCCAGCCTCTTTGCGGGCGGTGACTTTTTCGCTGAGCTTAGTGCGGATGGATTGAGCAATCGCCTTGCCGTCGATTATTTGGGCTGTCATGGGTGTAGGATATCCTTTATATGGGCGATGGTGAAAACAGTAGTTAACACAGAGATTGGCAATCGTGGCTATTTTAACAGGGCACAGCTACTGTGTCATGGTTAAAGCCGTTGCCAAGTGGATAAAAAAAACCAGATTAGCCTGATAATTCAGCACCTAGAGTCGAACGATAAAAAAATCGTTGACGGGTGTAAAGTGAGGGGATAAGATGCGCTCCGTTCTCAGGCAGATGTGTTCATCTTGCGCTGAAACTGTCATGTAAGACCTTAGGTAATTAGCGCAGTCCGGTAGTGCATCCAGATTTTGGATGAGAGTGGACCAGAGGAAACCCTCTGAGTTGATATCAAGTAAAATGTAAGACCTTCGGTGATTAGCACAGTCCGATAGCGCATCCAGATTTTGGATGAGAGCGGACCAGAGGGAACCCTCTGAGTTGATACCAAGTAAAATGTAAGACCTTCGGTGATTAGCGCAGTCCGGTAGCGCATCTGGTTTGGGACCAGAGGGTCAGAGGTTCGAATCCTCTATCACCGACCACTTTGTTATCGTTTGCTTCAATGAATTCAAAGATAATTTGGACTCAAATAGGCGAGTGATAGGGTTAGCATAAATGCTTTCCAAATCGGTTAGGATACAGAAAATTCTGTAAACCATGCGCCCGTAGCTCAGTTGGATAGAGCACCCGCCTTCTAAGCGGGTGGTCGCAGGTTCGAATCCTGCCGGGCGTACCAGTTTCAGTGGTGATTGTAGCTCAGTTGGTAGAGTCCCGGATTGTGATTCCGGTTGTCGTGGGTTCGAGCCCCATCAGTCACCCCATTTTTAGTACTTTGAGTACAAATTAAAAAAAGCGACCTTGTGTCGCTTTTTTTATACCCCAGATTCGGCTGTTGAGGCTCGACTCTGCAGAAAACGGTGGCTATAATGTCGCGTCTTGATAGATATCAACTATGAGCGACCTGTGCCTAAAGCCAGTTGTGGTGGGCATTGTAGTCAAATTTAATGATCAAGAAACGAATACCTGAATAGTTGATGAATCGGCTATTACAAAGGACGTTAGACAAATTTCGAGGTAAAACAATGCAAGTTTCTGTTGAAGCAACCCAAGGCCTAGAGCGTCGCCTGACCATTTCTGTTCCTGCTGAACAAATTGAAAAGCTGGTTAAAGACAGTTTACAACGTGAAGCTAAGCGTGCTCGTATCCCAGGTTTCCGTCCTGGTAAAGTGCCTGTTACTGTTATAAACAAACGTTACGGCGCAGCGATTCGTCAAGACATCATGGGTGAAGTGATGCAACGTAACTTCATCGAAGCAATTATTGCTGAGAAGTTAAACCCAGCGGGTGCACCGACTTTTGTTCCTGGTTCTACTGATGGCGAAAAATTCGAATTTATCGCTACCTTTGAAATCTATCCAGAAGTTGAGCTGAAAGGCTTAGATGCAATCGAAGTAGAACAACCAAAAGCTGAAGTGACTGACGCTGACGTTGACACTATGATTGAAACCTTACGTAAACAACACGCGACTTTCGCTGCTGTTGAGCGTGAAGCTGCTGATGGCGACAAAGTGAAAATGAACTTTGTTGGCTCAGTTGACGGTGAAGAATTTGAAGGCGGCAAAGCTGATGATTTTGAACTGCAATTAGGTAGCGGCCGTATGATCCCAGGTTTTGAAGCGGGTATCTTAGGTCACAAAGCGGGCGAAGAATTTGTTATCGACGTGAACTTCCCTGAAGAATATCACGCTGAAAACCTGAAAGGTAAAGCGGCTAAGTTCGCGATTACACTGACTGAAGTGCAAGCGGCTAACCTGCCAGAAGTAAACGATGAGTTTGCTGCTCTGTTTGGTATCAGCGAAGGTGGCTTAGAAGCCCTTAAAACTGAAATCCGTAAAAATATGAACCGTGAACTTGAGCAAGCGTTAAAAGCTAACGTGAAAGAGCAAGTGATCAATGGTCTGTTAGCTAACAACGATATCACTTTGCCAAAAGCATTGATCGATGGCGAAGTTAACGTTCTGCGTCAACAAGCCATGCAACGTTTTGGCGGCCAATCGGCTAACATGCCAGAACTGCCAGCTGAATTGTTCACTGAACAAGCTGCACGTCGTGTTAAAATCGGTCTGCTATTAGGCGAAGTCATCAAGACTAACGAACTGAAAGCGGAAGATGAACGCGTACAAGGCTTGATCGCTTCTATGGCTTCTGCCTACGAAGATCCAAGTGAAGTTGTTGCTTATTACAACAGCAACAAAGAGCTGATGCAAAACATGCGCAACGTTGCTTTAGAAGAGCAAGCGGTTGAAGCACTGTTGAAATCTGCCAAAGTGACCGAAAAACAAGTCGCTTTTGAAGAATTTATGAACAAGGCTACCGGTCGCGCATAAGCTAAGCTTGACTTGATTAGCTGTTCGCCATTTATAATGGCTCGTATGAGGCTCCTCATGCGAGCCATTTTTATTTAGGGAAGTGAATAATGCATATTGCGTCAGACATACAAAGTGCTTTAGTGCCTATGGTGATCGAACAGACTGCTAAGGGTGAACGCTCATACGATATTTATTCTCGTTTGTTGAAAGAGCGGATTATCTTTTTGGTAGGTCAAGTTGAAGAACACATGGCAAACCTTATCGTGGCGCAATTATTATTCTTAGAATCAGAAAGCCCAGATAAAGATATCTTTTTATACATTAACTCCCCTGGTGGTTCTGTCACCGCAGGCATGGCGATTTATGATACCATGCAGTTTATTAAACCGAATGTTAGCACTGTCTGTATCGGCCAAGCCGCCAGTATGGGCGCTTTCTTGTTAGCTGGTGGTGAGAAGGGTAAGCGTCACTGTCTACCAAACTCTCGCGTGATGATCCATCAACCGCTGGGTGGTTTCCAAGGTCAAGCATCAGATATTGCTATTCATGCCAAAGAAATCTTAGGCATTAAAAATAAGCTTAACCTAATGCTCGCTGAACACACAGGTCAACCGCTCGAAGTGATTGAACGCGATACCGATCGTGACAACTTTATGAGTGCAACTCAAGCCGTCGAATATGGCTTAGTTGACTCTGTGATGACGAAACGCGGCTGATTTTTGCTTTTGACTGAGCTATGCTTTGTAAAAGTTAAGCAAATTTAAGACAGGCAGTAGAGCAGACTGCAAATGAGGTAATTAATGGGCGACAACAAAAATAATGGTGACAGCGGTAAATTGCTGTACTGCTCTTTTTGCGGAAAGAGCCAGCATGAAGTCAGAAAACTCATTGCTGGCCCATCAGTGTATGTATGCGACGAATGTGTTGAGTTATGTAACGACATCATTCGTGAAGAGATTAAAGAAATCTCTCCAAAGCGTGATAGCGATAAATTACCGACACCACATGAGTTGCGTGCACATTTAGACGATTATGTTATTGGTCAAGACAGAGCGAAAAAAGTGCTTTCTGTGGCAGTGTATAACCACTATAAGCGTTTAAAAAATGCATCGCCTAAAGATGGTATCGAGCTGGGCAAGAGTAATATTTTGCTTATCGGTCCAACGGGTAGCGGTAAAACTCTACTGGCTGAAACCCTTGCGCGCTCACTTAATGTGCCTTTCACTATGGCAGATGCTACTACGCTGACTGAAGCGGGTTATGTGGGTGAAGACGTTGAAAACATCATTCAAAAGTTGCTGCAAAAGTGCGACTACGATGTTGAGAAGGCGCAGCGTGGTATCGTTTATATCGATGAAATCGATAAAATTAGCCGTAAGTCAGACAATCCATCAATCACCCGTGACGTATCGGGTGAGGGTGTACAGCAAGCACTGCTTAAGCTGATTGAAGGTACTGTTGCCGCGGTTCCACCACAAGGTGGCCGTAAGCATCCACAGCAAGAATTCTTACAAGTCGATACTTCTAAGATCCTGTTTATCTGTGGTGGTGCGTTTGCAGGGCTTGAGAAAGTGATTGAGCAACGTGCGCACGTTGGCTCGGGTATTGGTTTTGGTGCACAGGTGAAAGGCGAGAAAGAGAAAGCGACGATCTCTGAAACGTTATCACAAGTAGAACCTGGCGATTTAGTCAAATACGGTTTAATCCCTGAGTTTATTGGTCGTCTGCCAGTGGTTGCGACTCTGACTGAGCTGGATGAAGAAGCTTTAGTACAAATTCTATCTCAACCTAAAAATGCCCTAACTAAGCAATACAGTGCGTTATTTGAGATGGAAGGGGTTGAGCTTGAGTTCCGCGAAGATGCGCTTAAAGCGATTGCTCACAAAGCCATGTCTCGCAAGACTGGTGCCCGTGGCCTACGCTCCATCGTTGAAAGTATTCTGCTGGATACTATGTACGATATCCCATCCGTTGACGGTGTGGTGAAGGCCGTTGTGGATGAATCAGTCGTGAAAGGGGAATCAGCCCCAATCTTGATTTACGAGCACAATGAGGCCCAAGTGGCATCAGGCGAACAATAATTGTACTGATCGCTAATAAACTGAAAAACAAGGAGTCCAATGGACTCCTTTTTTCGTATTAGCCATTGAAACTCCATAAAGCGTCCCAATATACTCCAGTATTAATCCATTTCACCAAAACGGAATCGAACTATGACCCAAGAGCGTGAAGCGCATATCGAACTCCCCGTGCTGCCACTGCGAGATGTGGTGGTCTATCCCCATATGGTAATTCCGTTATTTGTCGGACGAGAAAAATCTATTCGATGTCTCGAGACGGCAATGGCGCAGGATAAGCAAATTATTTTAGTGGCGCAGCGTGATGCCGAGCTCGATGAACCATCAAAAGATGACATCTTCGAAGTGGGTACGGTTGCCTCTATTTTACAGTTACTTAAGCTGCCAGACGGTACAGTCAAAGTGCTGGTTGAAGGCGGTCGTCGCGCCCGTATTACCCGTTATACCCAAGAAACAGAATTTTTTGTGGCTAAGGCTGAGTATCTGGAATCAGAACCGCTGGAAGACAAAGAAGAAGAAGTGTTAGTGCGCAGTGCTATTGGTCAGTTTGAAGGTTATATCAAGCTGAACAAAAAGATCCCGCCAGAAGTCTTGACCTCTTTATCGGGTATCGATGAAGCGGCGCGTCTGGCCGATACTATGGCCGCACACATGCCACTTAAGCTTGAAGATAAGCAATCTGTGCTTGAGATGGTCAACGTCGGCGAACGTCTGGAATATTTAATGGCGATGATGGAATCGGAGATCGACCTATTACAGGTTGAAAAACGTATCCGGACTCGCGTTAAAAAACAGATGGAAAAGAGTCAGCGTGAGTACTATCTGAACGAACAGATGAAAGCCATCCAGAAAGAACTGGGTGACTTAGATGAAGGCCATGACGAATTTGAAGCCTTAAATCGTAAGATTGAAGAGGCTAATATGCCCGCTGAGGCGAAAGAGAAAGCCCTCGCCGAGCTTAACAAGTTACGCATGATGTCACCAATGTCGGCTGAAGCGACGGTGGTTCGCAGTTATGTCGATTGGATGACGGCTGTGCCTTGGAGCCAACGTTCTAAAATCAAACGTGATTTAGCCAAAGCCCAAGAAGTACTCGACACCGATCATTTTGGTCTTGAAAAAGTCAAAGAACGTATCTTGGAATATTTGGCAGTTCAAAGCCGAGTGCGTCAGCTTAAAGGGCCAATCCTGTGTTTAGTGGGGCCACCAGGTGTGGGTAAAACCTCGCTAGGTCAATCGATCGCTAAGGCGACCGGTCGTAAGTATGTGCGTGTTGCCCTCGGTGGTGTGCGTGATGAAGCGGAAATCCGTGGTCATCGCCGTACTTACATTGGGTCTATGCCGGGTAAAGTCATTCAAAAGATGGCTAAAGTCGGCGTGAAAAACCCGTTATTCTTGCTCGATGAAATCGACAAGATGAGTTCTGATATGCGCGGAGATCCGGCTTCTGCTTTATTAGAAGTGTTAGATCCTGAGCAAAATGCGACCTTTAACGATCATTACCTCGAAGTCGATTACGACCTATCCGATGTGATGTTTGTTGCAACGTCAAACTCTATGGATATTCCTGGGCCACTACTTGATCGTATGGAAGTCATTCGTTTATCGGGTTACACCGAAGATGAGAAGCTGAATATTGCTAAGCAACATTTGCTGAATAAGCAAATCGAGCGCAATGGTTTAAAAGCCACTGAAATTAAAGTCGATGATAGTGCTATCGTTGGCATTATTCGTTATTACACCCGTGAAGCGGGTGTGCGTTCACTCGAGCGTGAATTGTCTAAGATTTGCCGTAAAGTCGTGAAAATGATTTTGCTCGATAAGTCAGTTAAGTCAGTGACTGTCAACCAAGAGAATCTTAAGTCTTTCCTTGGCGTGCAGCGCTTTGATTACGGCAAAGCCGAGTCTAAGAACCAAATCGGTCAAGTGACTGGCTTAGCTTGGACTCAAGTGGGCGGTGACTTACTGACGATTGAAGCAACCTCAGTGCCAGGTAAAGGGAAGTTAACCTATACCGGTTCCCTTGGCGACGTGATGCAAGAGTCGATTCAAGCAGCGATGACAGTTGTTCGCGCCCGTGCGGAACAATTAGGTATCAATGCTGATTTCTACGAGAAGCGTGATATCCACGTGCATGTGCCAGAAGGTGCGACACCCAAAGATGGTCCATCTGCTGGTGCGGCTATGTGTACCGCGTTAGTATCAAGCTTAACGGGTAACCCCGTGCGTGCTGATGTGGCTATGACAGGTGAAATAACCTTACGTGGTGAAGTGTTACCTATCGGTGGTTTGAAAGAAAAACTGCTGGCAGCACACCGCGGCGGCATAAAATTGGTGCTTATTCCAAAAGAAAACGAGCGTGATTTGGAAGAAATTCCTGCCAATGTGATTGCCGATTTAGAAATTCGTCCCGTGCGTTGGGTCGATGAAGTGTTAAAACTGGCCCTAGAAAGACCAGTGGAAGGCTTCGAAGTGGTTAAAAACTTGGCATAACGCAAGAAATTGCGCTATCGCGTTAAAAAAAATGAAAAAAGGGGCTTAACAAAGCGCAGACCTGTGGTAGCCTAGGTCTGTGGAGAGCCAGCTGCTCCAAGCCCTTGGCGCAACTGGCTTTGAGCTGTATCCAGTTTTAATTCTTTGGTTTTCGAACTCAGCTTGAACTTTGAATTCAAGCTTGTTATAAAAGCCTCCGCAGACCGCTCTAGAGACGGATTTGGTTGCGGCGCAAAAAAAATTACATTCAAGGGGATGACATGAACAAATCTGAACTAATCGAGAAAATCGCATCTGGTGCTGACATTTCTAAAGCCGCTGCTGGCCGAGCACTGGATTCTTTTATCGCTGCTGTGACCGAAGGTCTGAAAGAAGGTGATAAAATTTCTCTTGTTGGTTTTGGTACTTTTGAAGTGCGTGAACGCGCTGAGCGTACTGGTCGCAACCCACAAACGGGTGAAGAAATCAAAATCGCAGCAGCTAAAATTCCTGCATTCAAAGCTGGTAAAGCACTGAAAGACGCTGTTAATTAATCATTAATATCGTAGCCTTTGTAAGGCGTTCGTAATGACAAGCACTGTTTATCAGTGCTTTTTACGAATTGAAAGTAATGGAATATGAAGCTTAATTTCTACCATTACTCGGGGTTTTAGAATTTACCAGTGGTAGCGTCTGAATATTCCCCATAAATTACAGAAAGGCGCATCTCAACCTGATGCGCCTTTTTATTTTGTTAATCGCAACAAGCGAGAAATCTGATGTTAGAAAAGATCCGCGATGGTTCGCAAGGCGTGATTGCTAAAGGCATTCTCGTACTTGTGATTTTATCTTTTGCATTTGCAGGAGTCAGTAGTTACTTAGGTTCAACAACTGATGTGCCTGCGGCAGAAGTGAACGGTGACAAGATCACTAAAGCCGAGCTAGAGCAGGCGTACCAGAGCGAGCGCTCTCGCATGGAGCAACAGCTAGGTGAAATGTTTGCTGCGTTATCTGCTGACGAAAAATACTTACAAAGCATTAAGCAGAGCGTATTAGAACGCTTAGTGGCTGACAAGTTGATAGATCAAGCTGCTAAGGCTATGGGTCTACGTGTATCTGACGAGCAAATTGTTGCTGCAATGAGAGCTGAACCGGCATTTCAAACTGATGGCAAATTTGATAACGATCGTTATCAGGCGATTCTGCGTCAGTTAGGTTATCAGCCACAGACTTTCAGAGACATGATGCGTGTCGATATGACCCGTCGTCAGTTAACTGCAGCCCTTGTGGGTACTGAATTCGTGTTACCTGGCGAAGCTAAGCAATTGGCTGAGTTACAAGGCCAAACCCGTGATGTGCGCTATGTTGTTGTCGATTCTGCACCATTCTTAGCGACAGCGGTTGTGACTGACGAGCAAGTGAAAAACTATTACGACGCAAACCAAGGGCAGTTTATGAGCCCTGAGATGGTGAGCTTAGAATATGTTGAACTGAATGCTGCTGATTTTGCTAAAAATAATCCAGTTTCTGATGAAGAAGCACAAACGTATTACGAAGAACATAAAGCACAATATGTTTCTAACGAGAAGCGTCTTGCCGCGCATATTTTGGTTATGCCAGGTAGCGATGAAGCGGCAGCAAAAGCCAAGGCTGAAGATCTCGCTAAGCAATTAGATAGCGGTGCCGATTTTGCTGATCTGGCTAAAGCGAACTCTGATGATACTTTGAGTGCAGAGCAGGGCGGTAAACTGGATTGGTTTGAACCTGGTGTTATGGACCCTGCATTTGATGCCGCTTTATTTGCATTAAATAAAGGCCAACATTCTGCGGTGGTTAAAACAGACTTTGGTTTCCACATTATCAAGCTATTAGATGTGCAATCTGGCGCGACTGTACCGTTTGCTGATGTGAAAGCTAAGATAGTGGCTCAATTGCAAGATAAGAAAGCGGTTGACCAGTTCTATAGCTTACAAAGTAAATTAGCGGATACCAGCTATGAAGTGCCAGATACACTATCTGAAACCGCAAAAGCTGTTGGCGTTGATGTTAAGACTACAGCACTGTTTTCTCGCGATAACGCACCTGCTGAGCTAAACAAGCCTGACTTAGTTAAAGCAGCGTTCTCTGAAACTGTGATGCTGAAAGGTTTAAACAGTGAAGTGATTGAGCTTGAACCTAACCATGTGGTTGTCATCCGAGTGAAAGAACATCACGATGCGGGTACTTTGGCCTTAGCTGAAGTGAAAGCCAACATCACTGAGCGCTTGAAGCAAGATCAAGCAAACGAAGCCGCCCGTGCAAAAGCACAGGAACTGATGGCACAAGTTAAAGCGGGTGCAACTGATCTTGGTTTAGTGTCTAAAGCGAAACTAGGCCGTGGCGCGCAGGACGTTGATGCTGCGATTGTAGGCAAAGCGTTCCAAATGCCAACACCAAGTACAACTCCTGTTGTCGATACCGTTGGTTTAGCAAACGGTTATGCTGTGGTTGCACTGGATAAAGTCAACGCTGCAGAAGGTGTGAGTGATGAGCTAGTTAATGCACTTAAACAACGTCTGAACGCACAATACAGTGAAGCAGACTACCGTGGCTTGATCGATTCGCTTAAAGCCAATGCTAAGGTGCTTTATCCTGTAGAAGAATAATTTCAGTGAGGATAGCGAGTTAAATTTACTATCCGACTGATTAAATAGAAAAGGCCAAGTGAGTTCACTTGGCCTTTTTGTTTTTTTAATTCGATAAAGTTTACCAATGAAGTTAGAAGGATATCCGCTATAGCAACACTGTCAGACTCCATATTCCATTACTTCAATCGCCACGTTACTGAGTTGAATGGTTAATCATCAACGCCAATCATTACGCTGCTGGCTTTGATGAGGGCATAAGCCGAATCACCCACTTTGAGCCCTAGGCGCTCACAGGAAGCTTTAGTCACCACAGAGGTCAGTACGACACCGGGTGCAAGTTCTATTGTCACTTCATTGTTTACAGCGCCCATTTCTATGGATTTGATTGTACCGCTGAGGGTGTTTCTTGCGCTAATTTTCATTGATTTTCCTTATTGAGGGATTATTAGGGGTCAACTGCAGCTAGTGTAACGCATCTTAATCTGGGAGTTATAAATAAAAACGCCACTAAAAAGTGGCGTTTAACGTTTGTGATAAGCAGTGATTCGCTATCGAGTTGATTAGAGTTCGATAACGTCAAATTCAACGTATGGGTTAACGTCGGCATCGTAATCAATGCCTTCGATACCAAAACCAAATAACTTAATAAATTCAGCTTTGTATTCACGGTAATCAGTCAATTCTGATAAGTTTTCTGTGGTCACTTGTGGCCACAAATTACGGCAGTGTTGCTGAATATCTTCACGCAGTTCCCAGTCATCTAAACGTAAGCGATTATCACTGTCTGTCTCAGGTTTTGCACCATCGGCACGGAATAGGCGCTCACTGAATAAGCGATAGATTTGCTCCATACAACCTTCATGGAGACCTTCCTGACGCATTTTCTTGAATACCATAGCGATATATAAAGGCATGACAGGAATAGCCGAACTCGCTTGAGTCACAACGCTCTTTAGCACTGCAACATTTGCGCTGCCGCCAGTGGCTGACAGTTGTTCATTTAACGCTTTTGCAGCGCGGTCCAGATCCATCTTGGCCTTGCCAAGGGCGCCGTGCCAGTAAATTGGCCACGTCAGTTCTGTACCTATATAGCTATAGGCTACGGTTTTGCAGTTATCGGCTAATACACCGGCTTCAGATAAGGCTTTAATCCACAGTTCCCAATCTTCGCCGCCCATAACAGTGACAGTATCGGCAATTTCTTGCTCAGTTGCTGGCTCAACGGTGGCTTCAATGATGCAGTCTTTATTGGTATCAACGGCAGTCGCTGTGTAAGTTTCGCCAATGGGTTTTAAAGCTGATCGGATAAGCTCACCTGAATCAGGGAGTTTGCGCACTGGTGATGCCAGTGAGTAAACAACCATGTCAATTTCACCAAGATCTTGCTTGATAAGCTCGATGACTTTTTGTTTAGCTTCATGGCTAAAGGCATCGCCGTTAATGCTTTTAGAATATAAACCTTCCGCTTTAGCAAATTTGTCGAAAGCGGCAGAGTTGTACCAACCTGCAGTACCCGGTTTCGCTTCAGTACCTGGCTTTTCGAAGAACACGCCAATCGTTGCAGCATCGCTACCAAAAGCGGCTGCGATACGTGAAGATAGACCATAACCACTTGATGAACCGACTACTAATACCTTTTTCGGGCCGTTAGCGATCTTGCCTTTTGCTTTAGTTAAGGTGATTTGTTCTTGAACGTTTACTTCACAACCGACAGGGTGTGTAGTGGTACAAATGAATCCACGAATTTTTGGTTTGATAATCATGTTTAAGCTTCTTCTATCAAAATGACCAATAGGATAAATATTTCGGCGGGTAAATGGCACCTATTTTTAGCCAATTCACCAGATTATTTAAGTGGTTGGAGCAGTTTAGCGTTTGTGAACAAACAGACTCTGCTCTTGGACCAACCTCTGGGTGTATTCATGTTTTGGTGAATTAAATATTTGTTCTGTATCAGCTTTTTCAACCATTACACCTTTGTGCAGTACCATAATTTTATCGCTGACATGGCGAATAATATTGAGATTATGGGACACGAAGATATAAGACAAGCCGAGATCTTTTTGCAGTTTTAACAGCAAATTAAGAATTTGCGAACGCACCGAAAGGTCCAGAGCGGTTAAGGCTTCATCGGCAATGATAATTTTAGGATTGAGCATTAAGGCTCGTGCTACTGCGACTCGTTGTTTTTGCCCTTCGGAAATCATGTGCGGATAAAACTCCGCATGCTCAGGTAATAAACCTACTTTTCGTAAGGTATCGACCACTTGGGTGTGTCGCGATTGCGCTGACATTTGGGTGTTGAAACGTAGCGGCTCATCGAGTAATTGACCAATCGTTAGGCGCGGGTTCAGTGAAGTATTCGGATCTTGGAAAATCATCCGAATTAAGCGGCATCTTTGCTTCACATTGCGGCTGTCTAAGGCTTCACCTTCGAAAAAAATCTCACCACCGCTGCGGGGCTCTGCACCGACTAAAATGCGGGCGAGGGTACTTTTACCTGAACCCGCCTCACCCACTATCGCTAAGGTTTCACCGCGTTCGAGCTCAAAGGATACGGGCGCTAATGCATCGTTATATTGGCGGGAAAAGCCCTTATAACCAGTATCATATCTTTTATAAAGGTCATTAACTTTAAGCAGTGGGGTCGTCATTATGGGTTTCGCCATGATAAGGGAAATGACAGGCAAAATAGCGGTCTTTGATATGACTCAAATTTGGCTGATTAACGCATTTTTTTTGTGCTTCAGGGCAGCGTGGCCCTAAACGACAACCAATTGGCAAATGCTGTAAGGCGGGCGCAGAACCCGGTAGGGTAGGCATAATCGCCTTGTGACCACCTGAGCCTGAATAGTCGGGCATATTTTCGAGTAACGCCTTAGTGTAAGGATGATAAGGCTGTTTAATCACTTCGTCCGTCGGCCCAGATTCCATGACTTGACCGCAATAGAGCACGGATAAGTGATCGCACCATTGGGCTAAGGTTTCCAGCTCGTGGCTGATCAATAGAATCGATACGTTTTGTAATTGATTTAATTGGGATAATAATCTGAAAATTTGCGCCTGAGTGCTGAGCTCCATCGAGCTTGTGGGTTCGTCTGCAATCAAGAGGCGAGGCTGGTTAGCAACCGCCATCGCAATCATCACCTTTTGGCACTCGCCTTCGGATAATTCCCACGCGTAGCTAGACATCACCTGCCGCGGATTCTTGATCCCGACTTTATGCAGCCATTTCTGTGCTGTAAGCCGTGCATGCCTGCGCCGTTGCCAAAAATAGGCGTTGGGATTTTTAGGCATAGCTTGCATCAACTGACTGCCGACGGTTTGTGCTGGATCTAAGCTGCCAGACGGATCTTGGAAGATCATCGCCATGTCTGACCCCATCAGATTACGGCGCTCTTTTGAGCTCATGGCCATCAAGTTATTGCCATCCCACATCATGCGGTCTGCAGTAATAGTCCAGTTGGGTCCGGGGATGCCTAAAATCGCTCTGGCTAACAAACTTCGTCCTGAGCCAGATTCACCGACTAGCCCATGAATTTCGCCCGCATTGAGCGTTAAGCTGACTTTTTCTAGCGCCCGCACTCTACCGTGGGGCGTATCGAGTTCAATCGTTAGATTTCGTACGTCGAGTAAGGGCATAAGTTAGTTTCTGATGGGCGCAAGCGCCGACCGTAGGCCATCGCCAACCAAGTTAATGGAAAGCACACTGAAAAGAATCGCTAAGCCTGGGATAGTTACGGCCCAAGGTGCAGTTAGTAAATTATCCATCCCTTGGGCGACCATTGCGCCCCATTCTGGACTCGGCGCCTGTGCGCCCAAGCTTAAAAAACCCAGGGCAGCGATATCTAAAATAGCAGCTGAAATGGCAAGTGTGGTTTGAATAATCACCACTTCCCACACGTTTGGCATAATGACATACCAAAAAATTTGCATCGAGTTAGCGCCGTCTAAACGCGCGGCTGTGACATATTCTTTTTGTAATTCTTCATGCACTGACTGGTGTATGGAGCGCACAAATTGTGGGGTTAAGGCAATCCCGACGGCCCAGAACACGTTTTCAAGCCCTGGTCCCATTACAGCTACCACTAAAATGGCCATTAATAATGAAGGAATCGATAACAGCGCATCGAGCAAATGACCGAGAATACTGGACTTTAAGCCCCGCATCATGCCCGACAACGACCCTATGATAAAGCCTGTGAATAATGCGGTAACGACGATCAGCAGCGCCATGCCAAAGGTCAAGTGCGCGCCGTGTAATAATCGGCTAAAAATATCGCGGCCGAGATCGTCAGTCCCTAAAAAGTGCGCCACTGTCCCTGAAGGGTCCCAAGAGGGTGGTAACAGCA
Organism: Shewanella sp. DW31; assembly: GCF_015767295.1. NCBI lineage: Bacteria > Pseudomonadati > Pseudomonadota > Gammaproteobacteria > Alteromonadales > Shewanellaceae > Shewanella > Shewanella sp. DW31. The sequence continues at coordinate 95,959 of NZ_JADWMP020000003.1, forward strand.
AGGCTCTTGGATCTTGTGCCTCTGGTGGGAAGGGCGCAATCATAGGGCCAAACAGGGTTAGCAAGAGCAGAAATGCAATCGTCCACAGACCCGCTAAGGCGAAAGGATTAGCCGAAAAGTTAATCCAAACCCGCATAGTCGGAGAGGCAATTTGATCTTCTTGATAAATTTTAACTGGTGGCATAAAGGTCTTTTCTGCTCAGTGGATTAAAGGCTGTGTGCAGCACTTCAATCAAGATACTTAGGAAGATAATCAATAGGGCCACGGCCAAAATCCCACCTTGGATAACAGTATAGTCCCGTTGGTAAATCCCTGAAACCAGCCAAGATCCTACACCAGGCCAAGAGAAAATCATTTCAACCACTATGGCATAACTGGCAAATGAGCCAAGCATTAGCCCTAAATGTTTAAGTACGGGGATCAGCGCATTGGGCAGGGCGTGGCGTAGTATAATCGTGCCAGTATGCATGCCTCTGGCTTCGGCGGCGCGGATAAAGGTTTGATTCATCACATTCACCATTGCCGAACGGGTGCTACGAACCACTACAGTAAAAGGTAACACGGCCAGTGTTGTGGCAGGCAAAATGATATGCAGCAGGGCATCTTTAAATGCCGACATGCCGTATTCAGACTCTGACAACAAGGTATCCACTAGCATAAAGCCAGTGACGGGCTTGATTTCATAGAGCAAATTGATTTGTCCCGAAATTGGTAACCAACCAAGATCGACGCCAAACCAAAGCGAAAGATAAAGGCCTAACCAGAATACGGGTACAGAGTAGCCCGTTAGGGTAATCGCCATAATGGTATTTTGGGTGAGCTTATGTTGACTCTGGGAGGCGAGCACGCCTAAGGGCACGCCCAAGCAAATTGCGATAATGCCCGCCATCACAGCAAGTTCGAAGGAGGCGGGCAGGACGGCACTGAGTTCTTCGGCGACTTCTTGATGTGACGTGACTGAAATCCCTAAATTACCGCTAAGCCTTTGTTGTAGGTAAGCGATAAATTGCCACGCTTGGTTTTTATCTAATTTGTAGTCTTGTTCTATTTGAACCAGTTGGGTCGCCGTCGGTGTATGTATGCCAGTGAGTGCATAGGTGCGCTCAACTGGAAACAAGCCTGTAGCGTAAAATAAGACACCCACCATGACTAACGAAGTAGCAAGAAATAAATTGAGGCGACGCAGTAGGTATGTAAACATTAATTCGCCTCCTGTGGTGCTTGGCTAGTATGGGTGAAGGAAATCCCACCAAAAGGCGTAAGCTGCATATCCTTGATATCACTGCGAGTTAACGCTACACGTTTGGCATGTGCCAGACTCAGCATAGGTACTTGTTCAGCTAAAAAGGCTTCTGCTTGTTGATAAATCACTTTACGTTCCGCTTGATCTGATACTTCCCTTGCGCTGTTTAAGATGGCATCAAACTCTGGGTTACACCAGCGAGAACGATTGTTGTTCGATTGCATTGCTGCGCAGCTCAGCAGCGGATTAAAAAAGTTATCGGGATCGCTGTTATCAGCATTCCAGCCAATCAGCACAGAATCATAGTCGTCGCGGCTCAGTCTCTGATTAAATACGCTCCAATCGTAACTGACGATATTCACTTTTACGCCGATGTTTGCTAGATCGGATTGAATTAATTCGGCCGTTTTCAACGAATTGGGGTTATAAGTGCGGGCAACCGGTATGGCCCAAATATTGATGCTGAGATTTTTTATACCGGCTTCTTTCAATAAGTCGCGTGCTTTTTGCGGATTGTAATCGACAAGTCCTTTGTTATTGGCATATGCCCATGATGCCGGAGGTAGAACGCCCGTGGCTTCAATGGCAGTATTTTGATAAACCGCTCGCAGGATATTTTGTTTATCAACAGCATAGGCCAGTGCACGACGTACGCGAACATCATCTAACGGTGGCTTCTGCGTATTAAAGGCCCAAAATGCCACGTTAAGACCTGGTTGTGATTCGATGTTTAATTCTTGATGCTGTTTGATAACAGGCAGTTCACCTGCTTTGGGCAGCGCAGAAACGCTGCAATCTCCTGCGATAAGCTTAGCGAGCCTAACTGTACTTTTGGGTGTGATATCAAATACCAACATATCAATTTTTGCTGGCTCTCCCCAAAAATCGGGATTACGGCGATAGCGGATATATTCGTTTTTAGCGTATTGCACTAAGGTGAACGGTCCTGTACCAATGGCAAAGTGGTCGACGTTTTCAGGATGACCTAAAGCTAACTGCTGCTGCGCATATTCGTTGGATAAGATCACCGCAAAGTCGGTGGCTAAATTCGACAGAAAAGAAGCGTCTTTGCGGGTTAAGTAAAAGACCACTTCATGATCGTTTATCTTCTCTATCCCTTTAACTTGCTGAGAAAAGCCAATACTTTGAAAGAAGGGATAACCCGTGCGGGAGACAAAATGATAAGGATGCTGGGTATCGATAATACGATTAAAGGAGAACAACACATCGTCGGCATTAAAGGGGCGAGTTGGGTAAAAACGCTTTGAATGCTGGAACTGCACGTTTTCCCTGAGAGTGAAGCGATAGCTTAAGCCATCATCAGACATGGCCCAACTCGTCGCCAAGGCAGGGACAAGCTTGCCTGACTGGGTGTCATAATCCACTAAGCGACTATAAATTTGATGCGAGGTGGCATCGATTGTTGTGCCAGATGTCACCAATTGTGGATTAAAAGACTCAGGGTTCCCTTCGGAGCAATACACCAAACCAGAAGGGAGTCGTTGGGGGCCACACGCGACCAACAACCAACTCATGCAAGAAACTGCAGTTGTTAGGCACAGGCGTCTAATTAGCACACTCATTTATAAATCATTATTTTATCGACTATGAACGGCTATTTTAGCAGTGCATCTCCCCCGTGGGCAATCTGCTTATGCTTTATCAAGTAAATTGTACTTTTTAAGGATGCCACGCAGTTGGTGGTAGCTTAATCCGAGCATGTCGGCGGTTTTCTTTTGGTTATATTGGCTGTTTGAGAGTGCTTGCTGGATCAGATCCATTTCGTACTGCTCCGTTTGCTCTTTAAAATCTAACGGAAAATTAAAGCAATTTGTTGAATACTCAGTATTGACTTGTACTTCAGCCTCAAATATCGGCACAGATTGTGGCGTACTGGCAACAGTTGTTGGCGCAACTGAGGTGATTTGACGCTCGCGGGTTTTGATCCGCGTTTTGGGCCGATACGGTGAAGCAAAGGGATCGAGGGTAATATGATCGATGGGTCTATTTTCACCACCATTACGGTAAACGCTGCGCTCGACCACGTTTTTAAGTTCACGGATATTACCCGGCCAGTCGTGGGTCATTAATTGCTCGACCGCATGGGCGCTGAAACCGCTGAACAGTTGCAGCTTTAATTGGCGCGCCATACCAACGGCGAAATATTCCGCCAGCGTCATAATGTCTTCAGGTCGGCAACGCAGCGGTGGCAGCGTAATCACATCGAAGGCGAGTCTATCGAGCAAGTCGGCACGAAATTCGCCTGCGTCAGCAAGTGATGGTAAATCTTCGTTGGCAGCGCAGATTAAACGGACATCGGCCTGCACGGTTTTACTGCCGCCGACCCGTTCAAATTCGCCGTATTCAATGACACGCAGGAGCTTTTCTTGGATAAGTCCTGAGGTGTTGGCTAATTCGTCGAGGAATAAGGTGCCGCCGTCGGCGCGCTCAAAGCGGCCTTCGTGTTTGCCTTTGGCGCCAGTAAAGGCACCTGATTCATGGCCAAATAATTCACTCTCGAGTAAATTTTCACTCAAAGATGAACAGTTTAGCTTAATAAAACTTTGATCCCAGCGCTTAGACAGATAATGTAAGCGTTCGGCAATAAGCTCTTTACCTGTACCACGTTCACCAATAATCAGTACGGGTTTAGACAGAGGCGCTATTTGCGACACATGTTCTAACACTTCGAGTAGGGCGTTGGATTGACCGATAAGGTTGTCTTGCTGAAATTTATTATCCACGATATTTTTTAGTCTTTCGCGCTAAAATTTGGTGAAAATGATAATAAGTGGCTTGAAGCGTAAAAGGAAGTAAAAGTTAAAATTTTGTTTAAGATGCTGTATTTAAATAAGAAGTAAAAGTTGGCACGGTTAGTGTATTACCTTGTACGAGACCAACATCAATTTGAGGATAGGATTATGGGAATTTTCTCTCGTTTCGCCGATATCATTAACTCTAATATCAGCGCATTGCTGGATAAAGCCGAAGACCCAGAAAAAATGGTTCGACTGATTATCCAAGAAATGGAAGACACACTCGTTGAAGTGCGTTCTACCTCAGCTAAAGTGTTAGCTGAAAAGAAAGAGCTGCAACGTCGTATCAACCGCGTGTTAGAGCAAGTGCAAGATTGGCAAGATAAGGCTGAACTGGCACTGTCCAAAGACCGTGAAGACTTAGCGAAAGCCGCTTTAGTTGAAAAACAAAAAGCGACCGGTTTAGCCGATACGCTGAATCAAGAGTTAGCCGTCATCGATGAACATATCGCACGCTTGAAAGATGAAGTGGGCATGTTGCAAGAAAAGCTGCTCGATGCAAAAGCGCGTCAAAAGACCATTATTTTGCGCACTCAAACAGCGTCATCACGCTTAGAAGTGAAAAAGCAGTTAGATTCAAGCAAGATCGACAATGCTATGCTCAAGTTTGAGCAATATGAGCGCCGTGTCGAAGGCTTAGAAGCCCAAGTTGAATCTTACGATCTTGGCAGCAAGAAGACCTTAGCCGATGAGTTTGCGGCGCTAGAAGCGGAAGATTCTGTGAATGCAGAACTGGCAGCGCTCAAAGCCAAGGTAAAAGGTAAAGCGCCAACTAAGTCAAAAGAATAACAATTCAGAGGTGAGTTATGGATATGGACGTGCTAATGGCGCCGATTATTATTTTCATGGTGATAGTCGCGCCAATATGGTTAGTTCTTCATTATCGCAGTAAGCGACAAGTGAGCCAGGGACTCACTGAGGAAGAGTTTTCACAACTCAATGATTTGATATCCAAGGCCGATAAAATGGCGGCGCGTATCGAGACATTAGAGGCCATTCTGGATACAGAATCGCCCGAATGGAGGGGGAAACATGAGAGGATCTAATGGCCGTACTTTGTACCGCATTCCCCAGTCAGGCAAAATAGCGGGTGTATGTGCAGGGATTGCCGAGTACTTTGCGATTGAAACTTGGTTAGTGCGAGTGCTGACTGTGTCTATCTTCTTACTCGGCGGCTCAGGTGTGGTATTTATCATCTATGTCGCTTTGTGGGTGATTTTAGACATCAAGCCGCAAAAGCATTACGATAGAGATGATATCGAGGTGAAGAAGAAGCCGTGGCAGTCGGGAGAACCCGCAAAGCAAGCGCTAAGCGACGTGAGTCGTCAATTTCGAAGTCTAGAAGTTAGGCTACAAAATTTAGAACGCCATGTCACCTCTGACAACTTTGATTTAAAAAGACAAATCAATAGTTTGTAACCCTTCTAAAGGGCGGCCATGTCCGCCCTTGTTGCTTAATCTCTGCTCCATTCCAGTGTATAGTCAACATCACTTGACATAAGTTAACATCATTCGACATAAGGGAAGTCTCTATGGGAATGCTTGATGCCTCGCTCCATAAATTAACCCAAAAGGGCCAATCCCTGTTACATCGCACCGCGGACCGGCATTTACGTTTGGCCGTGACTGGGCTTTCTGGTGCAGGAAAAACGGCGTTTATCACGGGGTTAGTCAATCAGTTACTCAATTCTGGACCTGTCTCAACGTTACCTCACGCCCGCAACAACAGCGCTTTGCCACTGTGGCAGGTGAGCCGCGATCAGCGTTTACTCGGTGTTAAGCGTGCCATGCAGCCGGATCTTGAAATCGCTAGTTTTGATTATCAAGGCGCCATGTTAGCGCTCACTTCCGAACCTGCGACTTGGCCAGCCTCTACCCGTACTATTTCTGAATTACGACTGGCGATTAAATACCGACCGAAAAAGGGCTTACTGGCCAAGTTTTCTGATACCGCCACTCTGTATTTGGACATAGTTGATTATCCTGGCGAATGGCTACTCGATTTACCTATGCTGCGCCAAGACTTTGTAACCTGGTGCCGTGCTCAACAAGTTCGCATCGAGAATCTTAAAAGCTCACCCTTGTATGCTGAGTTTGAACAATCATTGATGTCATTGGATTTAGCCTCCAGCGCCGATGAGCAGCAATTAAAGCGGATTGCCGATCAATATCAGTTATTACTCAATGATTTAGTGCACGTGCAAGGTTATTACCAAGCGCAGCCTGGACGCATGTTATTGCCGGGTGAATGGCAGGGGGCTCCCTTATTGGCTTTTTTCCCCCTGTTATTGGTTAATGATGAAAAGTTTGCTGAGCTTTCGCAAAGCGATAAACACAGTGGATTCCATGTACTTGAAAAACGTTATCAAGAATATGTGGCTAAAGTGGTTAAGCCTTTCTATAAAAACCACTTTGCCGGTTTTGATCGGCAGTTAGTACTTGTTGACTGTTTTAGTGCGTTGAATCGCGGTAAAAAGCAATTTGAGGATATGGGCGCGGCGCTCAATGCCATTATGGAAAGCTTTCAGTTTGGCCAATCGAGTTATTTACGACGTTTATTTGCCCCCCGCATCGACCGTTTGTTGTTTGCCGCGAGCAAGGTTGACCATGTGACTCGCGATCAGCAGAGCCATGTTTTGTCCCTGCTAACCGATATGTTGAAACACAGCCAGCATTTTGCCAGTTTCGATGGTTGTAAAGTGGAGACTATGGCGATTAGCGCCATTAAAGCGACTCGCCATGGCATGGTAACGACCCAAGAGGGCGAGGTGGAAGTCGTGCAGGGGATGGGACTCAACGGTAAAGCCCTGACCTTGTTTCCAGGCGAAGTGCCCACTCGCTTACCTGAGCCCGATTTTTGGCGTGAACAAGGGTTTAACTTTGTCGGCTTTGCACCGCCGAGCAATGCCAATATTGACCCATCTCAAGTGCACTTTGACCATATTCGTCTCGATCATTTGCTGCAGTACTTACTGGGAGATAAGTTGGAATGACGCTAAAGCTATCGGATAACGCTAACGAGCAGGCTTCTAATTCTTCTGCGAACTCATTTGCACACTCAGTTGAACATAAGCCGCTGAAAAAGCAGCAGCTGTTTGACCCAGAAGTCGTGGAGCTCAAACCCAGCAAAGAGGAGCTCAAAGGGGCGAAAGCCTTTGATCCGCATACGCCAGTGCAAGAAGTGGCTGCTGATATTGAGGAATTGATGGATGAAACGTTGTCATCCCATCCAAAAATGATCGATGCTAAATCGGTATCGCCTCAACTCGTCAAGTCACGCCGTTGGTCTTGGCTCGCCCGTCTAGCAGCTGTGAGTTTATTGCTGCTTGTAGTCGTTCAAACAGGATTAGGACTGAGGGATGCTTGGCTTGAGAGCCCTTGGTTGTTCAGTTTTTATGGTGTGGTGCTTGGGGTTGTCAGTGCGTGGGCATTGGCGAGCGCAGTCAGTGAATACCGTAAGCTCAAGCGACTCAAACAGGTCGCCGATACTCAAGAAACAGGTGCAAGGCTAGCGCAGAGCATGCAAATGGGTGAAGCAGACAGCTTTATCGATAATATCGTTTGCCACTATGAAGACAGCCAAGGTTTGCAGCAACTTCGCAGCTCATTAAAAGATGAACATAATGATGCCGAGAAAGTCTTGTTATTCGAGGACTTAGTCCTAACGGAGCGAGATGAACTGGCCAAAAAAGTCGTGCGACGCTATGCGGCTGAGTCGGCAGTGTTACTGGCGGCGAGTCCGTTAGCTGTGCTCGATATGGCGATTATCCTCTGGCGTAATCAACGTATGCTGCGCGATGTCGCCCGCTGTTATGGCATTGAACTTGGTTACTGGAGCCGAATTAAACTTATCCGCAGTATCATCATCAATATTATTTATGCGGGCACCAGTGAGTTAGTCACAGATTTAGGAACACAGCTGTTATCGGTTGAAATGACAGGTAAATTGTCTGCTCGCTTGGCCCAAGGCTTAGGGGGCGGCATGTTAACTGCGCGTCTTGGATATCAAGCCATGGCACTGTGTCGGCCGATTGTGTTTAGGGAAGAGCAAAGGCCTAAATTGTCTAAAGTGCATCAGGAATTGTTGATCGAACTGAAGCAGTTTTCAGGCAAGCTGTTTACCAAAGAAGGTCGCGACGCATTAAAAGGCCAATTCGCCGATGTTGATGACAAAGTCTCTCGGCCAGCTAAAGATAAGTCTAAAGAGTAGATGCTATTTAATATCAAATAATTAACCGATTGAAATGGCCGAAAGTAGATGCGCTAATGGACTTGTTCCTTGGCGCATTTTTTATGATTTTCTTTGCAGGTACCGAGTATGACTAAGTGCGACGTAAAAGTGCTATGTAACAAGTTAATTACACTTTTGAGCGCTGCTATTTTTGCCATGCTACTGGCTTAAGTGCTTGGCCGCGTTATGGTAGGGCTTATTCGATAGGGCTAATGTTTCATTAACTTATCTATTAGATTATCCATAATGCGGGCATTGAGCGCTCCACACCAACAATCAATCAAGAACGGGAACTGCTCAATGCCAATGACAAGGAGCTAGGTATGCAAGATGTGTCAGGCAAGATGTGGAAGGCGGCAACACAGGTTATTCATGGCGGCCATGAGCGAGAGGCCTTTGGTGCCTTAGTCACGCCGCTTTACCAAAGTGCGACTTTTGTGTTTGAGTCTGCACTGCAAGGTGGTGAGCGATTTGCGGGTAATGAGCCGGGGTATATTTACACGCGCTTAGGGAATCCGACAACCGCTGAGCTTGAACGTAAAATGGCGATTTTAGAAGGGGCTGAGGCCGCAGCAGCAACTGCTTCTGGTATGGGCGCAGTATCCGCCGCATTGCTGGCTAATTTGCAGATGGGCGATCACTTAGTGGCGTCGAATGCCGTATACGGTTGTACTTTTGCGCTAATGACGTCTCAGTTCGCCCGCTTTGGTATTGAAGTGTCCCTAGTGGACTTTTCATCGGTAACAGAAATAGAAGCGGCGATCAAATCCAATACTAAGGTCATTTTCTGTGAAACCCCTGTCAATCCGCATTTGCAGGTATTTGATTTAGCTGCAATTGCGAATATTGCCAAACGTCATCAGTTGGTCAGTATTGTCGACAATACCTTCATGACGCCATTACTGCAGAGACCGCTGGATTTTGGCATTGATTTGGTGGTCCACAGTGCGACTAAATATCTGAATGGCCATGGCGATGTGATTGCGGGGATAGTGTGTGGCAGTGAAGAACAGCTCCATAAAGTGAAGTATGAAATTTTAAAGGATATTGGCGCTGTGATATCGCCACATGATGCTTGGCTGATCTTACGCGGCCTTAAAACCTTAGATGTGCGTTTGCAGCGCCATTGCGATAGTGCCCAGCGCGTGGCAGAGTTTTTGGCGGAACATCCAAGCATTACACGTGTGTATTATCCCGGGCTTAAATCTCATCAAGGGCATAAATTCATTGGCCAGCAGATGAAACGTGCTGGTGGTGTTATCGCGTTTGAACTGGCGGCAAATTTAGAAGAAGCTATGGCCTTTGTCGGATATCTAAAGTTGTTCTCAATTGCGGTGAGTCTAGGTGACGCTGAATCCCTTATCCAACATCCTGCATCGATGACGCATTCACCTTATACGCCAGAGGCAAGAACGGCGGCTGGGATTGGTGATAATTTGCTGCGGATCTCTATTGGTTTAGAAGATTGTGACGACATCATCGCCGACTTGAACCAAGCGCTAGCTCGATTAGCTTAATGAATGTTGTTATTTTAAAGACCGTTAGCTATTTGAATGATAAAAGGATGCTTTTTGCATCTTTTTATCATAGTCAAGCACTGGCTCATTGAGCTGAAGACAGAAGTTTAGCGATAGTGAATATTTATGACGCCGATTTGGTATTTCGGGACAGCTTAGACTATTTTTGATTTGAGGCCACGGAAGTAGGACGAAAGGCCGCAAATCATGGAATAGAGGAATTGTTATGAAAACCACAAATCGTATACCAGCTTTTATGAGTGCCATAGCATTAACGGCTTTTTTGGCAAGCCCAGCAATCGCAACAGAAACCCCAACCAAGGCCGCCGTGAAAGTACAGGCTAAAACTGAAGCGGGTGAAATGGCATCGGATGTGAAGAAAGCTATGCCAGATGCCGCTCAAGTCAACATTAATACCGCTTCAGCCGAGCAGTTACTCGTACTCAAAGGGATTGGTGCCGCAAAGGCTCAAGCGATTGTCGACTATCGCACTAAAAATGGTAAGTTCAATGCTATAGATGACTTAGCCAATGTCTCTGGTGTTGGGGCTAAGATAATTGAGCAAAATCGCCATTTGATCAAGTTGTAACCACCTTTGGCGATGATTGCGGTGTAGCCTGCTGATTTTTATGATAAGAGATTCAGTAAAACATATATAAAAGTCTGCATTTGCAGGCTTTTATCATTTCAATCACTCCATTTGCTTATAGATTGTGCAGTTAGGTGGGATATTAAGAGATCTTATCGATTAGCGCTTGATCCCATAGGGTCCATGGGGGATAATCCTCCGCGTTCAAGCAATGCTTTGGTTTATGTCATTCAAAGTAATGTTCGAAGTTATGGTGACCCTAGGGTCCCCCCGCAATGATAACTTGTGAACTCGGCCAGGCCCGGAAGGGAGCAACCGCAGCAAGCGACTCGTGTGCCGGGGTGTCGGCTCTAGGGGAACCTCCAATTCAACAGTCCCTCTGTTTATTTCCGTTGTACTTCTATATATCTACTCAATTTATATTATTCAATATTTTAGCTTACAGACTATTTCCGTTTTCTGTCGTTAATCATTTATAGCATTAATATTTCTGCACAATGAGATAATCCATTACCGGCCTCAGTTCTTGCCACTGCAACGGCTAAAAATGCTCTCAATAGTAACTCTTAGCAAGATTAGCGATTTGCTTCGGCTTCTTCCTGTAATCTTTTTTGCAGATTTTGTTTAAGAAAAGCGCGGGACTTTTCGAGTGCGGTTTGGATCTCACGCTTTAATTCCTGCAGCTCGTTATAGTCTTCAAAGAAGTAAGTATCGACGAGGTGGCGTATGTAGCGCACAGGCAGTTGATTTAAGGTCACGCAACATAAGTCGGCGAGATAGTCCTCAGGAAGTTCGTCCATAAGTCCTTCATCTGACAATATTTCCATTAAAAGAACTTCGTAGTAATTACGGATTTCGAGTTGCATTGTTATGCTCCATGACGGTTTTCATTGAGTTTGCTACCACAAATGATTTGCCGCAATAAAAAGTTGGCAGTGTCTTTGGCTTAATTGTAGTGCGTCTCTGCTGTAGCCGCCGCCTATCACGGCTGCAATTGGAATATTTTCCGATTTTGCCATTGATAACACAGTTAAATCCCGTCTGAACAGTCCTTCTTGGCTGATATTGAGCAAGCCAAGATCGTCATTTTGATGAATATCGGCCCCAGCATCATAAAGAATCAGATCTGGTTGATGGATTCGGATAAGGAGGGCGAGTGTCTGCTCCACAGTTTCAAGATACGCACTATCGTCCGCTCCTTTAGTTAGTTCAATATCATGGTGGGAATGCTGCTTACGACTCGGGAAATTCTCTTTGCAGTGAATCGAGCAACTGATGATCCCTTGATGTTGGTGGCTGAGGGTTGCACTGCCGTCACCTTGATGCACATCGCAATCAAAAATCAGTACCTTGTGTACTTGCTGGCTCGCGATGGCATTTCTGGCCGCGAGGATAAGGTCGTTGAAAATACAATAGCCGCTGCCAAAATTGTAATGGGCGTGATGGTAGCCCCCCGTGAGATGCAGGGCAATACCCTGATTTATGGCTAATGAAGCTGTGAGTGTGGTGCCAGCCACAGAATGCAAGGTACGCTCAACTAAGGCTTCACTCCATGGGAAACCAATCCGTCTAAGCGCCGCTGTTGGCAAGGTACCCGCGATAAATTGCTCTACATATTCGCGTTGATGCACTTGCATTACATCTTCTGCAGTCATGGCCGTTGGCGTGTGGAACTGTGCAGTCGTGGCAATGTGGTTATCGAGTAAGTACTGCCGTAAATGTGCGTATTTAGTGGTGGGAAATCTGTGATGGGGAGGAAGCGCCAGCTTGGAATAGCTGGCGTGATAAACCAGTGGGATCAGAGTCAATATTGACTAAACCTCGTTATCGCAAGTTGTTATAGCTGCGAAATTGCCCAGCTCATAAATTCTTTACGGGTTTTTTCATCCGCTTGTAGCCACCAGTATTGCAACATTTGTTGTGGGTTGGCTCCTGCTGCTTTAGAGGTGTCTACGGGGGCGGTGAGTGATGTTGCGTTAACGGTCGCCGATGTTGTCACGGGTGCTGGTGCAACGGCTACTACTGCACCTGCGGCACCGGTTGCTGCTGCGGCAGTACCGGATACGTCAACGGCTTGATTACCACTGAAAAGGCGAGAGACGAAGCTTTCTTCTTCTAAATTGGTATTCTCCACTTGGTAATTGACGTTGCCTTTGTCACTACGGGTTAATTTGATTTGTGGGTTTTGCGCGTAAACTTTAGGCTTTTTAACGACTTCACCTTCAGCCGCTTGCAGGTAATATTGATGGTCGCCATCAACATCTAAAGTAACGATGAAAGGAGCTGATTTAACAAAGGTTTGGCTGTCACTAAAATCATCCTCTACCATTTCATGGTAACGAATGGCGATTTTGTGAGTGCCGGGGGCCAATTCTAAGCTGCTTTTATGGTTGAATACGCTCGACTCGACTTTTTTACCATCAAGAGCAAGGTACTCAAATGACATAGGAATGTTCAGATCTGCAGCGAAGGCTGAGGCAGATCCGAGTAATACTAGCAGGCTGCTAATTGGCAAAAGTGATTTCATTGTTACTCCTTAACGGTTATTACTCTGATACGGGCGTTCGAATATTTGAATGCGATCTTCTATATAACTAATAGCTTGCCTGCATTTTCCTAGACGACGATGCATCAAAAGGATGTCATTTTGCAATTTTATTTTGTCAGCACTATGACAGTTTTCAAGTTTTGATTCCATTTCTTCAATTTTTTGTTCAAATTTTTTCGCCCAATTAAGATGTTTGTTCAATTCTTCGTAGATCTCATGACTATTTTGCATCACGTTATTGGCGATCCAATCGAAACCACTGGCTTGGTGAGACTGATTCTGGCGCTGTGCAAAACGGGCACGGCTACTGGCACGCTGCTGAGTTTTAGACTTAATGTCAATAGAAGTGGTCAGCAAGGCTCGTTTGACTGCGGTAAATCTATCTTGGATCCGCTCACAGCTCAGGGCAATGGTCTGGGGGGCGAGTTTAAGCTTAATTTGTTTTTCGAGCTGCATAATACTGCTACGAATTTGTTCAATACAGGGGCCGAGTTGGGCGCCGTGTTGGACAAACAGCGAGTGATTAAAACGCTCCGTTTCTTGCAGAAGTTTACGCTGCGGCGGGGCGAGTCGATTATCGTGTTGCAGCACTTCTTGTTCTAAGGCTTTAAGCTGATTCTTCAGCATCACCATTAATTGTTGGGTGTTCACAACCATGCGCTCCATGCCAAATTCGCTGCAATCATTAGCACGATCAAAATAAACAGTGGACGAATAAAGGGCATGCCAAATTTAATCGCGCAGCGGGCGCCGATAAATGAGCCTAACATCATGCACAATCCCATCCACAAACCTATTTGCCACTCTACCTGCCCAAGCCAACCAAAGATAGTCAGTGCGGTCAAGTTGCTGGTAAAAGTCATTGCACGGGCAAGGCCACAACTGTGCAGTAAAGGCAGTTTATACAAAGAGCCAGATGTGACGGTCCAAAATGCGCCAATGCCTGGGCCTGCAAAACCATCATAAGTGCCTAAAGCCAGTCCCTGTAGCCATTGTTGCTTGGCTGGCGGCTTGCTGGTTGGTACTTGGCAGTTAACGTCTGACATCGCATTGGGGCTGACTAAACTGTAAATGGCGATGCCAATGATCAGCAGCGGCAGGACTTTTTCGAGCCATTGAGTATCGACTAAATAGACTAAGAAACTGCCCAATACTGCGCCGATAAAGGTGGCGATAAAAGCCATGTACCAAAACGAGGGTTTAAAGAGGTGCTTGCGATAATAGGTCCAAGCCGCCATAAAAGAGCCAAAGCTTGCGGCTAACTTATTGGTGCCTAATACGGTATGCGGCGCAATGCCTAAGGTTAACAGTGCGGGGATCGACAATAGGCCACCGCCACCCACGACGGCATCAATGAATCCAGCGATAAGACCTATAACTGCCAACAGGGCCCAATGACTGGGCTCGAGTAACAACTCCAAATTTTAATCCTACTCTATAACACGTCTAAAGGGCGGTAAGGCGTCCAGTAAGGACTTGCCATAGCGTTTAGTAACTAACCGCCTATCTAAAATGGTCACTCGGCCATAATCTTGCTCTTTACGCAGTAATCTACCACAACTTTGAATAAGCTTACGTGAAGCATCTGGGATTGTCAGTTGTAAGAAGGGATTACCGCCTTTGACTTTGACATATTCTGCATGCGCTTGCTCAACGGGCGAAGTTGGCACGGCAAAGGGCAGTTTAGTGACGATCAAGTTAGTCAGATAATCGCCGGGTAAGTCGAGACCTTCAGAGAAACTGCCTGTGCCGAACAAGATACTTGGTTCGCCCTTATCGCATTTAGCTTTATGATTCTCTAACAATTGTTGCCGTGGCGCATTGCCTTGGATAAGTAGCTCAGTGGTGAGTTTACCTTCAAGTAATTCAACCACTTTTTCCATCTGCCAGTAGGAGGCGAATAGCACTAAGGTTGCCATTTCGCCTTCAATAAGGGTGATGATTTGTTCGGCAAGTTCAGCCGTATAGGCATCATCCGTCGGCTCAGTGCGCATTTTGGGTAAATAAAGTGTCGCATTATTGGGGTAATCGAAGGGCGATTGTAAGGCTAAATAACGACTGCCATCGTTGAGTGACAAACCTACTTGATGCACGAAATGGTCAAAGTTATTGAGTGCGCGCAGCGTGGCGCTACATAAGACTACGCCTGCGGCCTTTTGCCACAGCATGGATTCCAGCATAAAGCCGACTTCGATAGGTGAGGCGCTAAACAGATAATCCACTTGTTTACCTGTGATGAACTCAACCCAGCGCGCCATAGGTGCACCTTTATGTTTATCTTCCTTGGCCATCATCTTCCACAATTTTTGTAGATTCTCGAGCCTTTGCAGCATAAATCCAGTTTCGGCCAATAGCGCTTCGGATTGATGTTTAGGAATGTCGCCATCTTTAATCGCTTCGGCCAGCAGTGACAGCATTTTATTAAACTGTTTGAGGGCTAGATTAGAGGTAACAGCGAGGTTTTCGGCGAGAATGAGTAATGAGTCCGGCAGTTTGCCGTGCTCAAAACGCAGACGGTTTTCAGGATTGGCAAAGTGCTTTGTCTGGGTATCGCAGTAGTGGGCCACTTGATTGAGCTGGGCGATAAGATCGCCTAAATGATCTTGCATCGCCTGCGCGGGGGCAATGATATTGTTGCTCTTTATTTGGTTTTGTAACTTTGCGCAGGTTTTACCAATTTTTTCGAGCCAGTCGCAGGCACCCCTCAGCGTGGCCTGCGCACTGGAGAAATCCCTCGCCACAATCGGTAAGTGATGTGCCTCGTCGATAACATAAAACACGTCTTCGGGATCGGGCAAAATCACGCCGCCACCTAATTCTAAATCGGCAAATAACAAGCTGTGGTTGGCGATGAGCACGTCCCAGGTATCAACATCTTCGCGGGCTTTATGGAACGGGCAATTTCTGTGGCTGGCGACTTGACGATGACAGCTGTGTTTGTCGCAGGCGATTTGTTGCCACAGGTGATCGGGCAGCGGCACGGCTAAGGTATCGATTTCGCCGTTCCAGCGACCTTCGTTATAGTCTTTTAACAGGCCATGCATCATAGCCACTTGGCTATTGTCAGGTTTAGTTTGCCACATGGCCATTTGTGTACTGTTGTCGTCACCGATGAGCATCGCCAGTTTCGATAGACATACATAACGTTGTCGACCTTTAACTAAGCCAAAACGGAAATTTAAGCCGGATTGCTCAAGAAAAAAGGGTAAATCTTTATGCAGTAATTGTTCTTGCAAGGCGACGGTTGCGGTAGCGATGCAGACCTTTTTCTTGCTCGCTAATGCCAGTGGAATGGTACCGAGGATGTAAGACAATGATTTACCGATCCCAGTGCCTGCTTCGACCACAATGATGCGCCTATCTTTATCATAGTCGCCGGCGAGGGTCTTAGAGATTTCCGCCACCATATAGTTTTGTTCGCGGCGCGGCCTAAAATTAGGCAAGGCGGTAGCGATATCCTTATAGATGGCGCGGATCTGGGTTTTTACATTGTCAGGTAACATGCGTCACTACTTTATCGAATTAATGCTGTACATAATAACAGTGATTGCATAGCCTAAGAAACTTTTCTGCCATTTGGCGGCATTTAAATTGAGGAACCATCTAAATTGACTAGCTATGCGATTTGGGAACCCATGTGATGAAGTCAGAGGCTACCGCGGCCGTTAGTGTACAAGGTCGAGTCTTAACACGCCATGCGATTCATCGTCATGGGAGTTTAGTGTTGCAGTATTATCTGGCTACCGCCCAAGGCCCTGTGCTGGTGGAAGTGCAAGGCACTGAACACATTTGTTTTTGTCATCAAACTGATGTCACGGCTTTGCAGTTGCAAACGCCGGGTCAAGCATTGCGGTTTGTACCGTTAGCACTCAAAAGCTTTAAAGGCGGCGCGGTTAGTGGTGTTTATGCTAAATCTAGCAATAGTTTACGTACCTTACAGCGCATCGCTAAAGATGCCGACATCCCTTTATTTGAAGCCGACATTCGCCCTGAACAGCGTTATTTAATCGAGCGGTTTGTGGCACTTGATGTGGCGTTTTTAGGGCATTTCTCTGCGCCGACTAGCGACAGTCTTGAGGCTAACTCGCTGCCCGTGTTTATCGCCGAGCGGGCTAAGAGTATTGCCCCTTTAACGGCTGTACATTTGCGCTGTATTTCACTGGATTTTGAATGTAGTTTTGAAGGTTTACTCTATTCAGTTGCACTATATGGTCAATACAGTGGCCGAGACGAAGAGCAAGACAGTCTCAAGCAGACTTATGAAAAAGTGATTATGGTGGGTGAGGCTGAATCAAACTCTCCCGAATATATTGAATGGGTGGCCGATGAGGCTGCACTCATTCATCGATTAATCGCGTGGTTCCATGAGTTTGATCCTGACTTTATTATCGGTTGGTCAGTGGTGAGTTTCGATCTCGCGCTATTGTCACGCCGTGCATTATTACATCGTATTCCGCTCACCATTGGCCGCGGCGGGGCAAAGCTTGAGTGGAAAGTCGATAATAAATTTCGGCCAGAAACCTTAGTTTTACCGGGCCGTGTGGTACTCGATGGTATCGATTGGCTTAAAGCCGCTTTCTATCATTTTGAGCGGTTTTCGTTGGAATTTGTTTCGCGGAAATTATTAGGTGAAGGCAAGGCCATTCATAACGTGGATAATCGCGTTGAAGAAATTGATCAGCTGTTTAAGGCCCACAAACAAGCATTAGCGCATTACAATCTTACTGACAGCCGTCTGGTGTGGGATATTTTTAGTCATACTCAATTATGGGAGTTCGCCCTCGCGCGAGCTGAACTAACAGGTTTAGAGTTGGGGCGGGTTGGGGCTTCGGTGGCGGCATTTAATCATTTGTATTTACCGCATCTACATCGAGCAGGTTACGTCGCTCCCGATGCTCCTGCGAGTGATGGGATCGAAAGCCCCGGTGGCTATGTGATGGATTCTGTACCGGGACTTTATAAGCATATTTTAGTGTTCGATTTTAAAAGTCTATATCCCTCCATTATTCGTACTTTTTTGATTGACCCTAAGGGATTAATTGAAGGTTTGCAATTGCCCGAGTCTGACTGTGTTGCGGGGTTTCTCGGTGGCCGTTTCAGTCGGCAACAGCCCATTTTACCTAAGCTTATCCAAACATTATCTGAGCAGCGCGAAAAGGCCAAAAGTGAGCACAATGCGCCTTTATCCCAAGCGATAAAAATTATCATGAACTCGTTGTATGGGGTTTTAGGTTCTCAAGGTTGTGTTTTCCACGATGCAAAGTTAGCAAGTTCGATCACTATGCGTGGCCATCAAATCATGAAACAAACCCGCGCATGGATAGAAGAGATGGGCTATCAAGTGATTTACGGCGATACGGATTCGACCTTTGTCTGGCTTGGCAGCGAGCCTGATCTCTCAGACATTAACGCCTTAGGTAACACTCTGGCGCGGGAAATTAATGCTAAGTGGCAGGCTAAGATCGCTGAAGATCATCAAGTTGAGAGTTTTCTCGAGTTACAGTTTGAACGCCACTATGAGCAGTTTTTTATGCCGACCTTAAGAGGGTCGTTAGAAGGCAGTAAAAAACGTTATGTTGGCGCGTGGCGTAATGCGAGCGATGAACTTGAGCTTACTTTTAAAGGTATGGAGCAAGTGCGCAGTGATTGGAGCCCTTTAGCGCGCAAAGTTCAAGAGTCACTCTATGAACGGATGTTTAACCAAAGGGATATCAGTGTTTATTTGGCCAGTGTGTTTGAAAAGCTGCTTGATGGTGAGTTGGATGATGATTTGGTATTTCGCAAACGTATGCGACGCAATATTGAAGATTACACGGCTAAATCTTCTCCCCATGTTAAAGTCGCTCAACAATTATGCGACTTAACAGGAGATGCCTCTTTTGGCAAGCGTGGGGCGCAGATTGATTATCTGATTACTGTAAATGGACCGGAATCCTTACTGTACAGAACGTCACCAATTGATTACCAATACTACATTGATAAGCAAATTGGCCCTATTGCCGAGCCTGTTTTTTCGATAATGAAACTAAACTACATGGATATTGCGTCAAAGCAGTTGCTGTTAATATAGTGTTTTTAATGTTCTTTATGTGTTGCGCAGGGTGGCGAATGTAGCGTTTTAACCTGTTTTGTAGAGGTTAACTGGTTTGTTTTTGTGATGTTAATCGACATATTCTTTAGGTTTAGCTTTGAGGGAATAT
Organism: Shewanella sp. DW31; assembly: GCF_015767295.1. Classification (NCBI taxonomy): domain Bacteria; kingdom Pseudomonadati; phylum Pseudomonadota; class Gammaproteobacteria; order Alteromonadales; family Shewanellaceae; genus Shewanella; species Shewanella sp. DW31. The sequence continues at coordinate 115,104 of NZ_JADWMP020000003.1, forward strand.
TGAAAGTTTGCTACCCTTTAAGAGGAAATTGTAAGGAAATATAACAACGGAATGACGTTGACAGAACATAAACAAAAAAGGTTAAGCACCAAATGAACAAGACGTTAGTAGCAACTGCGCTTGCAGCAATTTTTTTAGTTCCATCAGTCTCAGCTATCGAGATCTATAAAGATAATAAAAATGCCGTAGAAATCGGTGGTTTTATTGATGCACGCGTGATCAACACTCAAGGGGAAACAGAGGTTGTTAACGGCGCATCTCGCATTAATTTTGGTTTTAATCGTGAGTTGACTGACGGTTGGAAAGCATTTGCTAAATTGGAATGGGGTGTGAACCCTGTTGGTAGTAGCGACATCGTCTATAACAATCGCTTCGAATCTGTTCAAGAAGAGTTCTTTTATAACCGTTTAGGTTACGCTGGTCTGTCCCATGACACTTATGGAACACTGACTATTGGTAAGCAGTGGGGCGCTTGGTACGATGTCGTTTACAACACTAACTACGGTTTTGTGTGGGACGGTAACACTGCAGGTGTTTACACTTATAATAAAGATGATGGCGCGGTAAACGGTGTTGGTCGTGGTGATAAAACAGTTCAATATCGCAATGCATTTGGCGATGTAAGCTTTGCAGTTCAAGCACAATTGAAAAACAGCAGCTTCTATACCTGTGATACAACGGATGATATTTCACAAGCTCAGTGTCAAGCGAACTGGGAAAGCGGTGATAAAGCGGCTCAACAAGTAGAATACAATTATACTTATGGTGGCGCGCTGACTTATAAAGCCACTGATATGCTGACCTTAACTGCGGGTGTTAACCGCGGTGAGTTTGATGTGAGTTTTGGTAACGGCGAACAAACCACAGCGGTTGATCTTATCTACGGTGCAGGTATCACTTGGGGTAACTTCGATAGCAATGGCTTATACGCTGCTGCAAACGTTAACAGACAAGAAAATCATGACACAGACAATATTGGTCGTTTGATTAAAGACGCCTATGGTATTGAAAGTTTAGTTTCATACAAGTTTGACAATGGGTTACGTCCATTCATTTCTTACAACGTGCTTGATGCCGGTAAAGACTACGTCATTCAACCTAACTTTAATGCCGATCCTAACGATGAGTTCAAACGTCAGTTTGTCGTGGTTGGTTTGCATTTTGTATGGGACCCAAACACAGTGCTTTACGTAGAAGCACGTAAAGATTACAGCGATTTTACCAGTGCAGATAAAGAACAAGAAGCTAGAATGGCGCTTTCAGAATCTGACGGTGTTGCCATTGGTATCCGTTACACACTTTAAGTTTCCAGTTTCTATATAGTAGAAACCACTGTTTTAACAAAAAGCCAGTCAGTAATGACTGGCTTTTTTTGTTTTTAACGGTAAGTTAATTTGTAATAAAAAGACATTGTGTATTATTTGTTTGTATTTGGTTATCTTTTTGTTGATTAAATGTCTCTCATATGATTTTATGCTCCCGCAGCACTTCGGAATGTTTAAGGTGCCCTTGTTTAAAACTGCTTATTAAATAAGCAAATTATAATAAAAACATGATTTTCCCGGGAGATTGACAATGCATAAAAAAAACTTGATAGCAAAATCTGTGCGCTTTGCACTGATTAGCGGTGTGACTGCTACGGTATTAAATGTACCTTTTACATTTGCAGATGATAAAGATGGAGCAAAAGTTGAGCGTATAGCTGTAACTGGTTCGCGAATTAAACGCGCAGATATGGAAACGGCTAGCCCTGTTAGCGTGATTGATGCTTCAGCCATTATTTCCTCTGGTGCAATATCGATTGATGATGTTTTGCAGAAAATGACTTCGGCTGGCGGTGCAATGACTAACGCTGGCATAAATAATGGTTCTGGTGGTAATTCTCGCATAAACCTCAGAGGATTAGGCACTAACCGTACTCTAGTTTTGGTTAATGGTCGTCGAATGATTGCTTCTGGTACAGGAGCTGCTTCTACTGTTGACCTTAATACGATTCCAGTTTCTATGATCCAAAGAGTTGAAGTACTTAAAGATGGTGCTTCTGCGGTTTATGGTACAGATGCTATTGCTGGTGTGGTTAACGTAATTTTGAAAAGAGACTTTGAAGGTTTTGAAGTCAACGCCCAAACCGGCATTTCTGGAGAAGGTGATGCTGACGAGTCTACGATTGATATGACTTTGGGTAACACCTTTGATAAAGGCAATGTCGTTATAGGCGCACAGTATACAAAGCGTGGCGAGGCAAGCCAAGCTGATCGTGATTTTTCTGATTGCCCTGTAACAGAAACTAAGCCTGATGCAAGTGGTAAAATTAGCTTGTTTTGCGGTGGTAGTGGTTATTCTCAAGGTGGTCATATTTGGGGCGATACTGCAGATCTAAGTGGTAGAGGTGGTACTTACCATGATTATGTTACTGCAAATGATGCATATAACTATGCGAAAGATAGTTATCTATCGACGCCAATGGAACGCTTGAATCTCACGGCTGCTGGAACCTATGAGCTGACAGATACAACTCGTTTCTTTACTGAGGCTATGTATTCAAAGCGTTGGTCAAATCAACAAATGGCTCCTCAACCAATTTGGAACAGCGATGCATGGGTTTATAATCCTATTTCAGCTGGTGGTTGGATGACCGATGACCTGCTGCCATGGGTTAAGCCTGGAGAGGAACTCTCTTATGGTCGTCGCATGGTTGAGTCCGGTACCCGTGACTTTAGTCAAGTTGTAGACACTATTCGTATTGTTTTAGGCGTAGAAGGTGAATTTGATAATGGCTGGAGTTGGGATGCCTCTTATAATAAAGGTCGCAACGACTCTGTCGATACTCTGGCAAATCTACATAATTTAGGTTCAATTAATGCAGCAGTTTTAAAGGGGGAGTTTGATCCTTTTTTACAGTCTTCATGGGAAGGTGAGAGCATCACTCCATTCATTTATACCGAAGTAAATAGTGGTGGAAGTGAGTTAGATATTATTGCTGCAACCTTATCGGGTGATATTGTTGAGTTACCAGCGGGTATGATGGGCTTTGCTGCTGGATACGAGAATCGTAAAGAAGCTGCAAAGTTTACACCAGATTCATTAACAGCACAGGGGTTAGCTAATGATCCTAGGGTAGAACCTACCGGTGGTGATTTTAGCGTTAATGAAATTTATGCTGAATTGGCTATCCCATTGTTAAGTGGGTTACCACTAGTGGAACAACTCGATCTAAGTGCTGCAATGCGTTATTTTGATTACAGCACGTTTGGTGATGACACTACATGGAAACTAGGCTTAACTTGGCGAGTATATGATGACCTTATGTTCCGTGGGGGGTTGTCTACTGCATTCCGTGCTCCAACTGTTGATGAGTTATATGGTGGTAAGTCACCATCCTTCGAACAAATTGTTCATCCTGCAACAGAACAAGACCAAGCTGAAGTCACTGTTGGCGGTAATGGGTTATTAACCCCAGAAGAAGCCGACATTACGACGATAGGTTTAGTTTATTCACCAAGCTTCGTAGATGGTCTGTCTATGACTGTTGATTACTACGATATTGAATTAACAAACACTATAACTTCTGTTGACAACAATTATATTGCTAACCAATGTTTAGATGCTGCAGGTAATAAGATCAATACTGATACTGTATTGTGTCAATCTTCTAATATTCAGATTGATAACAGTGGTCGTATTAAGTTTGACAATGGTCTACAAAATATCGGTGCGACGAACACTGCGGGTTATGACATTAATGTTGCTTATGCATTTTCAGCTCTGGGATTGGATTGGAAAGCAGGTTGGGATACATCAATTCTGACCGAATATGAAGAATTCGATCCTGATGGTGTTGCTGTGGATTATCGTGGTTACATTACCGGCGGTACGGGAGCATATGCTAAATTCAAGAGTAATATGAACATCACTGCTAGTGCAGATGACTGGAGCTTTACTTATGAAGCTCGTTATATTGATGGGATGGACTCATTTGCTTGTAAAGGCAAAGAATCTAGTTGTTATGCGCCAACGGTAGGGAGTGTTATATACCATGATCTATCAGGATCTTATGATTTAACTCAAAATATTCGCCTATCAGGTGGTATCAATAACCTGTTCGATAAAGAGCCTCCCTATTACACAGGTAATAATGACTCAAACACAGATCCATATACTTATGAAATGTTAGGTCGTTATTTCTTCGTTCGTGCGAGTATGAAGTTCTAAATCCTCGTTAGCGGGAGTCATTATTTTGTTCCAGCTTTGATTATAAAAACCCTGAGGCACTTGGGGTTTTTTATCATCAGAATGAAGAAAATGGAAAACTAACTGGTACATAGCGTAATGGTCATTTAGATTAAGTCATTTATTTCAATAATTTGGTCACCTTAAATAACGAGCGCTTCTCAAATGGAAGGTAATTCAAATTTTGTTATTGTATTTGTTCGACAAATTTTCAGAACTCGTCAGTTCTGCACGCACACGTAAACTATCATAGACATCTTTGGTCATTGTTCTTATTGGCAATCAAGGACAAGTCAAATCCAGTCAAATGTCGGTATTAAAATCACTTTGGTTAAAAGTGCATGTTTAAGCAGAACTGAGGTTGTTTGTTGAAAATTATTCCCATGTTGTAATGATCCCCCCCATTTTGTTGAACAAAATTTAGCCATAAAATGTCAGGTTTTTTGAGCACTTATACTTAAAAGTGGTTTTAAGTGTTAATTTTTTGCAAGTATTTATGTTTGAGTTGTTTTTCAATTTGATAATGGGGAATTCTCCATTGTAACGAAATAAGTTCTTAAATTTCATGTGGTTATGATTTTTATTCAATTTGACACTAGACAAAGCTTATGGCTAATCATCAGCTTTAAACTATTCACAAACAGCGATCGTTGTGTTATTTCAGTTTCAATTGTTGATTAAGTGTTTTAAATGTGATTTTATTGGCTCATCTATGTGTCGGCGTGTGATTTTTTGGTGTCGGGCTTAGAGGAAAAGTCGTCAGTGAGATGTCGATGAAAAATAATAAAGACATAGTATGTCAAGGGAGATAGGCAATGCATAAGAATAATTTATTAGCTAAATCAGTGCGTTTCGCATTGATTAGCGGTGTGACAGCAACAACCTTAAGTACATTCGGCGTATTTGCTGCGGAAGAAGATGGTGCAAAAGTCGAGCGTATTGAAGTTACTGGTTCTCGTATCAAACGTACTGATATGGAAACAACAGTACCAATTACAGTTTTATCAAGAGAAGATATTGCTCAAACAGGCGCAATTAACGTTGCGGATATTTTGAACTCATCACCAGTAACAATTGCTGGTTCAGATCAATCAAATAGTGCCTTCACTACATCTACAGTTGGTCTCAATACAACTTCATTACGTAATTTAGGAGACTCAAGAACTTTAGTTCTTGTCAATGGTCGCAGATTTGTTTCTGGTGTTGATCCATCAAGTGGTTATGCAGTAGATTTAAACGCAATTCCGACTTCGATGATTGAACGTATCGAAATTTTAAAAAGTGCATCTTCTGCTATTTATGGTTCTGATGCTGTAGCTGGCGTAGTTAACATCATTACTCGTAAAGATTTTGATGGTGTAGAAGTAAATGCTCAAACAGGTATTTCTGGAGAGAGTGATCGTAATACTAAGACTGTTAGCCTTACATCCGGTAAAACTTGGTCAGGTGGTAATGCTTGGGTTTCGTTGGGCTATGATGATGATGAAGGTATTAAAGCAACTGACCGTGATTTTTCTAAACAGGACTTGGCAGTTTTTCTTGATGAGAATGGTAATGAATATGCTGGTCCATTGAATTCCTCTTTCGCCCCACAAGGCAAAATTGGTAAGTATAATGGTGATGGTACTTTATATTCAGGTGCAACAGGTAGTTTTAACAGAGCAGAATATCGGCAGTTAGTTACTCCACTTGAGCGTAAATATGCAGCGGCTGGCTTGAATATGGAGCTAGCAGATAACGTATCTATGTTTACTGAACTTAACTGGAATACGACTAAAACGATAGATTCCACTATTGAACCAACACCTTTAGATGTCGTAAACGATGTATGGTTGAAAAATCGTAATGGTAAAGGTGGAATGGACATTAATTCTCCATTGATTCCTGATGCCTTACGTAATGCTCTTGTTGCTGACGGAATTACAAATTTAAATCAGACAACGTTTACTCGTCGATTGGTTGAATTTGGTCCTCGCTCTACAGATTTAGAAAGAAATACGATTCGTATTGCTACAGGTGTCGATTGGGCAATAAATGATGCATGGGCATCCCAAACGTACATGACCTGGGGGAGAACTGACCAGTTACAAGATAACGGTGGTCAGGTAAATAAAGAGCGAGCAGCACTTGCGTTGGATGTGATTAAAGATGCCAATGGCAACTTAGTATGTGCTAATGAACTAGCACGTTTACAAGGTTGCGTTCCATTAGATTTATTTGGTGCGGGTACTGTATCTGATGAGGCTGTTAAGTATATTGAATCTCCTGCAAAAGCAGCTGGTCAGGCAGAGCAGTTTGTTCTAGGAAGTAGCGTAACAGGAGCTTTACCTGTTGCATTACCGGGGGGAGATATTGGTGTTGCCATGGGCTTGGAATATCGTGAAGAACGCGGCGTTTACAGTCCTGGGGATTTAGCTCAAACAGGTGCGTCAAGTACTAACCAATCAGATCCTACCGATGGCAAATTATACTCAAAAGACGTTTATGTTGAAGCAATTCTTCCTGTTCTTGAAAACCTGGAATTTGATTTAGCTGCGCGTTTTGCTGATCATTCTGTTACTGGTGGTGATTGGACTTGGAATGCTGGTCTAGAATATACGCCATTTGATTCGTTTAAGGTGAGGGCTTCTGCTGCCACAGCTATACGTACTCCAAATATTTCTGATTTATACGGAGGGCGTGGTGAAACTTTTGCTACTGTAGCCGATCCTTGTGATGGTGTGACTGCAACAACTGCTGGAAATGCGGCGGCTAATTGTCGTGCAATCCAATCTGTAAGTGATCGAATCGCTGCTGATGGAGTCTTTAAGTTAACTCAAGCAGAGCGTCAGGCCACTGGTGGTACACAAGGTGGTAACCCTGATGTCAAAGCGGAAACTGCTGATACTTGGAGTGCAGGTATTATTTGGCAAATCGTTGATGATTTGGCATTTACGTTAGATTACTATGATATATCTGTGAAGGATGCAATTTCTACAACAAGTCGCACGACAGTGTTGAACCGCTGTTTTGATGTTGATGCAAGTCAGTTCTCACAAAATTGTAATGGAGCTGCTGTACGTGACTTTAAAGGTGCTTTGATTGAAGTTCATTCAGGTACATCTAACGAAAATAACATTGATACTTCAGGTATTGATGCTGAATTTAATTATACGACTGATTTAGGGCCTGGTAGTTTTAAAGCTCAACTAGTTTGGAACTACACTAATGAATATGTTGTTACAGGCATTCTATCTGGTGAGGCCATTGATTATGTCGGTGATGTTACGCATCCAGAACATAGAGCTAACTTGAATTTATCCTATGCTCTTGATGAGATGAGCTTTGCATGGCGTATGCGTTACTGGGATGCAGTTGTTGACTCAGTAGATGAAAGTAATGGTAATTTTACAGATGGTGCTTCATTAACTACATTTAACGAGATTGATGCGGTTATATACCATGATGTAAATGCTAGTTATACATTTGCGAATGGGTGGGAAGCAATGGTAGGTGTCCGTAATTTATTTGATAAACAACCTCCATTATTGCCTCAAGGCTCTAATTCTGGCTCAACAGGTATCAATACTGCGTCAGAGGCTTATGATGTAACAGGACGTTATTTCTATGCTGGTGTTACTGCCAAGTTTTAATGACTGACTATCGGTAATTAGACTATTACAGAATGGAACCGGATCAATGTTGATCCGGTTTTTTTATTAGTAAGTAAAGTCATGTAAATATGCTGCTTAGATTAGGGCTTATTGTTTTTGTTGTATAAGTATTACTCAGGCTATACATGGTAACCACATTAACGTAAATGCCAGTGAAACCATATTGGCGTAATTCTTCGCTAATTTTTTATATTGCTCGGCAGTGTTTAATTTTTCAAAATTATTCTCCACCAAATGTCGATATAAATACCAATCAACCTTCACTTGAAGTGTATTGTTATAGTTGCGCTTTGAGATAACTGATTTCCCATCTTTATTTGCGGAGAATTCACGAAAAGTATCACTTCCATAACCTTTATCAGCAGTCACAGTATCAACCTGCTTTAAGTGCACAATGAGGTTGGGTGCGATAGTAATATAGTGTCTCTGGCCTTCTGATAATTCGACATAAATCGGTAATTCTCCGCTATTGACCGCTAAGTGAATTTGGGTTTAATTGCTGCTTCGACTTTTACTTAGGCGCTCATTGCTCTGTGTGGTTGCATCAGTAGTGTACTGATGTGCGCGCACGAGCGAGTCATGGATAAAGAGTAATTCCATGTTAGCAAGTCTAGCTAAGGCTTTTTATAGGTAAGCCCGCATGCTTTTTTAGACAATAAATGAAGCCGTCTAAAGATTGTACTCCAATGATCGAACTCTTCGGGCAAATCTTGCAAAGGAATAGCTGTTGAAAGCGATAAAGAATGTCTTCGAATGTTTGTCTATGTTCAGGCTTATCATAAACATGGCCTATGCTTTCCATTACTTAAATGAAATAGCTTTTCCCTGTATATCAGTTAGCATAAATATTGGCATGGCTTGAAGTTATTAGTTTTTTTGTAAAACAAATAATAACGTCTTGCTATGTTCTCTAAATATCACTCTCGAAAGAGCAACAGATCCTAGTCATTACTCCAAACTCCAAGAAAAGGGGTGTAATTGAGTAAATTTTGGAAAGTTAACTTGTAAAAATGAGTCATTTGCCTGTGTAGACGTTTTTGAAAGCACTATGGTGGGCATCTGGAAGAAGATAATGGTGGTCATGATCTCATTTATTGCGATGCGATTAGTGCGTCTCTTCAGCTAATGAAGTTTTCTCTAATTCTATGATGACAACATAGGAACATCATAGATATCACAAAACACTTCCACTAACTTGTTGTATAAAGGCTCTTCTGTGTGATGGGGTTATTTGAGGTCGAAAGATCCTATCACTTGTGCCCTTAGTTCTGATGTTCTTACACTGAGTTCAAGTTAAGTAAATCTTATCGGGGGATTTGAGTAAAGAGCATCTATTTGAGTCGTCTTTATGTTAAAAAATGTTAATTTTAATAAACAGGACACACAAAGTTGGTCTTTAGCTATCGTTATGATTTTATAGGGTTTAAATTAGTTTATTATTTTTTGGAACAAAAAGTAATAACCCTAAAGATTCATTTTTGTCTAAAAAAACACCTTTCGTAAAAAATTTCATTATTAACGCTTCTTTACACTAGTTTTTAGTCGTCTGAAATGTTGACACAGGTCAACATTTTGTGAAATGATGCCAGCGGGTCTATGCCTGTAAGGGCGTAGGAAAGGGAAGAAAAAACTAAGAATCACAAGAGAAAGACGAACTTACAGAAATTTTTTCGGCAAGTATTTATTCCTTGTCGTTATGTTGCTGGTAAGTTAAACCTTTTTATTCACTTCAAATTGGTTGGGAACTATGTCCAAGGTAAGCAATAGAACAAAAATCGCTACTGCACTTGTTGGCGTGCTGGCATTAGCGAGCAGCAACTTAGTAGTTGCAGATCCTCTTACCGACGTGCAGAAAGCGGATAGTATGATCCATGCTGATGCTGCTGCGTCGCAAAAGAACGTTGATAAGTATTTCGATCAAGCACAAGACATGCTTTTTGAGTATGGTTCTGTCGCAGATGAGCGCGAATCACTGAAATCATATAACGATTACGTTGCAAGCTTAGTCGCTGATCAACAAAAGACAATGGATTCAGTGCAGGGTGACATCAATGGTGTTGATAAACTTCGCCAAGGTGTTGTGCCATTAATGTTTAAAATGGTTGAGTCATTAGAACAGTTTGTTCAATTAGATTTACCTTTTAATTCTGAAATACGCACTAATCGTGTTAATGAACTGAAAAAACTTCTTAATACTGCCGAAGTCACACTAGCAGAAAAATACCGTCTAATTCTTGATGCTTATAGTATTGAGCGTGAATACGGTAGTGCTGTTGCCGTTAACCAAGGTAAGTTAAACCTAGATGGTAAAGAAGTGTTGGTTGACTTCTTTAACTTAGGTCGTGTTGCTCTTTATGCACAGAGTTTAGATCAAAAGACTGGCTGGATGTACAACCCAGAATCTAAGGGTTGGGATAAGTTAGATGACAGCTATTTGCGTGAACTGACCAAAGGTATCCGCATTGCCCGTAAACAAGGCGCTCTAGATCTATTCGCGTTACCAATTCCTGCTGCGGAGACTGCACAATAATGAAGAAGTTAATTACTACAGCTGTGTTGGCTGCAAGTTTCTCTTTAACTGCTGGTATGGCGAGCGCTGCTGATGCGCCTAAGTCAATTGACCAATTATTGCAACAAGTTAAAGTTGAACGCGCTGCAGAAGGTAAAGTCAACAGCAAGCGTGAGCAAGAGTTCCAAGCAGAGCGTGGCGATAAGGCCGCTTTACTGCAAAAAGAAAAAAATGCGTTAGCTGCTGAAAAGCAACGTGGTAAAGATTTAAACCAAGCGTTCTTAGATAACGAGCGTAAAATTGCTCAGTTAGAAGAAGATCTAAAAACGGCTCAAGGTGACTTGGGTGAAATGTTTGGTGTCGTTAAAGGTGAAGCCGGTGATTTCGCTGGTAAACTGGCAAGCTCTAACATCAGTGCTCAATTCCCAAATCGCGATAAATTTATCGCTGATTTAGGTGCCCGTAAGCAATTGCCAAAAATTGAAGAGTTAGAACAATTTTGGCAAGAGCAGCTATTTGAAATGGCGCAATCTGGCAAAGTGGTTAAGTTTGAAGGTTCTGTTACCGAAATTGATGGTAACGTGAAAACGACGACTATTCATCGTATTGGTGCTTATAACTTAACGGCTGACGGTAAATACGTTGTATATAACCCTGAATTAGGTTTAATTCAGCAGTTATCTCAACAACCTGAAGGTTATCAAGTTAGCGCTGTTGCTAAATGGGAAGAAACGGCTTCTGGTACAGCACCTTTCTATATCGACCCTGCACGTGGCGTACTGTTAAACATCTTTACGAACAAAGCTAGCATGGAAGATCGTATCGAGTCAGGCGGTACCATTGGTTATATTATTCTGATATTACTTGCTATTGGTTTATTAATTGCGGTTGAGCGTTTCATTGTGCTGGCAGCTATCGGTGCAAAAGTTAAACGCCAAGCTAAGAATGTTGATAATCCAGGTAACAATGCCCTTGGTCGTATCTTGAAGGTTTACCATGAAAACAAAGATGTTGATGTTGAAACATTAGAGTTGAAACTGGATGAAGCTATTCTGAAAGAAACGCCTGCATTAGAAGCTCGAATTTCAATTTTGAAAGTCATTGCAGCTATCGGCCCAATGTTAGGTCTGCTAGGTACAGTAACTGGTATGATTGCGACCTTCCAAAGTATCCAACTGTTCGGTACTGGCGATCCTAAACTGATGGCGGGTGGTATCTCTATGGCTCTGGTTACTACAGTACAAGGTCTGGTTGCGGCTCTGCCACTGATGTTACTACATGCAATACTCGTTGCGCGTAGCAAATCAATCACCCAAATTTTGGAAGAGCAAAGTGCGGGCATTATCGCAGCACATGCTGAGAAGAGGGCTAACTAATGATGCTATACCTGATGGACATATGGGATTCCGTCAGGGGCTTCATGGCCGCTGGAGGAAACGTCCTTTGGTTGGTTGCGTTTGTATTGTTCTTCATGTGGGTATTGATGCTTGAGCGTTATTGGTATCTTAATTGGATATCACCAAAGCAACATAAAGCTATCATATCTGCGTGGGATGCTAGAGAGGAAACAACCTCTTGGTACGCACACCGTATCCGTGAAGCTTGGCTGTCCCAAGCGAAGCAAGATTTGAATGCACGTATGCTGATGATTAAAACCTTAGTAGCTATTTGTCCTATGATAGGTTTGTTAGGTACCGTAACCGGTATGATTTCAGTGTTTGATGTGATGGCAGTTCAGGGGACGAGTAATGCTCGTTTAATGGCGGCTGGTATTTCAATGGCGACTATGCCCACGATGGCGGGGATGGTTGCAGCATTATCGGGAGTATTCTTTAGTACTCGTCTGGATGTAAAAATGAAAATCAGTTTAGAAAAGCTAAAAGACAGCATGCCGCACCACTAGAGAGAGATTGAACATGGCACGTAAAAAGCATTCCAGTGTAGACGAGGAAGCGCAAATTGATATGACACCGATGCTCGACATCGTGTTTATCATGTTGATCTTCTTCATTGTAACAACGTCATTTGTGAAACCTTCTGGTTTGGATTATAACAAACCCAAAGCTTCGCAAGCGACTTCAAAGCCTTCGGCTAACATCTTTATCGGCGTCAGTAAAACAGGCGTGATCATGATGGAAAACCGTCAGGTTGATATCGAACGTGTAACAGCAAACGTTGAGCGCATGCTGGCTGAAGCTCCTGAGGCTGCGGTATTGATTCAGGCAGATAAAGACGCAACGCATGGCCTAGTTGTTAAAGTTCTAGACCAAGTCAAAGCGGCTGGTATAGATAAAATTTCGGTATCTGCGGGGAACGATTAATATGCTAAGAGCACTAGTATCGATCATTATTGGTGCTGCTGTGACTTTTGGTCTGTTCGCTTTTATGGCGTTCTTGGTCGGTGGCGGCGCACAACGCGGCGAAACATCGGCCGAGACCCCTGTAATTGAAATCACTATGGATAGACAGGATTCAAAAGCACAGAATAAGCCAAGGGTAGTGCCTAAGCCACCACCACCGCCAGAACAGCCACAGAAGCCTGAGGCAACGCCGCCAGAATCTTCGAGCAATATTGACACAGCGATGTCGTTCAATATGGGTGGTGTAGAAGCTGGAGGTCACTCAACAGGTGGTTTTAAATTAGGCAATATGATGACTCGCGATGGTGATGCTACACCTATCGTTCGTATCGAACCTCAGTATCCAATTGCTGCGGCGCGTGATGGTAAAGAAGGTTGGGTACAACTTCGTTTTACCATTAACGAACTCGGTGGTATCGACGATGTTGAAGTTATTCAAGCAGAACCAAAACGCTTATTTGATAAAGAAGCGATTCGTGCACTGAAGAAGTGGAAGTACAAGCCAAAGATTGTTGATGGCAAGCCATTGAAACAACCTGGTATGACAGTACAACTAGACTTCACCTTAGATAAAGGAGGCAACCAATAATGCGTAATGTTAATAAAATCGCAGTTCTATTATTGCTTTCTGTTTGTGGCGGTTCATTAACTCTTTCATCTGCAGTCGCAGAAGAAAAGTGTGCTATCGACAAACGTCAATCTAAAGCTGTGGGTGAAAGCGCGGCGAAGAAAGTTCAGAAGTCATTTGAAGCTTATACCAATGGTCAGGTCGATGAAGCTATTGCTATTTTGCTAGAGGCAAATGCCAAGAACGACTTCGACAAAGCCTATGTTGCACGTATGTTGGGTAACTTTTATGCCGAGAAAGGCAAAATGGATACCGCGATCAAGTACCTAAAACAAGCTGTTGAAGCTGATATTTTAGGTGGTACAGATCATGCTGCAACTATGCGTCTTTATGCTGATTTGCTATTACAAGAGAAAAAGTTTAAGGAAGCGATTCCTTATTATTACAAGTGGATGGAATTTACTTGTAAAGCCGATTCTCAAATGTATCGCCGTATTGGTATTGCGCATTCAGAACTGAAGCAGTGGGATAAAGTGATTGAAGTGGCCGACAAAGGTCTTTCATTAGCTGAAGCTCCTGACAAAGGTCTGTATCAAATGAAGCTGACTGCTTACTTCAATCAGAAGAAGTACAAGAAAGCTGTTGGTGTGTTAGAAGTCATGGTGCCTTTATTCCCGGATGATGGCAGATTGTGGGTTCAATTAGCACAGTTTTATTTGATGGTTGAAGACTATGACAAGTCTCTTGCAACTTACGATTTGGCTTATAGAAATGGTTTCTTGGATAGCGCGGGCAACATTACGCGTTTAGCGCAGTTAATGGCACAAAAAGGTGCTCCTTATCAAGCCGCTAAAATTTATCAGAAACATATGAAATCAGGCATGATCGCTGAGGACGCTAAGTCTTTAGAGATTTTGGCGGGTTTCTATCAAAATGCGAAAGAGTTTAAGCAAGCTGCTGAGTATTACGGTAAAGCTGCAGCCATCAGCAATGATGGCAAGACTTACTTGAAACAAGGTCGCTTATTAAACTTGAATGAACAATATACAGCTGCGATCCCTGTGCTTGAAAAAGCCATATCAATGGGTATTGAGCATCCTGGTGAAGCAAACTTTGAATTAGCTTTGGCTCATTTAAGTTTGAAACAGTATAAGTCGGCTTATAACCGTGCAGTGTTAGCTGCTAATGATAAGAAGACACAGAAGAGTGCAAATAGCTATATCTCTTATATTAAAGAGAAAGCTCGTATGCATAATATCACGCTGTAATCAGTTCGCCATTTAGCGTTTGAATCGAAAGCCCCGCAAGGGGCTTTTTCTTTGGTATCAATAAACCTATTTACTGTAATCGGATTAAAGCTTGGGATTGATCATGATTTTTTTCAAGCTGTTGTAAAAGTTGGCTGACATTACTGAAGAGTGACTCTATTTTACTTTCCTGTGTAGGTAGGCAAATACAGGCAGCCAGTTTATAGTCGATTGTCAGTTTATGATGTTTACCAAAATCTTGGTTAAAGTCAGATATTTGCTGTTCTATTCGCTTTAACACTACTTCCGTTCCCACCTCATCTATATTGAACAAACCCAACGCAAAGTGATTGTGATCTAGTCTAGCAATCATATCTGTTGCTCTTAATAGCGCTTCTTGCACTTGTTTGGTAAAGAATTCGAGTAAATGGGGTTGTTTGACGGTTTCATGAATGTGAGGGCACAGATACAATAGTGCCAAGCTTTGGTGGTCTCTCATGTGACGATGCCATTCTCGGTTGAATACTTCCATGAAATAGGTTTGGTTATAGACTCCAGTTTCTGGATCCCTGAAACCTGAGTTGCGGAACGAGTAGATCATAGATTAACTCCGATAGCAGACCTTGAACTAAGTATAGAAACAGTTCTGCAATAGCGGGCCAAAAAGGAGAAATATTAAAATGAAATTGGGTTTATTGGCAGGTTCGATAGCGTTAATCCTCACCCTTCAAGGTTGTTCTAAGCCTGAAGCCACTGCAGTTCAAGAAAATAGCTCGGCTAATACGACAGCTGTGCAGGGCGAAACTCAAACGGCAGAGCAGCGTTACTTAGCGCTTGTGGATGCTTATTTTAAAGATTACCTAAAGCTTGAGCCCATCTACGCTACTTTTGTCGGCGTTAATGACTATAACGCCGATTTCGGCGGAGATTTAACTGAGGATTACCTTAAGGCTCGTCATGATCTTAACACTCACTATTTAGCTCAGGTGCGTGCGATAGATCCAAAGCAACTGCCTGCGGATCTACAGTTGAGTTATGACCTGTTCGTCTATGACCGTGATATGGCGTTAGTGGACGAAACTTTCCCTTCACGCTTTATGCCGATAAGCCAGTTCTATAGCACTGTCATTACTATGGTGCAGCTGGGAAGTGGCGAAAGTGCACAACCTTTTAAGACTGTCCAAGATTATCGTAATTGGGAACAGAGAGTCGATGGTTTCATCAAGTGGGTCGCACTTGCTGAAAATCGTATGAATCAAGGTATTGAAAGTAAAGTGGTACTACCTCGAGTGTTGGTAGAGCGCATTATTCCTCAGTTAGATGCTATGTTAACGACGGATGCGACTCAGAGTATTTTTTACTCGCCAATCCAGCATTTCCCCGAGAGTTTTTCAGAGCAAGATAAAGCGGAATTGACCACCCGTTATCAAGCCATGATAGCCGAACGTATCGTGCCAGCGTTAACGAACTTACGCGATTATTTTAAGCAAACCTATTTACCTAAATCGCGGGCGACTGATGGTTGGTCAGGTTTGCCTAACGGTAAAGCTTGGTATCAGCATCTGGCGAACTCACATACGACCACCACTATGTCTGTGGATGAAATTCATCAAATTGGTTTAAGTGAAGTGGCGCGAATTTTATCTGAGATGGATAAGGTGCGTGAGCAGGTCGGTTTTAAGGGCGATTTGAAGGCGTTTTTTGCGTCTTTATCTTCAGAGCCGCAGTATTTCTATAGCGATCGCCAAGGCTTGATTGATGGTTATATGGTGTTGAAGGATAAAATCAATCATGTCTTACCTAACTACTTTAATGTGATGCCAAAGGCTGATTACGTGGTTAAGCCGGTTGAAAGTTTTAGAGAACAATCAGCAGCGGGAGCCTCTTATGAAGCGCCAGCGGTGGATGGCAGCCGTCCAGGGGTGTTTTATATCAACACTTATAACCTCAAAGCACAGCCTAAGTGGGGGATGACGACTTTATCTTTGCACGAGGCCGCTCCTGGGCATCACTTCCAAATCGCGATCAAACAAGAGCTGACCGGTGTGCCTGAGTTTCAGCGTTTTAGCGGTTATACCGCTTTCGAGGAAGGTTGGGCACTTTATGCTGAATACTTAGGTATTGAGATGGGGCTATTTACCGATCCTTACCAGTATTTTGGTAAGCTTTCCGATGAAATGCTGCGTGCAATGCGCTTAGTGGTTGATACTGGCCTTCATTCTAAAGGTTGGAGTCGTGAACAGGCGATTCAGTACATGAAAGACAACTCGCCTATGGCTGAGAGTGACATAGTCGCTGAAGTGGAGCGCTATATGGCGATCCCTGGTCAAGCTTTGTCTTACAAGGTCGGTCAGTTGAAGATTTTGGCACTGCGTGCCCGCGCAGAAAAAGCCTTGGGTGATAAATTTGATTTAAAAGCATTCCACGATCAAATCCTCACCTCAGGTTCATTACCCATGGCGGTCATGGAAAACAAGATCGATCGTTGGATTGCGTCGAAACAAGCTTAGCCGTGTAAGATGCCGTTAATTGACTTTGTTGTCAGTGACGGCATTTTAAGACTTTTTTATTCAACAGAAAGTTTTTATACTGTTGATTCCAAACCTGTTAAAACGAATGTTTTAGTGGGAACTCAATGATATTTGGGGCAAATGTCTCATGATCCTTACAGGAGTTTTACTATGGTCCAGGCAACAGCAAGACATTTGTTAGTCAGCAGTGAAGAGCAGTGTCAAGCGCTGAAACAGCAAATAATGGAAGGCGCAGATTTTGCTCAAATTGCTCGCGCGCACTCTTCTTGCCCATCAGGTGCCCAAGGCGGCGAATTGGGGTCATTTGGTCCTGGCATGATGGTCAGAGAGTTTGATGAAGTGGTTTTTAGTGCACCATTAAATGAAGTACAAGGACCCGTGAAAACGCAATTTGGCTTTCATTTGCTTGAAGTGACCAGCCGCGCGTAAGTTTTGCCGCTTATCTAATACAGCTTGTTTGATACGGCAGCGTTTGCTGCCGTTTTGTTTTATATGCTCATCACGGAGTCACTATGCTGGAACTCTACACTGATAGATTGAAACTCAGGAGCTTACAAGATAGTGATTGGGAACATTTTTATGCACTGCATAATGATCCTGAGATTAATCGTTTTGTACGCGTTCCAGAGTCGCAAGAGGTGATCCGCAGTAAGTTTCAGCAGCGTTCTGATACTTGGTTCTACGGTTCTGGCGATTGGCTGACCTTAGTGATTGAGACCGTTGATACTGGGCAGTTTATCGGTTTAACGGGCCTTTATTGTCAAAGTTTCGAGGAACAGCGTGCCGAAGTGGGTTATTTACTGGCGGCAGAGGGCCACGGTAAAGGTTATGCGACTGAGAGCTTAATGGCGGTCATTGATTGGGCCTGTTTAAGTTTTAATGTACATAAATTTGTTGGGCATTGTGCTAAAGATAATCACGCATCGGCACGAGTACTCGAAAAGTGTGGTTTTCGGCTTGAAGGTTTGCTCAGGCAGCAATTCAAAATAGGTGAAAACTGGCTCGATGAATCAGCCTTTGGCCTACTCGCCGATGAAAGACGTCTCTAGCCAAATTATCTTCAGCGAATTTTGTACTGTGCTGGTATAATGCCGCAGGTTTATTTTTAGAAGGCGTGTATTAAGTGGCGCAAATTAATCAATTGGCTTTGCATTCTGGCGAAGATTTCATTGAATTGTACAAAGTATTAAAAGTGCAAGGCATGAGCAATGCGGGTGGTGAAGCCAAACATTTTATCGACGAAGGTCAAGTCACTGTGAATGGTGAAGTTGAAACTCGTAAACGTAAAAAAATTATCGCGGGCGACATCGTCAGCTTTAATGGTGAATCAGTTCAAATCATTGCGGCAGAATAAGCCTGAAACAGTGGAGCAAGAAATGCAATTTCCAGATGATGACAATGGTAAAATGCTGGCCGCAATGGCTGAAGCGGGAATCGATTTAACTAAAGAGTTAGATGTTGATTTCTTTTTGGTTTTTGATGACCAACGCGATGCTGAAACTGCGTTAGAAGAATTAACAAATTCTGACTTGGAAGGCGAGCTTGAGCTGAATCTGAATGATGAGCTTGGTAAGTGGGAAATCATTGTTTGTCTCAATATGGTGCCTGAGTACGATACATTGGTTGAACAAGAAGTCATGCTAAATGATTTTGCTGCCGAATTCGGCGGCATGACCGACGGTTGGGGCGTAATGCAACATCAAGACGGTGACGATGAGTTTATGGACGATGATGACCATGTTCACGGTGAGCATTGCAATCACTAATTCTGATGCGCTTTAAGTCTTGAATCTAATAAACCACCTTTTGGGTGGTTTTTTATTGGTGTTTTTCTGCGCTCAGTTAGTGATCTCAATAGCTTCGTTTGGCACTTATAGCGTTATTGTGCCTCGCTTGAACTGAGATAGGCTTAATGCAGATTAATGACGATAGGGCGCAAAAATCTCTAATAACCAGTCGATAAAAGCTTGAGCTTTTAACGGCAGGCTTGGGGATTTTGGGGTGAGTAAATAATATCGATAGGGACTGGTAAAGGGGGCGTCGAAGGGGATGACTAAGCTGCCATTTGCCAGTTGTTCTTCGATGAAAAATCGCGGAATAAGTGCTGCGCCCATGCCACTCGCTGCCGCTTGACTCAACATATAAAAATGCTCGACACCAAAGGTTTGCGCTTGGGTTAATATCAGCCCTACTTTTTCAGCCCAATAATCCCAGAGTTCGGGTCTGGTGGTGTGTTTCAGTAAAGTGACGTGATTAATGTCCTCGATATTTTGCAGTTTAGGCGCTAACGAAGGCGCGCAAACTAAGCATAAATCCTCATCCATCAGCTTGATATAATTCGCGCCCTTAGGGATAACAGTGCTACTACGGATCGCAATATCATAACGACCTTGGCTAAAATCCACGGCAAAGTCGCCAATGGATAAGTCGACATACAAGTGTGGATGGCGGGATTTAAACTGCTCCATTCTTGGAATGAGCCAATTGATGGTTAAGCTTGGCAGCACATTGATGGCTAAGGTTTGTGGCTTAGTGGGATGACGGCGCAAGTCACTTGTAGCACTAGATAGTGTTTGCAGAGCGGCTTGAACATGGGGTAAGTAGCGTTTGGCTTCATCGGTTAAACCGACTTTTTTGTGTAAGCGTACAAAGAGCGCAAAACCTAAATAATCCTCCAATACTCTGATTTGTTTGCTGACTGCGCCATGGGTGACATGCAACTCCTTGCTGGCTAATGTCATGCTCTGTAAACGTGCTGCGGCTTCGAAGGCACGGAGAGAATTGAGGGGCGGTAGTTCGGCAAACATTTTATTTCCTACTGCTGGAAAATCAGAACAGGACTCGGGATTTTGTGTGAGTTTATCTCACGCTGTGCCGACAATAACTCCTTTGCGTTTATTTGGCAAACGCAGTCTAATGTTCGGCAATCACTCTCTTTTTTATCAGAAGAATAATAAATCATCATGGAATTTGAACTGACTCTACAAATCGCAGCGATACTTTTTGCCGTCGCTATGGTGGCTGGTTTTATTGACTCAATCGCCGGTGGCGGAGGCTTGCTGACCATTCCTGCACTTATGTGGGCAGGCTTGCCGCCTGCGGTTGCCTTAGGGACAAATAAGCTGCAGGCCTGTGGCGGCAGTTTTTTTGCGAGTTTGTACTTTGTCCGTAAAGGGCTGGTTGATCTTAAATCCGTTAAGTTAGCCTTGATTTGTGCATTTATCGGTGCGGCATTAGGTACGATTCTAGTTCAACTCGTCGATACTGAAGTGCTGGAGTTGATGTTACCTTTTTTGATTTTGGCTATTGGTTGTTACTTTTTATTTTCGAAAAAGATTTCTGAAGATGATAAACATCAAGTGCTGACACCTACCGCATTTGCCTTTACTGCAGCATTGGGCGTGGGATTGTACGATGGCTTTTTTGGCCCTGGTACTGGGAGCTTTTTTGCGCTGGCCTTTGTATCGCTAGCTGGGTTTGGTTTGGCGAAGGCAACTGCCCACGCAAAACTACTTAATTTCTCCACTAACATTGCTTCGCTGATCTTCTTTGCCTTGGGCGGAAAAGTGATTTGGTTATTAGGATTAGTCATGCTGGCAGGGCAAGCGATTGGCGCAACCTTGGGTTCTCGTCTCGTGGTCACTAAAGGTACAAAGATTATCAAGCCATTGGTGGTGACTATGTCCCTTGCTATGAGTTTTAAACTTTTGGCGAGCCAATATAATTTATTTTCGTAAACTATTTGATATTAAGCATTTTATAAAACTCACTCATCAATAGACGCTCTTTAAGCTGCGCATGAGTGTATCTTAGTGGCGTCCATCTTGGCTCAAAAGTTAAGCCGAGGTGGATATCACCCAAAAGATCCGCCAAATGACGACTTAAAACGTCTCATCCTACTTTGAGTTAGGTGTACTCTTTCAAGTTTTTTGAATAGTATTACCTGTCATTTTTAATACACTTTTTAGGCTTCTTATTGTTTTGGTGTGTATTTTAAATATTGTGTACATATTTAATCCGATTGATATAAGTGCAGTGTCTATCTTGCTAGTCTTATTTGCATCGACGGGCGGCATGTGCGCTCGGGTTTAGCGCCACCACTTCTTTAAAAGAGCGATTATGAAATTTATCCACACCTCGGATTGGCACATAGGTCGTCAATTACACAATCAATCACTACTGGATGATCAAGGCTTTGTGCTCGAGCAAATTATTGCTCTAGCGGATGAACACAAGGTGGATGCTGTGATTGTGGCGGGGGATATTTATGACAGATCGATTCCGCCTGCGAATGCGGTCGCGCTGTTAGATGATGTGCTTAACCGCTTAGTGCATGATTTAGGTCTACAAGTCATTATGATTGCGGGTAATCACGATGGTCACGAGCGCTTAGGTTTTGCAGCAAAACAAATGGCGGCAAGTGGGTTACATATTATTGGCCCTTTGAGTGCTGATATTTATCCCATTACTTTGTCGAGTTCAAGCGGTGATGCGGTGTTTTATGCCTTGCCCTATGCCGAACCTGCCACAGTGCGCCAAGTTTTTGAGTGTGAGGCGGCAAGCCATGAGGCCGCAATGACGCTATTGCTTGAACAAGTACGCCAGCACGATAGCCAAGGTTTGCCGAAAGTGGTGATAAGCCATTGTTTTTTGGATGGTGGTAGCGAGTCAGCATCTGAGCGACCACTGAGCATTGGTGGCGCTGATAAAATATCGCCAACGCTATTTACTGAGTTTGATTATGTCGCCCTTGGGCATTTGCACGGACCGCAATACAAAGGTGCAGAGCATGTGCGCTACTCAGGATCGATTTTGAAGTATTCCTTTAGCGAACAACATCAACATAAGTCGGTGACCTTAGTCGAACTTAGCGCGCAAACGCCGATTAAAATTAGTTTATTGCCATTAACGTCAATACGCGATGTCCGCATCTTAGAAGGGGAGTTAGCCACATTACTCGCCCAAGGTAAAACGGATATCAAGCGTGAGGACTACCTTATGGTCAGACTTCTTGATAAACATGCCATTTTAGATGCTATGGGAAAATTGAGAGCCGTTTACCCTAATGTGCTGCATTTAGAGCGGACTGGTCTGATGGCGGGGCAGCAACAAGTCACCTTGAGCCGAGATCATATCAAAAAAGGCGAGATGGACATGTTCCGTGACTTTTTCTCTCAAGTGTCCGGCGAGTCATTAACACAAGCACAGCAAGCCGTGATGGATGAACTCCTGACTAAGCTACACAATGAGGAGCGCCAAGCATGAGACCACTTAGCCTTTCCATGTCAGCCTTTGGCCCCTTTGCATCGACTCAAGAACTTGATTTTACGGCCTTAGGGACTAATCCGTTATTTTTGATTAATGGACCCACTGGTGCGGGTAAGACGACCTTGCTCGATGGTATTTGCTTTGCTCTCTATGGCAAAACCACGGGTAATGAGCGTGAAGGCAGCCAGATGCGCTGCGATATGGCCGATGATAGTCTGCTAACAGAAGTCACTTTTAGTTTTCAGTTGGGTAATAGCAGTTATCGTATTCGCCGTGTGCCAGAGCAAGACAGGGTTAAAAAAAGCGGTGACGGCTCAACGGTGCAGAAGCCCGAAGCACAGTTATATAAGATAGACGCCGAGGGTAATGAAAGTTTGCTTGTAGCGAGCAAAGTCTCTGAGGCAACCGCTGAGATTGAAGCCTTAACTGGCCTTGATGTGGAGCAGTTTCGCCAAGTGATGGTGTTGCCGCAGGGAAAATTTCGCGAATTGTTAATGGCAGACTCTAAAGCAAGAGAACTGATATTTAGTCAGCTATTTCAAACGCATATATATCGACGTATTGAAGATTCCTTAAAAAATAAGGCTGCAGATATCCGCGCCTTAGTAAAAGATCAACGCAGTCGCCGTGATGGCATTTTACAAAGTGCGGGTTTAGCATCCGATGACGATCTTAGCTGTGAATTAACCAAGCTCACGCCAGAACTTGAAACAGCCCAAAGTGCGAAAGAACAAGCATTACAGCAGCAACAATGGGTGATAAAAACCAGCGATGCCGCCCAGCATTTATTGGCCGAATTTGCGCAGTTTGATGCCTTAACTCAAACGGCAGCAGCCCTTGATGCGCAGCAAGAAAACATGGCTGCGCAAACCTACAAACTTAATTTGGCTAAACAGGCGCAGCACTTGGCACCCATGCTTGAGGTGTTTGTGGCCCGTGAGCAGGAAGCCAAGGCGGCAAGTATCGCACTTGATCATGCGAAAACAGCATTAATCCATGCTAAACAAGCCTTCGATAACGCAGAGCTTAAGGCTGCTGATTTGCCCGTGTTGGAAGCGTCGTTACTCGAACAGGAACAGGTTAAACAGCAACTGAATGCGTTAGGGCCGCAGCTTAGGGAATTGGATAGGCTTAATAAAACCCTCGAACAAGAGCAAGCGCAGCTAATTAGCGCGAAAACACAACTTCAGAACAGCAAACATGAGTTAACCACCTTAGTCCAAAAACGCCGTGAATTGGAATCCGCTCTGCCGCAACTACAGGCCAACAGCGAAACACGCCTCTTATTGCAACAAGCGCACCAGCAGCAACAGCAATTATTGTCGACTTATCAGCAATGGCAACAAGTGGCGGCAAGGGTATCTTCGACACAGGCAAAACTTGTTGAGGCTAAAGTCAAAGGGCAACAACTCAGTGCTCAGCATCAGCAAGCACTGGTTGCATATAAAGCCTTATTGTTGACTTGGCATCAAGGGCAGGCAGCTATTTTAGCGCGGCAATTACAGCAAGATGAACCTTGCCCTGTTTGTGGTAGCCAAACACATCCACAGCCAGCAAAAAGCCAAGAGCCACTCCCAAGTGATGAAGCGCTGCAATTAG
The DNA here is from genome assembly GCF_015767295.1 of Shewanella sp. DW31. Classification (NCBI taxonomy): domain Bacteria; kingdom Pseudomonadati; phylum Pseudomonadota; class Gammaproteobacteria; order Alteromonadales; family Shewanellaceae; genus Shewanella; species Shewanella sp. DW31. Next base: position 139,069 of record NZ_JADWMP020000003.1, read on the forward strand.
CACTAGAGGCTGAAACGAATGCTCAAGAAATCCTGAGCAAAGCCAGAGCGGAATATCGTGGGCTACAAACGCAGTTAGAAACCTTGCAACAGCAAGTACAAGATCTCGCGGTCCAATTGGGCACTGCGGTTGATATTTCTTTAGACGAACATACACATACCTTGTCGCAATACGCTTTCTCACTCACTCAAGCGGAGCAAGCCCATCAGCAGTTACAGCTGTTACAGCAAGAGATTGCATTGTTGCACGCACAGGAAACGCATCTACAACAAAAGTTAGAGCAAGGACAAACACACGACAGTGCACTGCAATCTAAAGTGGATATATTGCAGGGGCAGTTAGCGCACATGCAGCAAAGTGTTCCATCTGCGCTTGCAACGCTTGAGGCCTTAACTGCAGCAATCGCGCAAAATCAGCAAAGTATCAGCCAAATTAAGCAACAGATTGCTAGTGTTAGGGATCTCCAACAACAGACTGGCCAATCTTTTGTTGCGGCTAAAGCGGCACTTAATGGTGCTGAAAATGCTGCTGAGGCAGCATTAGCCCAGCAAACGCGTGCACAGCAGCAACTCAATCAGCAATTAGTCGCAGCAGGTTTTGCCGATCAACAGGCCTTATTTGAGTCCATGCTGGATGAAGAACAACAGCGTGCATTAGCCAGCGAGATTGAGGCTTACCAGCAGCGCAGTGCTTTGACCAAAGCACAGTGCGAGCAGTTAGCGCTTAAGCTTAAGGATAAAGTACTACCCGATAGCATTAAGCTGGCTGCTGAGCTTGAGTTCGCGCAGCAAGCATTACACGCTGCTGAGCAGGCATGGCAGTTGCTTCACACGCGCACAGTATTACTGATGCAAACCCAAACCCAGCTGAGTATTGCCGATGCAAAAGCTAAGGTTTTGGAAGATGAATATGCGGTTATCGGCACCCTTGCAGATGTCGCTAATGGAAATACAGGTAATAAGATCAGTCTGCAACGTTTTGTGTTAAGCGTACTGCTTGACGATGTGTTGTTAGAGGCAAGCCACAGGCTACACCTCATGAGCAAAGGGCGTTATCGTTTACTACGTAAGGAAGATAGAGCCAAGGGTAACAAAGCTTCTGGGCTCGAATTGGAAGTAGAAGATGCTTATACCTCCAAAGTGCGTCCTGTGGCCACCTTAAGCGGTGGTGAAAGTTTTATGGCAGCATTATCTATGGCGTTAGGCCTATCTGATGTCGTGCAAGCCTATGCAGGTGGTATTAAACTCGATACTTTATTTATCGATGAAGGCTTCGGCAGTTTAGATCAAGATTCTTTAGAACTGGCCATTCGGACCCTGATGGATTTGCAATCCTCTGGCCGCATGATAGGGGTGATCTCGCACGTGTCGGAAATGAAAGAGCAGATAAATACCCGCATCGACATCAATAAAACCTCACATGGGAGCGAAATGACGATAGTTTTGCCTTAGTTGCTCATTCTCACAGAGTGCGATAAATAACAAATTGTTTTATAAGTGTTATTTATTGTATCTCCTGTGTGTTTAACATTCGGATAATACATGCAAAGTGAGTTGGAAATGCCAACTAGCGCATGTTTTTCATTAATGGTGCAACAAAAGAGTGAAATAGCGTTTGTCATAATCGGTTTTTTGATATAAGTTGGAAAAAATTCGGGCTTCCCTCAAAGGGACTGGTCAAAAATAGAACGCAAAGTTAACGAAAGGTGAAAAGCGTTGCAAACAGGCAAACCCAACTTTATCAACTTATCGCAAACCCGTTTGCAGAACTTATCATCGACCCAAAAGAACATTCTATTAATGGGTAGTTTGTTGATGGGTGCTGCGATGTTGATGCCGAATAATAACCATGTTACGCCAACTGCTCAGCGTATCCCTGTTGTTCTCGATATTGAAAATATTCTCCCTCAAGTTTCTGAACCTGAAGTCCTAGATCAAGCTGCACTCATTAATAATGCTCCCCAGTTTGAGCGAATTATCGTTTCCGGTGATACCTTAAGTGGGTTATTTTCCAAGGCGGGTGTTGATCAGCAGACTATGTATAAGGTTTTAGAAGCTGATTTAAACATTTTGGCACTTGATACCTTGTTACCTGGTAACAGAATGCAATTTTGGCTTGATAGTGAAGGCCAGTTACAAAAATTAGAACTTTATTTTAACGCTGCCCGCCAAGTGGTTTTTACGCGTTATGAAGACGGTAGTTTTAATGTTGAAGAAGTGAACGTTGAAGGTGTTTGGCAAAATCGAATTTTGACTGGCGATATTAAAGGTTCTTTCTACGTTTCAGCCCAAAAAATGGGCTTAGCCGCTGCAGATATTCAGCGAATTGAAGATTTACTCAAAGAAAAATTGAATTTTGCCCGTGATTTACGAGCTGGCGACAAATTCTCAGTTTTGGTAAATGATCAATATGTTGAAGGTGAACCGACGGGAAGTAGCCAAATTTTAGGCGTCAGTATTAAAAGTGGCCGTTCTGAAATTAGTGCATATCAGTATTCTGATGGTAGTTATTATGATGCTAAAGGTCAGAGTTTAGTTCGGGCATTCCAACGTTATCCGTTAGCTAAACAACCGCGTATGAGTTCACGTTTTAACAGCCATCGCAAACACCCAATCACAGGGCGTATTTCTCCCCATAATGGAACAGATTTTTCCGTGCCAATCGGGACTAAAGTTATTGCACCTGGTGATGGAATTGTCAGTTTAGTGACGGACCATCAGTTTGCTGGTAAGTATATTGTGATTGAACATGGTGGTAAGTACCGTACCCGTTACCTACATTTGTCTAAGGCGTTAGTGCGTAAAGGTCAACGTGTAACTCGCGGTCAAGTGATTGCTTTATCTGGTAATACAGGTCGTTCGACTGGTCCACATTTGCATTATGAATTCCATATCAATGGTAAACCTGTTGATCCGTTGAAAGCCGATATTCCTATGTCGAGCAAGTTAGCAAATCAAGATTTACGCACATTCACTAATATGGTGAAGAGTCGTGAAGCTATAATGAACTTAGGTTAGCCAAACCTAAGCTAATAGAATTTATAGTATCAAAGTTTGAATAAACAATAGCACTGATTTTCTAGAAGAGTTTATCAATGCCGATGAAATGAAAATTTCATCGGCATTTTTGTTTCCACAATACTTATTATGGTAGACATTTTCCTGCTATCACGAGTACTGTTCGAGTTGTATAAAAGCTTAAAACTTGTTCGATTCGAAGTCGTGGCGATAAAACATAAGGGATAAAATAGATAGGATCTTCAGTTAGAAGTGGTATAGCGAGTCATTCAAAAGGTTGTGAAGAGGAAAATTGTGCAGATGAAGAGCTTATAACGTTTTTTATTAAGGACTGAACAGAGAACCCAATATGCAGTGCTAAATCGTGCCTATCAGCTTGCGTGGCGCCTTTGCATCACTTTTAATGCGCACTTGCACAATTTACCTTTTAATGCGGGACAGCCACCACAGGGTGATTTTTTAAAGGGACGTAATGCAAAGCTGTGTTCCGTGGGTAAAGGAGAAAGTCGAGTAATAATAGTCGATGAAAATGTCGCATCATTTGCGGCAATAAAATTAGCTTTCGCGAGTTTTAATTGTTTTTTGAGTGTTGATTTATTGCTATGGGCAAATTCTTGCTGAGCAATATGCTTAGAGAGTAATTGGGTGAGGTGCTTTCGTTGAGCCTTTTTATTCGTCAAAGATTTATCAGTCAGGGTGTTCAGATGAGATAAGGATGGAATCGCTTTTCCTGAACTTGAAACAGATTTCGCCTGTGTTTTGAGTAACTTTTTAGCTTGCTTTTTACACCACTTGCTTAAGAGTTTGTCGATATTCTGTTTAGTCATTGTCATTACAGTATTCTGCAGCACTAGATACTACAACATTCTAAATGAAAACTATTATCAGTCAAGTTTTGGGCGAAAAATATACGAAGGTCAGGTGTCGACTTTATCTGCAGAATAAGGGGATATGTTAGCGTCGATGCAAGTCAATAATAAGCGCAAATCAAATTCAAACTGGTGATAATCCGGCTCCATGTGGGTACACAAATTATAGAAAGCTTTGTTGTGATCTTTTTCTTTTAAATGGGCTAATTCATGTACTACGACCATACGCAACAAAGGTTCTGGCACACGCTTTAAACGCGAAGAAATGCGAATTTCGTTCTTCGCTTTGATTTTATTGCCTTGAACTCGTGCTACGTAAGAATGCAAGCCAAGTGCATGATGGCTAATATTAATTTTGTCATCAAATATCACTTTTGAGAGCGGGGAGGACTGGCGTAAAAATTGATTTTTAATCGTCTGAGTATAGTCGTACAGCGCTTTATCGCTACGAACGCTATGTATGACAGGATGACGTTTCAGCAATAGCTTGGGTAATGTGCCAGCATCGAGATGTTGCTGTACCTGCTGCTGAATATCAAGGCTGTAACCGTTTAAGTACTTTAATGGATTCATAGAGGATTTAGCTCCGAATGACTTCGGAGCCTGAGTTCATCACATTACTTATACTTTGCCAAAAATTCGGCGATTTTGATGGGCATAAGCGGCTTCGAAAGCTAACTGCTGTACTTTTTTAAGATCTAAACTATCGAAATCAACTTGGGGTGGATTGCGCTTGTTTTGCTCTTTGATAGTGACAGGAGACAATAGACTGACAGGTAATTCCCCTAATTGAATGGCTGCTTCAAGTTTAAAGCTTGTCGCTGAACCCGCGAGTTTACCTTTTTGCTCACGTTCTATGATGACAACTTCATCAACGCGATAATCTTGCATAAGCTTATGAAAAGCGAAGTGAAACTCACGAATAGCTTCTGTGGTAGCAGATTGGGAAACGGTGAAAGACACCTTACGGCATTCTGGCACATTGAAGGTTTCACCTTCATAGCTCAATAAACTGATAATGGCTTCGCCACCTTTTAATTCAACACCACAAACTCTCATGTTACACCTTCAAAATATCGATAATAGCGCTATTGTAGCTGGAAATGACATGAGGATCAGTGTTTACCATGCGCTTTTGATTCGCTTGGCGACAGACTGATAATTTTAGTATGTCAATTTCCAGTATTAGATCATGCCTATGTGATTTGTATCAGAGATAATATCTGATGTTAAATCCACCGGCCTTTATGCATAAATTAGTTTTAAACTTTTTCAGTATCATTATCTTGCAGTAATTGTGCCGCAGCAGGTTTTCTACGCATAGGAGCATCGCCGACATCCACGCCTGTGATGAAACGCTTATCCCGCGACGGTGCAGGTGTGGTTGCTTTAGTTCTTTTGCTCTTACCTTTAGCAAGCTCCGCTTTAGCAACACGTTTTACTGGCGTCTGTTTAGCTTTGCTTTTTATACCACTAAATTTAGCTTCGAGGCCTGAAATTGTGCTGATCTCAAAGGTTTTTCTGAGGAAGACTTGGACTTTCTTAAAGTTGTCCCAATCTTTTGGCCCGACGAGCGATATCGCATCACCTTTTGCGCCTGCACGACCAGTACGGCCGATACGATGCACGTATTCTTCGGCAAATTTAGGCATGTCGAAGTTAACGACCAAGGACACATTGAGCAAATCCAGACCACGAGAGGCGACATCGGTCGTCACTAGGACTTGTTGTTGGCCACGGGAAAATTGGTCCATGATTTGGTTGCGTGCGGCTTGCTTTAAATCACCGCTGAGTGCTGCGGTTGCAAAACCTTGCGCGGTTAATTTAGCGGCTAAGCGCTCAGTATCTGGACGCGTCGCGGTAAAAATAATCACTTGTTTATGGGTTTCATCTTTGAGCAAACGGGCTAATAACGCTTCTTTATGGTCTAAGTGGTCACATAAAAAGATACGTTGATGAATATCGTTATGCTCAGAGTGAGCTGCGCCAATCGCCACGTGCGCTGGATTTTTTAGTAATGTTGCTGCGATATCATTGATTTCGTCGTGATCTAAAGTGGCAGAAAACATCAGCGTTTGACGGCGTTTATGATCGGCTGCATCGTTGATCGCTTTTAGCTGCGGTGCAAAGCCTAAATCCAACATGCGGTCGGCTTCATCGAGGACTAATAACTCTAAGCCATTGAGAAAAAGATGCTTCTGTTCTAAATGATCGGCGATACGGCCTGGAGTCGCGACAATGAAATGCGGTTCTTTCGCTAAGGCTTTGGCTTGGTCATTAAAGTTTTCCCCGCCCAGTACGCTGATGGCCTTGTATTGGGTGTTGGCGACAAGGAGGCGAAGCTGACTATAAACCTGATGCGCTAGTTCGCGGGTCGGTAATAAAATCAAGACTCTAGGATCACGTTTCGACAGTGAGCGGGTAGAAATGACTCTTTGCAATGCGGGTAACAAAAACGCTAAGGTTTTACCTGAGCCCGTTTTTGATGACGCCATTAAATCTTTACCTGCCAATGCGATAGGCAGTGCTTGTTCCTGGATGGCGGTGGGTTCTGTGATCCCCATATGTTTTATGCTTTGAAGCAGACGCTGGTCCAGAGAAAAATCGGTAAATTGCAAAGGTATATCCCCTAAATCTTAGTAAGGGCAGATTATAGCCTTAATCATCCTTGCTCAGCTATCCACATCGGTGATTATCTCTGCTTCATGCACGGATTGATGTAGAAAGTGTGCCATTTATGCTCTGTTGATTGTATTTATTTACATTGGTATTACAACCTCTTAATTGTGTCGTTTTTACCGATTGACAGTGGATATGGCAGGATTTTACGTTATCGTGTACTGCATGAGTTACAGGAGAAATGATTTATGGCTAACGGAACAACCCCTTCGGTAGGTATTGCCTTGGGTAGTGGGGCGGCGAAAGGTTGGGCACATATAGGTGTATTGAATGGTTTAGCTGCCATGGGTATTAAGCCCGATAAAGTGGCTGGATGTTCGGTGGGGGCTTTAGTGGGGGCCGCTTACGCCCATGATCATTTACCCGAGTTAGAAAAATGGGTGCGCGGTTTTTCTAGTTGGGACGTGCTTGGCTTGATGGATATTCGATGGCGTAAGGGCGGGCTTATCGGCGGAGACAAGGTGTTCGATGTGCTGCATGCACGTATAGGAGATGTGAATATTGAGAATCTCAATCGTCCCTTTGCAGCCGTCGCGACTGACTTATACTCTGGTCAGGAAATTTGGTTTACTGAAGGGGATTTACGGCAAGCGGTACGGGCCTCTTGCTCCATGCCGGGGATTTTAGCCCCTGTCAGGCAAGGAGAACGCTGGTTAGTCGATGGTGCTGTAGTGAATCCTGTGCCTGTTTCGGTCAGCCGTGCCATGGGCGTTGATGTAGTGATTGCAGTGGATTTATATGGCTATCATTCTGGGCGTATCCAAGTGTTACCCGTGAATATGACCAGCCAAAGGACTGTCCAAGCTGAAATGGATATGCCAGCGCGACAAGAAACGGGCTTTATGGATTTATTCGCCCGTGGCCGAGATTATGTCAGCAACCTAACCGATAAGTTTTCACTCGGCACTAAATCGAATCCGGGGATGATTGCTGTGATGTCGCAATCTATGGGTATTTTAGAGCAAAGGCATAAACGGGCGCGGTTGATGGGCGATCCACCAGATATTTGTATTGTGCCAGAGGTGGGCAATATCGGCACTATGGAGTTTCACCGTGCTGATGAGGCGATTGCCGCCGGCGAAGCGGCGGTGGAGAAAGTCGCCCACTTGATTGAAGCAGCGCTCTGGAAGGGCTGATGAGTCAAAATGTAGAGTTAAAAGTTTTATATAGATAGCGTTTGATTGCCAGATAAACAAAAGTCGGTATCACTTTCGGGATACCGACTATTTACTATCTCATTTTGAGATGTTTATACCGCTTTGTTGGTGACTTAGGCTAGTTTTACCAACATTTTACCGCGATTCTTACCTTCAAATAGACCGATAAAAGCATCAGGTGCTTGTTCAAGCCCTTGATAAATTGTTTGTTCTGCTTTGACTTTGCCTTCCGCTAACCATTGAGCCATTTTTGCGGTGAACTCAGGATAATGCGCCCAATGTTCGGATACGATAAAACCTTCTAACTTGAGTTTTCGCATTACAATTAGGGCTAAGTTGTCAGGGCCAGGGGTTGGAGTTGTGTTGTTATATTGCGAAATCATACCGCAAACAGCGATACGTCCATGATCTTTCATATTGCTCAGCGCTGCGGCTAAATGCTCGCCACCGACGTTCTCAAAATACACGTCAACCCCTTCTGGCGCAGCTTTTGTCAACGCTTGGGTGAGATTGCCACAAGTCTTGTAATTGATGACCGCATCAACACCATAACTTTTTAATAATTCAGCTTTTTCATCTGAACCGACAGAGGCTATTACACGAGCACCTATTAGTTTACCAATTTGGCAGGCTACGCTACCTACTGCGCCAGAGGCTGCGGAAACGAACAGTGTCTCACCCGCTTTTAAATCTGTAATGCGAGTCAGTCCTGTCCAAGCTGTCATGCCTGGCATTCCGAGTACGCCGAGGAAATGTGAATTATCAAGCGTAGTTAGTGGTAGAGCGGTCAGTCCTGCTGTATCTGTGACTGCGTGTTCACGCCAACCTAGCATGCTGCTGACTTTAGTACCAACCGGGAACTCGGTGTTTTTTGACGCGATAACTTCACCAATCGCACCGCCTTCTAAGACTTGATTTAAGGCGAAGGGCGGAACATAACTCTTGCGATCAACCATGCGCCCGCGCATGTAAGGGTCAACCGACATCCATAGATTTTTAATCAGCACTTGTCCATCAGCGAGTGGTGCTAACGCTTTATTTACTAAAGTAAAGTTCTGTGCTGTAGGCATGCCTTCTGGGCGACTAGCTAGATGGATCTCACGGGTTTCAGTCATACTCTTCATAAAAACTCACCTTTTGTTTGTGCGCAAACTAATGATGTTAACTCTACGTGGCTTTAAGATTGAATGCAAATAGTTTGCGCGCAAACTAGATGGGGTGGGACAGATCGGATAAGATAGCGTTATGTTTAAATGACAGGCGCTTAAACGTGCAAAATTGCTTACCTCAACCTGAGCTAGACGCTACAAAACAGACTCATAGCCAAGCTTCTAGCGATCCACTCTGTTTATCCGATAATGTTTGTTTCGCGTTATATTCTGCGAGCAATGCATTAGTGCGTGCTTATCGGCCTCTACTCGAGGCATACGAGTTAACTTTCCCTCAATATTTAGTGATGCAAACCCTGTGGCGTCAAAACGGCTGTAGCCAAACCCAGCTATCAATGGCGACTAAACTCGATATGGGAACCTTAACGCCCATCGTCAAGCGGTTAGAGTTGAAGGGGTTGATTACGCGATTAGCCTGCGTTGAAGATGAGCGGAAAAAGCTGATCACTCTGACAAGTCAAGGAGAGGGTATCAGGCACGAAGCTCTTGCCTTGAAGCAAACCTTGCTTGATAAAGTGCAGATGGACGCTGAGGCACTCGATTTATTAAGGCGGCAATGTCTTGCCTTGATCGAAGATATACAGTCCTAGATATAAGTTGGTTTATGCATAGTGATGCTATTAACTCAGGGGTTGCACTGATTAATACTTGATTGGCTTAGTTTTTGCTTTAAAACAGTCATTGAGTCTTAGACGCCGAATTTTTGACGATGAATTCTATTTTAAATGCCTTTAATCTTAATCGCAGCAGTGCCAGTATCGCCGATGCCTATGGTGCCAATAGCCAAAAGACGAGCACGGCTAAAACCGATACTACGACAGAAACAAATAAAACGCAGACGGATGCTACCAAATCCGATAACGGTAAAACCGATGAGATAGCGCTGTCGCCACGGGCGCAACGCGCACAGAAAATTCAATCAATGGCGAAGGATTTTTTTGCCGATGGTCAATTTGGCGTCGCCGATATTCCCGCATTGGTGTCGCGCTTACAAAAAGATGGCATTTTATCGGATGTGCAACTCGAGCGTTTATCGAAAAACGGTATTACAGTGCCGAGCACAACAACGCCGACTAAACAATCGTTGCAAGATTTTTTAGATGATGAAATCAAGTCATTAGCTAAAAAATCACCTAATAATCCTCTTATCAATACCTTAGTTGATGCTAAAAACGTCTTAACCAATATGGATGATGCTCAGTCGCCGGTGCTAGCCCAGAAGGCCACGAAAGTCCTTAGCCAATTGACGGATTATTTGAATTCTGAACCTCCGCTTACGGATGCTCAAAAGCAGCAGTGGCAGGGGCTAAAATCTATGATGCAACTTGCTTCATCTATGGGGGCACATCAATCTGCATCGGGCCAACTCAGTAGTTATCTTGCGCTTGCTAAACGTTAATTCACATCCATAGTGCGTGATAAACACAAATTGTCACGCATTCAACTAGCTGGGTTTAATCAGCAGGTCAAGGCGCAATTTTCAGATAATTGGGCCTAGCTGCAGTTCTTGTTTGTTCTTTTATTTCATCCTAAAAACTATGATCTGGATCATGGACTCCTTACCGTCATTGTAGCCTAATGCTCTACATATTGTGTTTTATGCTTTTAAAATCACTAGATGTAGTGTTAATTTTTAGGCGAGATGGAGAGGAACTGAACAATGCCAGTCGTAATTAAGCGTGATGGTTGCCGCACACCTTTTGATGAAACAAGGATACGGGATGCAGTGAATGCCGCTGCAAACTCAGTTGGAATAGAGGATGGCGACTATGCAGCGACAGTGGCAGCGTGTATCAGTCAGAGCGTCGCGCCATTAGCAGAAGTCGATATCCACCATCTACAAGATGCGGTTGAGAATTTACTGATGGAAGGGCCGTACAAGTCCCTTGCGCGCGTGTATATCGAATACCGTCACGACAGAGATGTGTGCCGTGAAGCGACCAGTAAACTCAACCTCGAAATCCGTGGTTTAGTTGAGCAAAGCAATGCGGCTTTACTCAATGAAAATGCTAATAAAGATTCAAAAGTCATTCCTACTCAGCGGGATTTACTCGCGGGCATAGTCGCCAAACATTACGCCAAGAGTCATATTTTGCCAAAGGATGTGGTCGCTGCCCATGAGGCGGGCGAGATCCATTACCACGACCTAGATTACTCGCCGTTTTTCCCGATGTTTAACTGCATGTTGATTGATTTAGCTGGCATGTTGACCCACGGCTTTAAAATGGGTAATGCCGAAATTGAAACCCCTAAGTCTATTTCAACAGCGACAGCAGTGACCGCGCAGATCATTGCCCAAGTGGCGAGCCATATCTATGGCGGAACTACTATCAACCGTATCGATGAAGTGTTAGCGCCATTTGTCGCTAAGAGCTACGACAAGCATTACCAAATTGCCCTGAATTGGAAGATCACCGACGCCAAAGCCTTTGCCACGGCGCAAACTGAAAAAGAATGTCACGATGCATTCCAGTCTTTGGAATATGAGGTCAATACTTTACACACTGCCAATGGCCAAACACCGTTCGTGACCTTCGGGTTTGGTTTAGGCACGTCATGGGAATCACGCTTAATTCAGCAATCAATGCTCAAAGTGCGGATGGCGGGATTGGGTAAAAATCGCAAGACGGCAGTATTCCCTAAGCTAGTGTTTGCGATTCGTGATGGCATTAATCATAAAGCGGGCGATTGCAATTACGATGTAAAACAGATGGCGCTCAAATGCGCGACAATGCGCATGTATCCCGACATCCTCAACTACGAGCAAGTCGAGAAAGTGACCGGTTCATTTAAAACCCCAATGGGCTGCCGTAGCTTTTTAGGCACCTATGAAGAAAATGGTGAGCTTGTGCATGAAGGGCGCAATAATTTGGGAGTGGTCAGTTTAAACCTGCCGCGGATTGCCTTAGAAGCCAATGGCGATGAGACTGAGTTTTATCGCATTTTAGATGACAGACTAGTATTAGCCCGTAAAGCACTGGATACCCGTATTGAGCGACTGAACGGTGTTAAAGCCCGCGTGGCACCTATCCTTTATATGGAAGGCGCCTGTGGTGTACGTTTGCGGGCAGATGATGATGTGGCGCAAATCTTTAAAAATGGCCGTGCGTCGATTTCACTCGGTTACATTGGACTGCATGAAACCATGAATGCACTCTATGGCACCCAAACCCATGTATTTGATGATGCACAATTAAGGGAAAAAGCCGTTGCTATTGTAGCTTATCTTAAAGCGGCTACCGATGCGTGGAAGGCCGAAACAGGTTATGGCTTTAGTCTGTATAGCACGCCAAGTGAAAGTCTCTGCAGCCGTTTTTGTAAACTGGATGCGAAGCAATTTGGGCTAGTCACAGGGGTGACAGATAAGGGCTATTACACCAATAGTTTTCACCTCGATGTGGAAAAAAGTGTTAACCCTTACGATAAAATTGATTTTGAACAGCCATATCCCGCTATCGCGAACGGTGGTTTTATTTGTTACGGCGAATATCCCAATATGCAGCATAACCTCGAAGCGCTGGAAAACGTCTGGGATTATAGCTACAGCCGCGTGCCTTACTATGGCACTAACACACCAATTGATGAATGCTATGACTGTGGCTTTACCGGCGAATTTAGTTGTACCAGTAAAGGGTTCACTTGCCCTAAGTGTGGCAATCATGAGCCTAGTCGAGTCTCTGTGACGCGCCGTGTGTGCGGTTACTTAGGCAGTCCTGATGCGCGGCCCTTTAATTATGGCAAGCAAGAAGAAGTAAAACGCAGGATCAAACACTTGTAACACTATTACCTTATTCTACCTGTTAGACTTATTCCGTGGCATCAATGGTGTCATGGGGTAAGTACCAATGTTAAAAGATGAAATGCACTGTGAGTGACCATCAATGAATTACCATCAGTATTTCCCTATCGATGTGGTCAATGGCCCAGGTACCCGTGCGACCTTGTTTGTCTCTGGCTGTGAGCACCAGTGCCGCGGTTGTTACAACCAAAGCACTTGGGATCCCCGTTCTGGGCATGTATTTGATAGGACGATGGAAGATAGGATTATTGCCGATCTTAATGATAAGCGGATTGTGCGCCGTGGTTTATCGCTTTCGGGCGGAGATCCTTTATTGCCTGTCAATCTCAGTGCCATTTTGACGCTCGTCAAACGAGTCAAGGCTGAGTGTAAGGGGAAGGATATTTGGCTGTGGACAGGTTATGTGCTCGATGAGTTGAGTGATGAACAGCGCGCCGTGTTGGCCTATATTGATGTGCTGGTGGACGGAAAATTTGAACAAAGTCTTGCCGATCCTAGTCTCGTGTTTCGCGGTAGCAGCAATCAGATCATTCGTTTGTTATAAAAGCGGTAACGAGGATCTGTAACTTGCTGCTATAATCTCAGGCCTTGACACAGACGCTAGCATAATCAGGCTAAGATTTTACTGTGGCTAACTTAGGTAATTTAAGGTAACAGAATGAATTTAAAGCAAGAACTGCAGCAGCTTAACGATAAATTAGATAAATTTCGTCGTAAACTTGCTGCGGCTGAACAAAGAGGCGATGACGTCATTATTGCCCAGTTCAAACGCGAAATCGCTGCGGTCACTAAGCAAATCGGCAGTGTGAAAGGGCAACAAACCCGCTTATTGAATAAGCAAGGGTCAGATATCAAAGGTTTGCCTTTCCATCGTGCTTTGACAAAAGCGGAACAAGCAGACATGGGCAAACTGAAAAAGTCTGTCAAAGGGCTTGTGGTAATCCACCCTATGACGGCTATCGGCCGTGAAATGGGGCTAACGGAAGTTACTGGATACGCTCCCGCAAAATTTTAATGTGGGATTGGATGTCACTGGCACGGGATCGAGTGTCGATCGCGTGTTTGTGCTCCTTGTATTTAATGCATTGCTTCGTTTTAATCCATTCCTTCGTGCTGCCCATCGAAAAGACATTCATGTTTGGTTTAGTTGATTAAAACACTAAAGTATTTCTGGATTGTTCGAAAACACTTTAGAATAGTGCGCTTAGTTGGCTAAGTGCCTAATCCTCGTTTTGTTTCTAGGGATCTTATTCGTCTCATGGAATGAGAGTTGTCGTTAAGGTTAAGTATGTCGATAAAATATGTCGCGACGTCAAAGTTACCCACTCCTTGGGGCGTGTTTGCCATGCATGGTTTTGAAGATACCGAATCAGGTAAAGAGCATGTTGCGCTCACATTCGGTACGCTCAGTGCGGATGAACCTGTGTTGGGCCGTATTCATTCCGAGTGTTTAACCGGCGATGCTTTATTTAGCTTGCGTTGTGACTGTGGTTTTCAGTTACAAGCTGCCATGCAAAATATTGCGGAAACGGGCAGTGGCTTTATCCTCTATTTACGCCAAGAAGGCCGTGGCATTGGTTTGCTTAATAAAATTCGCGCCTATGAGCTGCAAGATAAAGGCGCCAACACGGTTGAAGCCAACGAGCAACTCGGTTTCGAAGCGGATATGCGTAAATACGACATGATCAAGCCTATGCTGGAACAGATAGGGGTGAAGCATGTGCGTTTGATGACCAATAACCCTCGCAAAGTAAAAGCGATGAAGGAGTTTGGCATCGAAGTGGTTGAGCGCGTACCGCTGCAAGTTGGTAAAAATCGTTACAATGAGGCGTACTTAAAGACCAAATCCACTGAGCTTGGACACATGATGTCTGAATATCATTTTATGGATGAAAATAAGTAACTTTGTATTTATGATGGGTCGACCGATTGAGTCAGAAATGAGTAAGGTTTAAGTCAATTGAGCCATTTTTTCAGTCGGTTGCTATTAAGCTTGTCGCTAATGTGCTTGGCATTACTGAGCGTTATTCCTACCACCTTTGCCGATAGTATTTCCGCTACAAATACATTCATATCTGCATCTCAAGCGGATGATTCCGGCTTTTCTATCAATCATGCACCTAATAATGCTAATGGTAGTAATCCGATAGAAACTAGCACTAATCCAAATTCTGTTTACGCCTTTGGTAGTTATCTTGGCACTGGCGTTTACCGCGCTGCAAACCAAAATGCGACCGTCGTTAGCATTCCGTTAAGCTTTGATTTGAAGAAAGATAGCGGTAGCCAAACTTGGTTACGGTTACCTATCTCCTTTGGCTTTTTTGATTATTTAGCCAAAGATATCACTGAAGGTGAGTTGCCGTCGTCGATAGGTACTATGACGGTTACCCCAGGTTTTGAGCATCATTGGCAGGCGAGCGAAAATACTCGAATGGAAGGGTATTTAGATATCGGTTTTGGCACTAACTTCGATAAAAACGATAACGTTGCTATTATCGCCTCAGGGATCAGTAGCTTGTATGACTTTACCTTAGCAGGGCAGGATGCTGTGTGGGTATCGAGATTACGCTTTGCTGGGTACAGCGAGCACTATGGTAAGTTTTCGGATCAATTTGCAGTACTACAAACAGGTGTTGATTTAGGGTTAGCACCACGCTGGCAATGGTGGGATCTGCAGGTGCAACCAAGGATCTTTGCCGTAGGCTATTGGTATTTCAATGAACTTAGATTTATTAGCGAGATAGAGCAAGATACTATTGTTTCTGGCAGCTATGAGGCAGGCTTCTCCCTCGCGTTTTCTAAGCCCCTTGGGGGCGAACTGTTGAGTGTTGATCGCATCGGATTCAGTTATCGTCGTGGCGATGGGCTCAATGTTTGGCGTTTAATGTTTAGCTTTCCTATCTAGGTATCATCCATTACGGGATGTATTACAAAGACTATTGGTCAGTTATTTTGTCTAAGCTGACTTTTGCGCGTCGCGCATCTTCTTATCAGTCAAGGTCGCTATTTGACTACTTAGCTGCATTATTTGTTCTTGGATTAACTTACGCTGTTGCTCCGCAACCTCAGAGTCATCTCCTTTAAGTTTGGCCAGCATTTTTTGTAGTGCTTTGATCTGCTCTTTTATTTTCTGGATCTGTTGGTCGATTAACGTCATGGGCTCTTCTGACGCATCATTTTCTGTTCCATCTTTTTTTGCTGCAGCATTGTCTCTTAAAGGGGCACCTACATCTGCGGACAATGCGGCGCGGCCGGCTGAAGAAATGGAGACTGTGTCTTGAGTATCCTGCGCATCTGCTGTCGATTCATTAGTCGTCGTTTTTGTTGTGGCAGGAGTTGCTGCGATATATGCGCTCGATACCGGAGTGAAAGTTGAGCCGATTGTGGCACTGTTTATTCCATTAATGCTCATTCCATACTCCATTAGATGCAAACTGTGTTGATACTCAAATCGCTATCGGCCATTAATTGGAAAACTGAAGCTAATTTTTGGCTTATTTGGCAAAAAGCGCGATATTGCTGATGACAATACAGCCCTCAAGTGAGGGCTGTTCACGTTTTATGGCTGCAGAGGGCGAAGATTAACTATTACCCCAAATATGGCTATTTACTTTGTCATCTGTGTTAGGTTTATCGCTTTTAGCTGACTTGTCAGGGGGAGTTTGATTGGTTTTCTTCGTCGCAATTTTTGCCGCAGGCTTCTTAGCCGTTTGACTAGAGTCTACTTTAGGTGGCGGCAAGGGTAATTTATTGGCTCTTAAATAAAGATATTCGACTTTATCCCGCGCCCACTCTGTTTTTCTCAAAAAACGTAAACTGGATTTGATGCTGGGATCGTGGGTAAAACAACGGATATTAATTCTTTCACCTAATTCTTCCCAGCCGTATTTCTCGACTAAATAAGTGATGATCGTTTCCAGTTTAATGCCGTGGAGCGGGTTATTCGATTGATTCATATTATGCATGTTGCAATGTGCTATGGCGGGAGTATAGCAGTTTTGTATGCCTGATACAGTGTGGAATGGTATCGAGTCAAGCTTGAATACCTTGCTAGCTTAAACCTGTGATAGCTGCTATTGGTGGAGCAGTATGATCAAAACAGGCGCAATAAAGCGCCTGTTTTAGGTTGGTCATTTGAATTGTTTGACTAGTCTTTGACTGTCTCTTTAAGCTTAGTTTCAACCAGTAAATCAATTTCGCCTTTACCTTTGGTTTTCACAATCAAGAGTGCTGTAATCACTAAGGTTGTGACTATGCCCGCTATGGTTGATACCGTCATAGGTAAACCGGCACCTAAGGTTGGCGAGTTCAGTAGGAAGGTGATAACCACAGTGGTCATAAACATCGCTGGAATTGTCGCAATCCAATGTAGTTTGTTATGTCGTAGCAGGTAAGCCGAAGCCGTCCACAGCATTAATACTGCAGTGGCTTGGTTTGCTACACCGAAGTAGCGCCAAATCACACCAAAGTCTACTTGGGTCAATATGCCGCCGATAACGAATAGTGGGAGAGCTAACACTAAGCGCTTTGGTAGTGAGATTTGTGGCATATTGAAAAATTCAGCCAAAATCAAACGCGCAGAGCGGAAAGCCGTATCGCCTGAGGTAATCGGCAGAATAATCACCCCTAGGATAGCCATAAAGCCACCGATAGCGCCTAACAGACCGGTAGAGGCCTCATAGACGACGTTGGCAGGGTTACCTGACATACCCGCACTCAACCCTTCTACTCCGCCAAAGTAAGACAACGCGATGGCACACCAAAGCAATGCGATTATGCCTTCGCCAATCATGGCGCCAAAGAAGACGAAGCGACCATTAGTCTCGTTTTCAACGCAGCGGGCCATTAACGGTGATTGAGTCGCATGGAAACCCGATACTGCGCCACAGGCAATAGTGATGAATAGGGCAGGCCAAAGTGGCATGTCGTTCGGATTTAAGTTTTGGAAGAAATCGCCCGCTTGTACGTTAGGCAGTAAGGTATGCTCGCTTGATAGCATAATTGCGAAAGCTAAACCAAACGACATGAAGAACAATAAAGCGCCAAAGAAAGGGTACAGACGACCGATAATTTTATCGACAGGTACCACAGTTGCAATCAGGTAATAGACGAAGATTATACCAACGAAGATACTGACATCCCAACCGGTAAGCTTGCCAAGTAAGCCAGCAGGCGCAGAGATAAAGACCACACCGACTAGCAGTAACAGCACAATAGCAAACACGTTCATGAAGTGTTTGGCGCTCTTACCTAAATACTTACCCGCAAGGTTTGGCACGGATTGACCGCCATTGCGCACTGACAACATACCGGAGAAGTAGTCATGTACTGCACCTGCAAAGATACAGCCAACTACAATCCACAACATGGCTGCAGGACCATAGAGTGCACCTAAGATAGGACCAAAGATTGGGCCTACGCCTGCAATGTTTAATAATTGAATTAGATAGACTTTGCCTTTAGACATAGGCACAAAGTCGACGCCATCAGTTTGACTGAAAGCGGGTGTTTGACGATTAGCGTTAATGCCGAAGACTTTCTCGACAAAAGCGCCGTAGATAAAGTAGCCGCCGATCAGTAGACCGACACAGAGTAGGAACCACATCATTTTTGTTATCTCCCCATTTGAGTTCTGGCGAGTGTAAACAAGTTGTTGATATAAAACTTTGTAATTTCAATGAGTGGTCGAAAATGCAGTGTGAGCGGCAATTGGTGAGCTTAAGTGGTTACCATTGTATGTTAACGGTGAGTGTTGTTGGCTATCTTATGGCTAAAAATACGTCGCTAAGATGACTTTTGGATTGTGTTTATTGAAAGCCAAATAGCTGTTTAAGGCTTTTAAGATAGCGGCGTGATACGGGTACTTTATCGCCTAAATGAGTGGTGACTTCAGCCCCTGTATCTAACAGCTCAATTTCAGCAATCGCCTTAGGTGAAATCAAATACTGCCGATGGCAGCGCACCAGTGGGGTTTTTTCTTCGAACACTTTCAAGGTCAACTGGGTATGGACTTTGCCTTTCGTGCTGGCCACATGGATGCCGCTTAAGTCACTGAACACATATTCCACATCTTGGATTGCAATGACTTTGAGTTTATTGCCGCTGTAGCAGGGAATATGTTCAAGACTCTTTGGGGTAATGGAGTCCATAGCCTGAGGCGTTAGATTTTTACGCACGCGAGTGAGGGTTTTACTGAGTCTGTCGGCATCTATGGGTTTGAGTAAATAATCGAAGGCATGATTGTCGAAGGCTTTGACGGCAAACTCGTCGTAGGCGGTGACAAACACGATTTTCGGCATGTCATCGGGGTCGAGCATTGCAATAAGTTCCATGCCCGAAATGCGTGGCATTTGGATATCAAGAAAGATTAACTGAGGTTTTTCTTTGGTTATGCTCTGTAATGCCTCAATAGCATTGGCGCATTGACCGACGATTTGGATGTCGTGTTCTTGCCCCAAAAGGTCAGCTAATTCTTCACGAGCAAACAGCTCATCATCGACAATTAAACAAGTGATCACGTGCGGTTATCCATATTTGATGTTTCAGGGCTTTCTATGGGCAATCTTATGGTGACACGAGTCAATTGATCGGGCTCGCACTCCACTGTCACGCCGTATTGTTCGCCAAAAATATTTTGAATTCGCTTATGCACTAAGTTCATCCCTAGGCCTTCTGAGCCCTCAATGGGCTGATACAACCCTGCATTGTCTGTGACTTCTAGCTCCAGCACATCATTTTCGAGCTTGCCAGTCACTTTAATCTGCCCTTGCTCAATCATGTGCGAAGTGCCGTGCTTTACGGCATTCTCAATAATCGGCTGCAGGGTAAAGGCTGGTACTTTGCAGTGGTAGAGTGATTCAGGTATCGCGATACTGACTTGTAATTTATCAATAAAACGCGCTTTTTCAATGGTGAGATAGGACGCTATGTGATCTAGCTCGTCCCCAAGCGTCACTAAGCCTGTCGTTCGCTTTAAATTGATCCGTAAAAATTGCGATAACTGCTGCAGTAGCTGCTTAGACATATCAGGATCACGTTTGATAATCGCGCTAATGGTATTCAGTGCATTAAATAAAAAGTGCGGATTGACTTGAGCCTGCAGTAATTTAAGTTCGGCTTGAGTCAGTAGATTTTGCTGTTGCTCAAAACGCCCATAAAGAATTTGGTTTGATAACAGACGGGCAATACCTTCACCTAAAGTACGGTTGATATTCAAAAAAAGTTTATTCTTAGGCTCATAGAGTTTAATCGTGCCAATGACTTCGGTATCACTGCGCAGCGGGATCACAAGACTTGACCCTAGACGGCAATGAGAAGAAATAGAGCATGCATAGGGCGTTTCAACGCCATCGGCGAACATGACCTTATTTTGATTGATGGCTTCTAAGGTGATTTTGGACGAAATCGGTGTACCTGGGAGATGGTGATCGGCGCCTATGCCAATAAAGGCTAACAGTTTTTCCCTGTCCGTGATGGCCACTGCACCAACATTGGTTTCTTCGATGACGATTTGGGCGACGTGACTACTACTTTCTTCGTTAAATCCTTTGGATAGTAATCCGACACTGCGTTCGGCAATTTTTAATGCCTTAGTCGAAAAGCTCGATGAGAGTTTATCAAACATGGTTTTTTGGTCACGGATCATGCTCATAAAGAGTGCCGCTCCCACAGAATTGACTAATAACATGGGCGGCGCGATTTGACGTACTAATTCCCATGCATCATCGAAGGGGCGTGCAACCAAAAGTATGATGCTCATTTGCATCATTTCAGCATAAAAAGTCACTAGGCAAACGAGTAATGGATTGTAGATGAGCTCACTTTTATCTGCGCGTCTTAAGTAGAAGCTTATCATCCCTGCGGATAAGCCTTCTAAGGTGGTGGAGATGGCGCAGGCTATATCAGTAAAGCCTCCCATACTGTAGCGGTGTAGCCCACCAGTCAGCCCCACCAGAAAACCAGTAACCGGTCCTCCTAATAATCCGCCTAAAACTGCGCCCATAGCACGAGTGTTGGCAATCGCTCCCGAGGTTTGCTCACCAAAATAAGTTGCCATGATGCAGAAACTCGAAAAAATCAGATACATAAAAATCTTATGTGGCAGACGAGGAGACGTTTCGGCAAACAGTTTAAACAGTGGCGTTTTACTGACTAAGTAAACGATCACTAAGTACAGCGACATCTGTTGGGTCAGTAATAGGATCAAAGACATAATGGCTCACATTATCGTCACAGATGTCGGCGCAGTCGTCCTCATTTGAAAGTTTGTGCGCGAGATCAGGGTTCGAATTTAACCGTTAGGATATAAAGAACAATAATATTGCATCTTTAGGAGGACATATGTCCAATTCTGTTCACGGTCATGATGTTATGGCGCTGATGGTAGCTCAAGGGGCCGCTATTATAAAGCCTGAATTAATTTCCATGATGGAGCAAAAGTTTGGCTCGGCGGCTCGATACCATACTTGTAGTGCAACTGATTTGAGTGCCGAAGCATTAATTGAGTTACTTATAGGTAAAGGTAAGTTTTACGAAACGTCCCAAGGTATTCAACTTGTAGCTGGGCGAAAGTGTGGGCATTAATACCCATCGTATTAAATATCTGTTCATTCAGCGGGAGTTCAACGCGCTTTAGACAAGGCGAAGGCTTGAAGGCATAGCGGTGCTCTGTCCAAAGCCTTAAACGCAGTATAAAGCGCGATGCCATTAACATCAGCCGCCCTTCGGGAGCCACAGGCATTCCACTCTGGTGTTGCATTGACTTAATAGGGAATGACCATTTCTGCGTCAATGCGCCTTGGATTGAGATGCCAGTGAGGCTCTGAACTGACTAACCATTTAATATTATTGGTATAATACACAGTGCCATAGCGTACTCATTTTATTTCGCTGGTTAGTTTTTAGTCACTTAGATGTGTAATTATTTTGTTGAAGCTTAGGCTTCATCATGGCGCTTATTTGCAATTTGCTCCTGCTGTGCGGGTGTGAGTTGGGTAAATTCATTGATCAAAATACGCAGTAATCGAGATTTTGCAATATTGGTGGATTTCGATAGGGCGTCAAGCTGAGAAATACTGTTTTCAGTGAGGGTAAAGGTCGCGTGGCGATAAATCTTAGTCGATTTTTTATCTAAGCCCTTAACTATGGTGTGTGTGGTGGGCGCAGCTAATAAACTCGCCTTACCTAAGGCGTAGTTATTGGCATCTTCAATGAAATCATCGACAGAAACCGGCTTGATGATTTGTTTAGGTTTCTTACGTTTAAGATCAGTTAAGCTCATAGCTATTTTCTGGTGGCATTGCGAATAACTCATCCGCTATGGCGCGGATCTCATCAGCTGCTTTCCCATCGGGTTCTATTTCGACGACTGAAGAGCCTCTTTCTTCACTGTCATCATAAATATTTCGACAAAATGTAACTGAATTTAGCACCCTTAGTCCAAAGGATTGCACCACATCTTTGGCTTCTAAAATGCGTTTAAACTGTGTGGGAAGCGCTGGGCATTGGGTTAGCACTATAGTCGCGATCATTTTAGGATTAACCATCTTACAAGTACTTAGCATGTCTTCCATGTGGGGTAATGTTTTGAGATCGCGTCTTTTGGGTCTGAGGGGGATCACAACATAAGTTGCTACCGACATAGCTGCGCGCATGGCTAAGTTATCTTGACCACCACAATCTACAATTACGTAGTCAAAACGCTCATTGAGGCTGAGTAAATCATTACGAATCTTGCCGTAAAGTTGGATGCAATTAATGCTTGGGAGGCTTGGATCATTATTTCTTGCTTGGATCCAATCTGAAGTCGTGCGCTGGGGATCACAATCGACCATGAGGACGTTTGCCTGAAATTTTTGCTTAATATAAACGGCAAGATTTTGAGCGAGACAACTTTTTCCGCTACCACCTTTTTCACCACCTACCAGCAAGATCATACTGACGCCCCTTAATGAATTGTTCAATTCATTGAGTGTAGAACAGAGCCATTAAAGCTGCGAAATTTAAGTTAAATTAAAGCAGTTGCATGGCAATGTGGTAGCTTTGGTCGTGGCATTTTGCGCAGCGGCAGACTTGTCCTTTGACGGTATTTTGTTGTGTGCTATCGGGATTAAAGGTCACTTCGATGAGTTCCCCGAGTGTAAACGGATTTTTATAATCGAATAAAATGCCGCGTCTTGCTAAGTCGATACACACACCTTCATCTGTTTGCTTCATGCCTTGAGTGTCGATCCAATTCAAGACCACGCGCTCTGCTTCCATGTCGACTCGCAGCGATGTGCGTTTTTCTTCAAAACCAGTAGTATGGTCACCCATAACTCAATTGCCCCGTAAATTATTGATCTCAGTAAAACTAGCATAATTGCTTTTTGGCAGAATACCAATGTGAAAGCTAGGTCTTTGATAATAGTTTTAAAACGAGAACAGCAGGTGCCATTGATTTAGGTTTCAATAGCACCAACTCAGGTATTTGATTAATTGTCGTATTCTTGATTTTTTGGATAAGGCATTTTTAATTGGCCCCAACGAATCACAATCACGGTTGCCGCTAAAATTAGCGTCGATAATGATATTGCTGCGATACGCCAGTCTTCCATGCTCTTCATATCTAAGATTAGGTAACGGGCCAAGGCGACAATCGCAATATAAAGCGGCATACGTACTGGTAACTTACCGGATTCATAGTAGTTAGCCACCATGGCTAACACTTCTAAGAAAATAAATAACAAGAGTAAATCGGCCAGTGCGACCATACGTACAGAGATGATATGCACAATTTCTTGGCCTATTGCGACAACGGTGGCAATGGCAATAATAAATAGGACTAAGTGTTCAACTGCTTTGAGGCTTTTAGAACCATATTGATGATAAAAAGGCATGGATATTCCCTACTTGATGTTTTTATAAATAGTAACAGCAAAAATCTGTTTTTAGGGAAAAGCTAGGCGCCGCTGTGTGATTTAATTCACAGATATGTACGATCTTAAATTCGGCGCAAAGCGGAGTTAACGTGGTTGTATGTAGAAGGTGATTCACATGATGAACAAAAGGGAAGCGAATGTGTTAATCCGCTTATGCTGTTACCTTGACTCAATCGTTGTACCAACATAAGCGATTTGAATATAAGAGATTATTTATTCTTGCGTTTCTGCCACTTAAACATAATTGAATATTTCCACAGATTATTAATCAGCAAATAACCGACAGCGGAAAAAACCACTCCTAGCACTAGACACCCGAGTAAGAATGCCGGACCTATGGTCGCAAGCGATGCTTCAATCCATTGCCAACTTGCTTCGAAGGCAAAATCTTGCGGAGCATGGCCGAGTATTTTAGCACCGAGTAAATACGCCCCATAAAACATCACTGGCATAGTTAAGGGATTGGTTATCCATACTAATGCAACTGAAACAGGAATATTAACGTTAAATAGAATGGCAAAAGCCGCTGCAACAACCATCTGAAATGGCATGGGGATCCAAGCGACAAATAACCCTACGGCAAATGCGCCTGGGGCGGATTTTCGATTAAGTGCCCATAGATTGGGATTGTGTAACAAGCGTCCGAACATGCGTAAGTGTTTATGCTCACGCAAGGTTTCAGGCTTAGGCATAAATCTTTTAATTAATTTTTTTGGCATATGCTGAAATTGCTGTCTTAACTTAATTCACTATGAATCGATTCATGTTTGGCTTTAGTGCCATCTTATTATCAGCGATGTTATGGCCTTCGCTGCCGCCAGTCAGTTACATACCCTACCTTGTTGTTGGGGCGTTAATCTTACACCGAAAAATCCCTGTCTGTGCAGGTGGGCTCTTTGCGGTAGCATGGCTAACTGGTTTTTGCTTAGGATTATCTAGGCAGGATTTGCCAATGTTACAACAACCTATACAGGTAAGGGGCGAAATCATATCACTAGTTAGTCGAAACAGCGACTGGCTAAGTTTGGATATATCGCTCATTAAACCAAATTTAATCTTAGGGCCAAACGCAAAATTGCGACTCACGTGGAAAGATCCGCCAGAAGTCGATGTGGGTCAGGTTTGGCTGTTTACGTTGACACCTAAGAGCATTGCTAGCGTGCTAAATCAAGGCGGCTACAACGAACAAAAACAATTAATCAGTCAACATGTTGTCGGTAAAGGACGAGTGATTGAGGCGCAGTTACTTGCAGTTTCGCCTTCATTGCGTAATGACCTCATAAGCGCATTGACACCTGAATTAGCCTCTTTACCTCAAGGTGACATTTTACTCGCTTTGCTTTTGGGGGATAAGCATTTGATCTCGCAAGCTCGTTGGCAAGCACTAAGGCAGACTGGCACTGGCCATTTAGTGGCGATTTCCGGTTTGCACCTCTCCGTCGTCGCGGCATGGGTATACGCTTGCCTTTTGTTTGGATTGAGTCGTTTTGTGTCACATCAGAGTCGACGGAATATGACTTTTGCGTTAGTCGCGGCAGGTATAGGCGCCGCATTTTATGCTTATCTTGCAGGCTTTGGTGTGTCGACTCAGCGTGCACTCGTGATGATTTTACTGTTAATGCTTCTGAGTTTATTAAAGCGATTTTCTACTGCGTGGGAGCGCTTGCTGTTTGCATTGTTTGTCGTATTGTTACTCGACCCGCTTGCTTGTTTAAGTGCGGGATTTTGGCTGTCGTTTTGTGCTTTAGGGGTGATTTTATATACCTTAGTCATCCAGCCCAAAGAGTTTACGGCTGTGTCGACTCGAAGGACGCGTGTAAGTGCGGGGCTTTTGCAATTTTGGGCCATCCAGTGGCGCTTGAGCCTTGGGCTTGGATTACTGCAAGGAGCACTCTTTGGTGGTGTGAGTTTACACAGCTTGTGGATGAATATCCTAGCTGTGCCATGGTTTAGTTTTGTTGTTATCCCATTAGCTATGGCGGGATTTATATGCTGGTGGGTCGGTACTGCGTTTGGGTTCTCTTGGTTGGGACTGCTTCGCCTAAGTGATTGGAGTTTATCACCCTATGCGCAGTTGCTAGACATAAGCCAGCAATTGCCAGCCCACTGGTTAGCGCTTTCAGATACGATATTAGCCTTGGGGTTATCCGCGCTCATCGGTGGTGTGTTATGGCGCTATGTGCCTAAAAATAAAAATTATACTTCTTGGTTAAGCCTGCTGAGTTTACTGTTTATTCCCGCTTTGCTTTTCTGTATTACGCTGTGGTCACCCGTTCAAAATAATCGATGGGCTATGCATTTACTGGATGTGGGCCAAGGTTTAGCTGTGGTTATTGAAAAGGATGGTAGAGGGCTGGTTTACGACACTGGTGCCGCCTTTGGTGATGACTTCAGTTATGCGGAACGGGTGATATTGCCTTTCCTAAAAGCCAAAGGCATTCAAGAGATTGATTATATTGTTATCAGCCATAGCGATAACGATCATGCAGGTGGTGCCCCTGTTTTGATTGAGGCTTACCCTAAGGCTTTAGTGATCACAGATGTGGCTGGTTTTAGCGGCCAAGATTGCCGCCCAAGGCAGATTCAATGGCAAGGGCTGAGCTTGAATTTGCTTTCTCCGCCTCAAGCGTTAGCGGGTAATAATGGTTCCTGTGTTATACGCATTGATGATGACAGGCAGAGTCTACTGCTTACGGGTGATATCGAAAAGCAAATCGAAACTTCGCTATTAAGTCGTGCCCTAGGTGGTGAGTATGAGTTACAAAGTGAAGTGCTCGTTGCGCCCCACCACGGCAGTAAAACCTCGTCAACTGAAGCTTTTATTGATGCTGTTGCCCCCAAGTTAGTCTTGTTTCCTGCTGGTTTTGCTAATCGCTGGGGGTTTCCCAAATCCACAGTAGTTGAACGGTATCAGCAACGGGAGATTATGGGCCTAACTACAGGTATAGAAGGGCAGATTAGTGTGATTTTTCAGCAGTCTGAGCGAGAGGTTAAGACCTATCGTGGTGATTTAGCGCCATTTTGGTACAACTCTCTGTTTAGATTTGGTGACTTGATTAATCCAGAGTAGAATGCCTACTTTGCCATAATTTAGTGTTATCAATGACAACATCTCCTAAAGACGAAATGTGGACAGTTTTCAAACGATTACTGGGCTATATAAAACAGATGAAAGGCATGTTTATGCTTTCAGTTGCGGGATTAATTATTTATGGTCTCGTCGATGCCGCCTTTATCGCTTTCATCGGCCCCTTTATTGATAAGGGTTTCTCCGGCGGCGCCCCTGCTGCGGTGACCAACGGCATCGCATTGCCAACCAGTGAAGGTTTCCACGCAAACAACGACGTGCTTATGATGGCGCCGCTTGTGGTTATCGTTATGTTTTCCCTACGTGGCTTTGCTAACTTTGTTTCGACTTACGGCATTTCATATATGAGTGCACGTTTGATCATGGACATGCGTCAGCAAGTGTTTGAGCATTATCTGAGCCTGCCTGTCAGTTATATGGATAAGGAAAATACCGGTAACTTGATCTCAAAAGTGACTTTTGATACTGAGCAAATCGCTCGAGCATCGGGAAGTGCTTTGATTTCTATCGTCCGCGATAGTGTGACTGTGTTTGGTATGTTGGTGCTGATGTTCTATAACTCTTGGAAGCTATCCCTCTGTATTCTTGTGATTGGTCCTATCATGGGCATGGTCATTGCGGTGGTTAGTCGTCGTTTCCGTAAGGTTTCTAAGCAAATTCAAACCGCCATGGGCGGCGTGAGTGCCACGACTGAGCAAATGATTAAGGGCCATAAAAACGTATTGGCCTTTGGTGGACAGGAAACAGAAGCAACCCGTTTTGCTAAAGTAAACGATCAAAACCGCCATCAAAATATGAAGTTAGCTGTGGCACAAGCCATTAGTCAGCCTCTGATCATGATTATTGGCTCATTCGCCTTAGCCTTTGTACTTTATGCGGCAAGCTTAGACAGCATGAAAGCCGATCTTACCGCGGGTACCTTCGCGACGATTCTTGGCGCTATGATGGCCATGTTACAGCCAATCAAAAACTTAACCCGAGTGAATGCCGAATTTCAACGGGGTATTGCGGCTTGTACCACAGTGTTTGAATTACTGGATACGCTGCCAGAGTCCGATACGGGAACTTATACTGTCGAGCGTGCTAAGGGTCATCTACGTTTTGATAATGTGTGTTTTACCTATGACAGCCAAGACCGTCGTGCACTTGAGAATGTCGATTTTGAAGTCAAACCCGGGCAAACCTTAGCCTTAGTTGGACGTTCTGGCTCAGGTAAGTCGACTATTGCGAGTTTAGTGACCCGTTTTTATACCGGCCTTGAATCCGGCGATATTCTGCTTGATGACGTCAGTATCTACGATTACTCGCTAAAATCGCTGCGTAATCAAGTGGCACTAGTATCGCAACAGGTGACCTTGTTCAATGACACGATAGCCAATAACATCGCTTACGCCTACCCAGGTGAAGCCACTCGTGAGCAGATCATCGAAGCTGCGACCTTGGCCTATGCGATGGAGTTTATTGATCAGCTGCCCCAGGGCCTTGATACCCAAGTGGGTGAGAATGGTGTGTTATTGTCCGGTGGTCAAAGGCAGCGGATTGCGATTGCGCGCGCTATGCTACGTGATGCGCCCGTGTTGATCCTCGATGAAGCGACCTCAGCACTGGATACTGAGTCAGAAAAAGCCATTCAAAAAGGGTTAGATAACCTCAGACAAAACCGCACATCTGTAGTGATCGCCCACAGGTTGTCGACCATCGAGAGTGCGGATCAGATTTTAGTAGTCGATCAGGGGCGTATCGTCGAGCGCGGGACGCACCAATCACTATTGGAATTAGATGGCATGTACGCCAAATTATACCAAATGCAATTTGGTAGTTAGATGCAGGCCTTAGTAAATAAAATTTGGTATCAGGGCCATCCACTGCGATGGCTCTTGTTACCTTTATCTGGCTTATTCGCGGTTATCACTTATGTGCGCCGCGCTTTGTTTCACCACGGAATGAAATCACAAACTGCAATGCCTGTACCTGTCATCGTCGTCGGTAATATTACCGTCGGTGGCAGCGGTAAGACACCAACTGTGATTTATCTGATTGAATTACTGCGCCAACATGGATTTCACCCCGGTGTGATCAGTCGTGGTTACGGTGTTGATATTCAAGGCGTTAAATCGGTTTGCTTAGGTGCAAGTGCGGCAGAGGTGGGTGATGAACCTGCCATGATAGTGGCGCGTACTCAAGTGCCTATGGTGGTTGGTGCTAAACGGGTCGATGCGGCTAATGCGCTTATTGCTGAGTTTGGTGTTGATGTCATCATCTGTGACGATGGCCTACAGCATTATGCTCTGGCACGCGATATTGAGCTGGTGGTGATTGATGGTCAGCGCGGTTTAGGCAATGGCTTGCTATTGCCAGCAGGTCCATTGCGTGAAGGCGCGTGGCGTCTCGATACCGTGGATTTTATTGTCAGTAATGGTGGCTCAGCGGCAAAAGGGCAGTTCGAAATGCAACTGACACCTACGGCAGTGAAGCCTGTTAAATGTGATGCGACGTCTGGTGAATATACTTTCGATAAGTCTCAGCCGCTCGTTGCGATGGCTGGCATAGGTAATCCAGCGCGTTTCTTTGAATCGTTGCGCGCACAAGGCTATCAACTGGCCTTCTGCCATGGTTTTGATGACCATCAGGCCTACGATAAAACCCAGTTAGGTGATTTAGCCCAAGGCTTGCCACTGTTGATGACAGAAAAAGATGCGGTTAAATGTCGCGATTTTGCACAAGAAAACTGGTGGTATTTGGCGGTCGATGCCAAGCTATCCCCACAATTTGATGAACAGCTGCTCGCACGTCTTCGTGAAGTGGCTGCAGCTAAATAAGGAAACTTCCATGGCATTCGATAAAAAATTGTTAGATATAGTGGCTTGCCCTGTGTGTAAGGGAAAACTTGAGTATGATAAAACGACGCAGCAGTTGATTTGTAAGGCAGATAAACTTGCTTATCCGATCACTGAAGGTATCCCTGTGTTATTGGAAAATCGTGCTGTGCCACTGACCGAATCAGTCTAGTGTGATGTGAATGCGCGTATTGTCTCATACGCGCATGCTTGCTTTTTATTCTGCTTATTATCGTTTTAGCTATTTTTAGCCGATTTAAGTTTTTTGTATTGGTAACTGTGCACGTTTCTTCATTACTTTGAGTTTAGTTAATAGCTCATAAATTTTTGTTTATCAGCATTGGTTGCACCCTCTTGGCACTCACCGCGGATTTCTCCTCGACCGGGCTCGATAATTCGGCTTAATTCAATATAACCTTCGCGGCAATAACCCGTCATTTCAAGGGTTTTGATTAAACCTAAATCAACCTGTCTCCCCCAAATTTCTAATGAGTCCTGTAGATCTTGCATCGCACGACGTTGCTCACGGGGATCTTGCATATTACGTATGCGTGCCTCGTGTGGAAAAGGGCGCTCTGTATCATTCATTGTCGACTTTTCATCGACCAGCCGCGCTTTGTAGCTGAAGAGTTTAAGGCCATCGCTTTTAATATCCGTCGTTAACTTATCCCGTAATTTTCCGGCGAGTTCACTCGGGTCAATTGGCGCACTGCTGCAGGCGATGAGCGAGAAACAACTTAAGATGGCAAGGCTGAGATATCGAAACGGCATAATCAAATTTAACTCTTAGTTATTAACTGGCAGAAGAATACCTTAATATGGCCCTAAAGTTCATGGATTTATGGCATTCTCATAGGATGAGTACGCGCCGATAGGTGTAATGGATTAAGGATGGGCGAGTAATGTTGGCGTTTTGGTCGAATAAATGGGCGCAAATCGAATGGGATATTAGCCTGACTCAAGGTATATGTCTTATGTTCTTGGCGTTATGGATCTACGCCATATGGCCAAAAGAAGAGTTAGTGCAGCTCCGGCGGGATAAACATCTCCAATTACGTTTGTTGCTGACGTTGGTGGGGATCAATGCACTGTGGTCGTTAAATGCCAGTATTCAAACTGGGTTGCATCTGCATTTTCTGGGAATTGTCACTTGTATGCTGATGTTCGGCTGGCGTCTTGCGACTCTAGTGTTGCTGTTGCCTAGCGCTTTTTTTAGTCTTTTTGTATTAAAGCAGCCCGCTGATTTTGGTGCTTTTAGTTTGTTCGCTATGGCTGTGCCGCTGTTTCTGTGTTTTATCCTATACAGTCGCAGTTACCATTTATTTCCTAAACATATTTTTGTATTCATCTTCGTCGGTGGTTTTATCAATGCGGGCCTCTCAACTGTGTTTCATCAATTGAGTTGGGCGACGTGGTTGTGGTCTGCAGCGGATTACGATTGGAATATGTTAGTGGACGACTACCTGATGCTCATCCCTTTGCTGGCATTCCCAGAGGCATTGCTTAATGGCATGGCGGTGACGCTATTGGTGGTGTATCAGCCCCAGTGGTTATTTGATTATTCTGACCGTGAATATTTGTGGCGTAAGTAAATGCGATAAAAGAATGTGATAAAACAACGCAATAAAAGAACTGCGCCCGAAACCTCGTCATTCCAACGTAAAGCCCTTTGTAAGGGCCCATAGAACAGACTATTGAAAAGGTTATTGGACGCACTTATTTGTATATTTGCGCTGACCGTTGCGCCGTGATTTAGGCGAAGCGTTGGTCTAAGTAGTTAATGATTTCTTTTGATTCATATAACCACTGTACTTGACCGTTTTCTTCAATCCGCAGACAAGGCACTTGCTGTTTGCCGCCTTGAGCGATGAGTTCATCTTTATGCGGCGCTTTTTTAGCGTCGTGGGTCACTATGTTGAGTCCTTGGCGACGCATTGCACGGCGGACTTTTACACAAAATGGGCATGCAGGATATTGATACAGGGCTAATGCTTGAGTTTGAGCATCAATTTTTTGTTGCTCAGCCAGTGGACGTTGGCGCTTCTTAGGGCTAAATACGAAGTTTAAAAACAGAATAATCCTGCCTAAAATCCAGCGAATGATAAACATGTTATTGACCTTAATGATAATTTTTGTGGAAGAACATTTGTGCGTCATGGCGCCACAGAAAGCGTGCGGCGAGTCTGGGTCCAATCGTTTAAAAACTGTGATCTCAGTTGTATAAAGGCCGCAGAGTGTAACCTATGGCATTAAGCACGGCCAACATTTTAGAGTGAATTAACAGATAGATGATTTGATTGTAGAAGAATGGTTTTTGATTGGTTATGACGCTTAGCCATAAGGTAAAAGCCCGCTAAAGTCGAACTTTAGCGGGCTTAGTTTTATATAAAAAGCAAGTTAATTGGCTAAGTTATTGAGCATCAATGGTGAGGCTCACTTGGGCTGCATTCTGGGTTAAACTCACTCGGCTTTCGAGCAAGAAGATCCGCTCTGGAGCAATTTCTTTCACGTCCACAAGGTAAGCTTTAACGGCTTTTGCTCTTTCTTGGGCCAAATTACCCAACATGCCATCGTTAACATTCTGGGCTTTTACCGACAGATTATATAAAGCGATATGCCAGCGGGTGGTGATTTCGTCATCTGAAAGCTGCGCGTCTTTGGCCTCTGCGATAACAGTGTCTTTGATTTGGGCAGGATCGGCTTTAACTTCTTGTTCATAAAGCTTTACTAGCGCATCGGCGAGCGGCCCTTGGGTCGGGAATTGACTCGGACTTAAATCATCAGGTAACGCACTAAATTCAATATTGGCTAATTTAGCCAATTTACGCTTCATGATGCGTTCAGCAATGGCTTGGCTGTCATTGATGGCATCGACTTCCCCTTCAACGCTAAGCTTGAGCATAGGTCTGTCGAGTAAGGCGCTAGCGAGTTTGTCTAAACTTTTTTGCTCATCTTCACTTAGGCTGAATTTGCCTGCGGCAAAGCTGATCTTATCTAAGGTTTCGTCAGAACCTATGAGTCCTGCTAAGAAAGTGAAGGGCGCTGTGACGGCTTTAGTGATCACATTGGTAATCGCCGTCATTATGATGCTGCCGACACTAAAGCTCGGTGAGTCTAAATCGCCAGAGACTTCCATACCTAAATCAATCACGCCGTTACGGTCCTGCAGCAGGGCAATCGCGAGCGTGATGGGTAAGCTAGTGGCAAGGTCACTGTCACTGGGTTTACCAAGTTTCAGTTGGTCTATGACCAGATGGTTACTGCCCTTGAGCTTGTTCTTATCGAGTTGATAGTTCAGCGATAGTGATAGCTGCCCTTTATCTATGTAGTAACCCGCATAGGTGCCTGAGTAAGGATTGACTGAGGTTAACTCAACGCTCTTAAAGACTAAGTCGAGATCTAAATATGGCATATCTAGCAAAGGGTTAATATCGCCTTTTAGAGTTACAGGCGCATACTTGTCTATCTTACCTTTGATATCGACCGAGGCCTTAGTCCCTGGCGTTGACGACAAGTGAGTGATATTACCTTCAAATAACTCAATCCCTGAGGCAAAGTTTGGTGTCAGTGAGTTATCGGCAAAGTAAGCTGAGCCTTGGCTAAAGCTAATTTTTTGAATATCGAGGCTTAAC
The DNA here is from genome assembly GCF_015767295.1 of Shewanella sp. DW31. Taxonomy (NCBI): domain Bacteria; kingdom Pseudomonadati; phylum Pseudomonadota; class Gammaproteobacteria; order Alteromonadales; family Shewanellaceae; genus Shewanella; species Shewanella sp. DW31. The sequence goes on from NZ_JADWMP020000003.1 coordinate 172,235, forward strand.
TCAGGCGTTGTCTTGCTTGCCGTTTGCAGCTTGGTTTGCTTAGCACTGGCTGTGGTTGTGTTTTTAGTTGTCTTGCTATTTGCAGCCGGAGCCTCAACGATAAGATCGCTGATATTAGTGGTTCTATCTTTGGCTATCACCACTTTGGCGTAGGGTTGATTAAAGGCTAAGTGATCAATTTTGATTTGATTTTTCTGTTGGTCAAAATCCAGTTGATTGATATTCATCTTTTGCCATTTGACCAGTGGAGCATTACGCAATTTGTCATGAATAGTTAAATCATCGAGCTCAACACTACCACCGTAAATGGCTTTGCCTTTAGCATCGGCGGTCAGCTTGCCTGCTGAGCTTAATAGACCGCTCTTGAGCTGGATATTCACGTAGGGCGCTAAATAGGGCTGAAATTGAGTTAATGCCAGCTTATCGAGTTGGATATTGGCATCTATGGTTTCGCCCGTCACATCGACTTGGCCTTGAGAGCTCAAAGTACCTTGACCATTGAGGCTGAGTTGTAGCTCATATTCAATCGGAGCGGTTAAGGTACTCGTTATGACCTTAGTTGAAAAATTAAGCGGATACACTCGCCATTGCTGCGGCGTTGCCGTTAGCTTTTGTTCCGATAGATTAAGGTCATAGTTTTCAATATTGAGCGCATCGAGTTGCACTAACCAAGTGTCAGTTGACGTCGTTACTGGTGTTTGCTTGATTGGCTGTAGAGGATCTGCCTCAGAAGCGACTTCTGCAGCGGTTTCTTTAGTGGCATCAGTGGTGACATTTGCGGTCGCTTCTGTCTTTTGTTCTGTTTTATCACTCTCGTTAGTTGCGTCTAATTCGCTTTCCGTTGCTTTGTTTGCGCTATCGCTTGGACCAGTGGCAGTCTCTGCTATTTGACGTTTTTCTTCCACTTGCGCAACTTGTACGCGCTCAAGCGATTGAGCATCTGCTGGCTTAGTTTCTATCGAATTAGCATCGATGGAATTAGCAACTGGCGGCGCTGCACTTGTTGACGCACTGGCGGATTTAGGCATGAACAAACTAGCGAGATCGATCCCGTCTTGATTCAAAATGGCGTTTACAGTGAGGCCATCACTGTGAAGCTTATTGATGTGCACTTGCTGCTGCTTTAGATCCATCGAAATACCGTCGAGGGCAAACATGGGGAGCTTGACCACTGAGCGATCTTTGCCGTTAAGGTTAAGTTTTTCAACAATAAACTGGCCATTGTTGCTGATGACTTGTAACTCGCCATTCTCGGCAAGATCCACTTGATACTGAGTTTTAATACTGAGCTCGCCATCCGTGAGGACGGGATTAAATTGATCGTCGATAAATCGCCATAGTGGTGTCAGTTTCAGTTTGGCGACTTGGATGTCACCCGCAACTTTTAGCGGGAACAATTGGAATTGCCCCTGCAAACTGATTTCACCAGCATGATCATCACTGAGTTGTATCGCATAGTGATTGTGCTTGATAGGCACAATGGGTGAGTCAGACGTTGATTGGGCGTTTGGTGTCGTATTATCAACTTTGTTTACTTTTATGGCTGGTGTTATCGATGCCGATGATGCCGCCATCAAATATTCAGTATCAAGGGAACTGAGTTTTAGATTGATATTGGGGTAGTTCACTTGAGCATGGGTAATTTTGTCATCGAAGTTAAATTGTCCCGCATCCAACACAAATTGGCTGAGCAGGACACGAATGGGTGAGCTGGCTTCTGTGGGAACTGTTTCTGTGCTCGTGGATGAATGCCCGTTCAGGGTCTGCAGAATATCGTCGAAGTTGAATCCAGCTTTCCCTTTTTTCTCCACGCGAATGATATGTGCGTAGGGCGCTTGTATGTGTATGTTTTCGATAACGGCGGCGCGATTAAAAACAGATCGCCAAAAATGTATTTCGAATTGGACTTGTGCAATGCCAGCAAAAGGTTTGTCGTCTTTTTCTTTAATGGCCAGTTGGTCGATTTCGACTTTGAAATTAAAAGGGTTAATGCGTATATCACCGAGGGTGACGGGACGACCGAGCAGAGTTGAGAGTTTTTCTGGTGCCAGCGTGGTTATCGCATAGGGGAGGATTAAACCTAATGTGCAGACATAGCTAAGGTAGACTGCTGTGAGGTAAATAATCACTCGCAGGTATCTTGGGAGGGCAAAAAAAGAGTGTCTGAATTGCGATAACTGGGTCAGCATTAATATCAAGGCTCCAATGCATAAGACAGGGAAAAACTTCCATAAGTACGGACATTCTAGCGAATAATGCTAATGTTTCCAGAAATTATTTATATTTTTACCAATGAAATCTTGGTATTACACAGACAATAACGTCTTCTGATCTAAGACGTTCCTGAGTGGTAACCTATCATCTACATTGATAACTACATGTGTTTCAGCCTATGGCTAATGATTTGAGTCGTCAATACTCACCATGTTGGACGCTATTTTTGATCAGCGATTTAAATAACTAATCGCTGCAATAATGGCGCCTTGTGGATCTTTTATCCAACAAAAACGGCCTACTTCGGGTATATCTTCAGGACCAAACAGAATATCCCCGCCAAGTTTTTTTGCGCTGATAGCGACTTGATCGACATCGTTAACGGTAATGTAGCCAGTCCAATGTGAGGGAAGCATTGGGAGCAAACTATCGGTGATCCCCCCAATGCTGACGCCCTGATTTTCAATAATATGATAATTACCGTGGGGCATTTTGACGGTTTTAAAGTGCCAACCAAAAATCTCAGCATAGAAGTGCATAGCTTCTTCGGTATTATTGGTTGTCAATTCATGCCAACTTAACGCCCCTGCAGTGTTAAAAGCCGATTCCATAAGCGCATCCTTTATTCTATTTGGGGTAAATTTTGTGTATTGAGCCGAGGTTAACTGTCAGTGTTCAGTGCCAGCTGTATTCTGAGCCATATTTTTTGTGCGTTATCTTGATTGAGTGTAGTTGAGGCAAGTTGATAATTCACAGACGGTAAATTAAAATTTTTGCTTTTTTAGGTCGGCAAACATTAAATTAACTTAATGTTCTACAAGGAGATTCACTTTATTCAGTGCTGGCTAATCAGCTTCTTGTGGCTCAGTGGCGCTGCGGCTTAGTTGATGGGCTTCATCTTGCCCCTCGCGCCAAGACTTAGCACTGAAAACAGATTTTAAAACGGGTTTGTTTACTGTGGTTTGAGTGTTAGACCTGACTCCCGTTAACTTGTTAATATAGGCGAGTTTTGCATCTTATCGATGCCACCTTAGGGGATACGAGATTGAATAAGAGTTTAGTGACGAATTTATTGGCGGCTGCTTTGGTCGTTGTGGGTTACCTGATGAATTCGGCAATTGTCCTGAATGTCGGATTATTTGCTTTATCGGGTGCGATTACCAACTGGGTTGCAGTTTATATGTTGTTTGAGAAAGTCCCCGGACTCTATGGTTCGGGAGTTGTGCCTTCTCGTTTTGAAGAGTTTAAGGCCGGTATTGCTCATTTGATGATGAAACAGTTTTTTACCACTGAAAATATCGACCGATTCCTGTCTGAAAAAGAAGGGCTGAGTAAAATAGACTTGGCGCCAGTGATTGAAAAGGTTGATTTAGCGCCTTCTTTTGATGCGTTAATTAGCACAGTCGCCCAATCTTCCTTTGGCGGCATGTTGTCTATGTTTGGTGGCACAGATGCCTTATTGCCGTTAAAAGAGCCGTTTATTGTAAAGATGAAAGCTTCTTTAGTTGAAATGGCACAAAGCGATGCATTTCACGAGTTGCTGAAACAAGAAATTGAACAGCCGAATGTGATGGCCGATCTGCAAACTAAAATTGCTAACATAGTGGAACAAAGATTAAACGAGTTAACACCACAAATGGTGAAACAAATCGTTCAGGACATGATCCAAACGCACTTAGGTTGGTTAGTGATTTGGGGGGGCGTGTTTGGCGGTCTGATTGGACTTGCCGCAGCCTTAATCCAAGGTTAACCTGAGTTAAAGCCGCGAATAGAATGGGAGCTTTGGCTCCCATTTTTACTTACGCATTTTATGTTCATCATTTTGTGTCCTGATTAAATAGCAAGGAAGTCTATGAACCGTCACCACAGTATCAATTATTTGGAAATCCCAAGTCGCGACATTGCGAGCTCTAAGGCCTTTTTTAGCCAGGTTTTTGGATGGTCCTATGTCGATTATGGCCCTGAATACAGTTGCTTTATGGATGTCGGCATTACTGGGGGATTCTATCAAGCCGATGTGAATTTCACCCTCGTAAAAGGTTGCCCGCTGATTGTGATCTACAGCCAGAACTTAGAATTGACTCTGACGGCTGTCGTAACTGCTGGTGGCATTATCACAGCTGACATCTTTAGTTTTCCGGGAGGCCGTCGATTCCATTTTGTTGAACCTTGTGGCAATGAATATGCCGTCTGGTCAGAATGATCCTAATGTCACTCCTTGTATTCGAAATTGTTGTTTAGATCAGCAAGATATTTGCTTAGGTTGTTTCAGGCATCTTGATGAAATTTTAGCGTGGCGCGTTATGTCGGAAGTGGAGCGGCAAGCTTGTTTTATTAGGATGGAGGAGCGTAAGGGGGAGTATCTGGCTAAGTTCAATGACGTGGTTAGTAGAAGACAGGATGGAGTATGATTAGCCGTCAGAATTGCTTACGATAATTGATTTTTAAGCTTTAAGTGGATAATCGAACGGCGAAATACGCATTAACGTATTTCGGCGTTGGCATTTTGAAGCACCTTGGCATCTTGAAGCAGACTTTACACTGGATCTACCACTATGTGCTCAAGTTCGATGGCGGCAACGGTATGGAGCGCATCCATAGTCGCGCCAACTAAGCTGATTTTTCCTTGAGATGACTCAATTAAAACCGCACGGCTGATATCGCTAAATTCACGATTGTGGCGCGCCAGATTTGATAATGCCATCTGCATAGGCAGCATAGAAGGATTGAATGCCGCATTTTCTGCGTAGCGACCACAATAGGTTGCGCCATCATGGGTTTCTAATACCACAGCGGCAAAACTTTGGGTGTAAGGTGCATAGCTTAAACCTGCATGATCTAAGCCTTCTATGATCATAGGATCGGCACTATCTAGTGCAAATTCAGTTTGTTGCTTGGCCATTAAGGGCGAAGTGACATTTAAGTCTTTTGGCCCAAAAGCATAGGGTAAATAATAGGCCAGAGGATGGCTTTCCTGTGCGGGTAGATGAATGCAGATCTTGCTGCCTTCAACCAGTTCATTCATAAACTGACGACAATGACCGCAAGGACTGGCATTAACTATGATATCAACAATTTGGCTTTCACCACTGAGCCATGCGTGGCTGATAGCGCTTTGTTCTGCATGGACAGAATGAAATAACGCTTCACCGAGTAATTCTAAGTTGGCACCCATGTAGATATCGCCACTTTTACCTTTGGCTATCGCGCCGACATAAAACTCACTGATAGGCGGTTTGGCCAATGCCGCTGCTATCGGCAGTAATGCTAATAACACTTCTGCTTCGGTCATTTTGCTTGCACTTGTTAGCGTAGCAAGTTGCTGCGCATCAATGTGTCCAGCAAAATTCTGGTGCAACATTGGGATAAGTGCATCGGCTAACGGCGTTGGCAGTTGGGTTATGCTACGAATGAATCTATCTTGCATTTCCCTATTCCTTATTTGTTAAGTTCATGGAAGAACATTCTAGTAATTTTGTTACAGCATAAATGCGAGTTAGCTCGCGTTTATACGCTGTCAATGTCAGTGCTATCGAGAGTGATAAACTTATATTACTCACGTATAGAGTGAGTCTATTGGTGCACACAAATAAGCTTAAGACTATAAAAAAAAGACTTAAGCTTGAATTTACACAACTTAAAGTTCACGCAAATAATGACAAAGGGCAGCAAGTAGCTTTTGCTTAGTCTCATCCGCTTGTGTTTCTTGTAGCAAATTTTCTAATTTAAGTACGTAGTCTTGATCGGCTAAGCGACTTTGACAGAATTCACGCCAGCGCTGCGACTCTGTATCATCGAGTAGTTCAGGGTAATTACGGGCGCGGTAACGAAACAGCATCTCAGGAATACGTGGATCATCAAACTGCAAATCTAACGCCGCTAGATTTTGCGGTAGGGTATGACGGATGATTTCCATTTTTGCTTTATCAGCTTGGCTAAAGAACCCACCAGAATACAGCATCAAATCGGGATCTGTGGTCACTCTGCTGTCATCGTGCTCAAATAATAGCGCCAGTTTTTCGCGTAATTCTGGGTGACGTTTTAGGCGTTTATACTGCTCTCTGGCAAATTCTTTATCTATGCCTAAACGAACGGCATGCTCATCACTGAGGATTTTTGCCGAGGTGATAAAAGGGCACTTATTAAGATGAATTTGTTTTACTGCGATAGGTAATTCATCTTCGGCAAGATCGGCTCTTGACGTATACATGCGCGTTTTAATTTGCTCGACATCTAGCTCGAATAGCGGCGTTAAATCCATGGCTAAATTAACGCAAATAACGGCATTTTTGTTAGTAGGATGGTGCGCTACGGGTGAAATCAACGTTGCACAACCATTGCGCGCACTAATTTTAGAGCTCACGTGAACCAAAGGCTGCATATTGAGCACATCGATTTGATCGCTAACCGCTTGCTTACGGCGCAGGTCAAAATAGTACTGATATAACTTAGGCTGTTTCTCGCGAATGAGTTTTGCCATGGCGATGGTTGCATACACATCAGACATAGCATCATGGGCTTTCTCATGGCTTAAACCATTCGCTTGGGTCAGATGTTCTAGCTTAAAACTCGGAGAGCCATCTTCCTTTGTCGGCCAGTTAATACCTTCAGGCCTAAATGCGTAACAAGCGCGCACTAAATCAATGATATCCCAACGAGAGTTGCCATTTTGCCATTCACGGGCATAGGGATCGATAAAGTTCCGATAAAAGCCATAACGGGTCACTTCATCGTCAAAACGCAGTGAGTTATAACCTGCAACACAAGTGTTTGGTTGGCTAAATAGCGCTTGAATTCGTCCCATAAACTCAGTTTCAGGGATGCCTTTTAAATTAGCTAACTGTGGAGTGATCCCTGTGATTAATATTGCTTCCGGAGACGGCAAATAATCAGTGGCTTGCTTACAATAGAATGTCTCAGGCTCGCCGATGATATTGAGATCTAAATCCGTGCGAATGCCAGCAAATTGCGAGGGTCTGTCTTTCGCTGGGTTCGCTCCAAATGTTTCGTAGTCGTGCCAAAAAATCGACCCTACTTTATCGTCTTTCATCTTCATTTATTTTCGTTCTCTAAAGCATGTAACTTAATGTTATAATTGGTTAAATTGCTTTAATTGGATTCGTTGTCATTCACATCAATTTAGTATGCTGCTCTACGATGTGAGTACATATCTGTGTACATATTTCTTTCTGTGTCATAATAGCAAAATCACATGTACACAGGGTAATCAAAATGTCTTTATCTGACACGCAGTTACGTGCAATAAACGGCAAACCATATTTAGGGAAACCAGAGCTTGCAGACCGCGACGGCTTAAGCGTTCGTATTACCCCTGCAGGGACTATAACATGGCAGTATCGATTTAGGATTGATAATCAACCTGGGCGCTTAACCCTTGGTCGCTATCCTGATTTGAAACTAGCTGACGCACGAAAACTGATCCCTGAGTTACGGAACTCAGTGGCAAATAATATAGATCCACGTGTGTTTTGGAAACAGCGCAACACATTTGCGGGCCAGACAACACTGAGGGATTGCTGTGAACAGTTTTTATCGGCGCGAAGTGCAGCACTTAAGCCGGGCACTGTTGCTACGTACCAATCTTGCTTTAGAGCACATCTCTATGATGCCTTTGCTGATCGCAAAGTCGAAAGTATCACACTCGGCGAGTGGATAGATTTTTTCGATAAAAAGGCAATTCATAGTCGAGTCACCGCAGGTGCGATACTCAAACAGTTAAAGACGGTACTTAGCTGGTCCGTTCGCCGGCAAATGATATCGCTTGTTGATGTTCTTCAATTACGAGTCAGTGATGTGGGCTCTGCGCCCAAAGTCGGTTCGCGAGTACTCACCATTCTAGAGTGTGGCAAAATCATACGTGAGCTTGATAAATGCCGCGCGACCAAAGCCGTAACCAATGCCATCAAGGCATGTTTACTAACAGGGGCGCGGATATCAGAAATATTAAAATCCAAACGGGCTGATTTTGATCTTGAGTCGATGATCTGGACCGTCCCGATAAACAATAGCAAAACTAATTTGCCAATCCGGAGGCCAATCAGTCCCGCCTTACTCGACATATTGCAAGAACAGTGGAACCTCTATCACTCGCCTTGGAGTTTTCCCGCAGCAAACGATCTTAAGCGCCCGGGCAACATCGCTTCAGTAAATAAGCTGGTCCGCGAGATCAAACCAAGACTCGAAATCCCTGACTGGCGTATTTACGATTTTAGACGCACATTATCGACCAGAATGTCAGAAGCAGGGGTGTTACCCCATGTCACAGAGAAGATGCTAGGCCATCTACTAGGCGGTGTGATGGCGGTGTACAACAAACACGATTGGTTAGATGATCAAGCCGCGGCCTATGAACAGTGGACAAATAAGCTGAAATTGGCCGCTCTGGGTGATAGCAAAATAGTCGTGTTAGAAAGAAGAGCATAGGCAGACTTGCCGCTGACCATTGAAAATACTGAGCATATTCAGTAAGTCAGTTGCGTTGCCAAGCCGCAGTAACGCTCCTTTATAATGAGGTGCATTAGAACTCAGATTGGTGTTAAACAAGGACGTCATGGAACTAAAATTTTTAATCACGCGGGAACAGTTAATCACAATCGCGGAAAGAATAAACTCAGCACGCATTGCAAAGAATGCTCGTTTAGCTAAGTGGTTGTATGCCCTTATCGTTCGTGCATTACTCCTATGGATCCCGTTATTATCGCCGTTAATACTGTTTTATTTTTTCGTAGAAATTCACACCCCAGAGACATATATCGCAATCGCAATATGTGCAATTGCTTACCTTATTGTGTGGCAATTAGTATTAAAAAACATCGCCGAAAATCAAACTAACAAATTTGCAGTCAAGATAACCACTCTGGATCGAACGATTGAAAACACAACCTTACAGAGCCTTGCGAGCCTAGAAGGGGGCCACACAGTGACAGCCACAGCCTCGAAGCTAACGTTTGCGCTCCCTAGCGGTAAATCCATCACGATACCGTGGAAAAAGGTTTGTGCTTTCAAGCAAGACGATGATTTTTATTATCTAACCGTCTGTAAGCTGATGATGTTTAAAGCCACTTATTTAGTCGCCAAAAACGGTGACACAACAGAAACCGCAGGCTATCAAGCAGGTTTAGAGTACATAACGTCTCGGCTGCCGCCCGATAAAATGGGGCGGTAAAATATCAAAATATCGCCTGAGTGATCCAAACCATTCACATTGACACAAACACGATTGATCTTGCTCGTCCAGCCAAGTCAGCCATTGTTAAAAGTCACATTTGAACTAACCTTAAAAATGATGAACTGATCGCTACAGCCTTCTATTAGCGGGTTGCTAGATGCAGTTTTTCAGCTCATTAAAACGCTATGTCATCAATGACGATGTATAGCTTTGTTAGTAAACTAAAAAGGACTTTTATTATGAGCACGCTTAACACTTCTGCCTCAAATAGTGACCCAATATTCCCCTCAACATTTCCTGTCATGATCAGATCCAATCAATTTCCACAATGCTTATTGAGAATGTCTGGACAGGATTCACCACAGTTCAATGGTAATGGTTTTGGTACCGTTAATTGTCAGGCAGACCAAAATGATCCTGATAAAAACCCATGGGAGATTTTTAACGCTATTCGTAACGGCGATGGCACAGTCTCCTTTGAGTCTATGGCATTTCCGAGCAACTATTTACGGATGGCGGGTGAAGCTTCACCCGTTTTTAATGGGAATGGATTTGGAACCGTCAACTGCCAAGCATCGATTGGTCCTTGGGAAAAGTTCAATGTCGCAGTTCTAAGCGACAGCGCCAGTGGGGTCTTAACCTCCATAGCGTCAAATGCATTTCCAAGTAACTATCTTCGTATGGCCGGAGAGCAATCGCCCTCGTTTACTGCTGCAGGGTTTGGCACCGTAAATTGCCAAGCCTCTGTCGGACCTTATGAGCAATTTCATCTTGGTGCAGTCCTTAAAGAGTCAGTTGAGACTCTTGGACTGTGGTTTCCAGACTCACAGCCTACACCTGCACAGATAGAGAAGCTTGTGGCAGCCATTATCACAGGCCAACAGCCCAGTAATGTCGAAATGCAAGCGGCCACTGAAATGCAAAGTTTTTTAACGTTAACGGAGAACGAAAGTGTAGCAATAGAAGCAATTGATCTAGAGGCAATTTCCCCTTGCACTAAATCAATCGCAACATTCTGTATTGATGTGTTATTGCTTGCTCTGCAACTTGCAAGCATACGCATTATGCGAACTGACAGCATGGTAAAAGCGGCAGTACAGGCGTTGGGGGCTGAAGCTGTTGGCTTGGAGAGACTGATCACGGGTATAAGCAGTGCTTCTACCACGCTGAAAAAGGCGACATTGATATTTCAGTTTATCTCGCAACTATTCAATATAGGGTTTATTAAAGGCGTCATTAAAACAATCGTCAATGGCCTAAGCTGGTTTGGAGCCATAGTCGCGGTGGTATCATTCATCGCGACAGTCGTCGCATGGATATCAACCGATGGTGTCTTGTTAATTGCCCAAATAGTACTGGTCGGCACAGGACTCGCCGCTATCATCGCTGATGCTGTAGCAGTAGGCACTAACTGCGGTAGTAAAGGCTGTAATGTCGAAGGCGATGAGTTTATGGCCTAATAGTCAATCGATAAAGGTCTAAAAATAAAGCCCCAAAAATGGGGCTTTATCTTAAGGCTTAAAAATTAATTCAAGCAGCTACTTGCTGTTTTTCATCCCACTTATCGAGCGACGCTTTTAAGTAATGGCGGCCATTATGGATAGGAGCAGGGAAACCGTCGTTTCTTCGCCACTTCCAAAGCGTTGCTGATGAGCTAATCCGGTAGCGTGTCATGACTTCCTTAGTGGTAAGAAAGAGCGGCACTTGCATTTGCTGATCCACGGTCGGTTGGGTCGAAATCATCATTTACCTTCCTTTGCCAATTCCTCGGCGAGTCGTTTTAAAAATTGTTGGCAGCTGCCGACTTGTTTGCGGGCAGGGTATAACACTGGCGTAAAGCGTCTTTGATGACTGCAGATTGCTTCATGCCGATTTCTCCTTGGTGCTGTTAAACGCCGTGAAGGTGAGAGCAGGGCGCAGTGATAACAGTCGCTGTTTAAAGGCTTCGGCCTTAGCATTGTGCTGCGCAATGTCAGCTTGCTTTTGTGAATAGCCCGCCGCGTTGCAATAAAACGCCTCGCCGATGCAGATCACCGCTTCAATGTCCGTCGTATGAGCGTTTTATTCCCTTACGATGTAGGGCCGGTGAGCATTCGCACTGCGCAATATTGGAGTGAAACGATTCGGTTTAAGGCATTTACCTCCCACACACACTTAATTACACTGGGGTTTGATGATGTGGCGCCCGAGATTATGCGCCAATCGACCACTGAGACGGACGAGCCAATGTTAGTGGGATGGTTATGACAATGACAATAACAAATAGCACAACTGGGTTATGGACTTCACGCAGGAGGATTTATGGCTAGTCGCGCCGCGGATTTACTGAAAGTAGGGCGCCGTTTACGGGGCATGACCCAAGACGAAGTGGCTGAGATTTACGGCATCAGTCGCAGCACTTATCAACGTTGGGAAAATGGCCGCACTAATGCGCCCTATGACGATGTGACATCGATATGCATTGATGTGTTTAAGCTTTCGGTTAAGAAGATAAATGAGGTGGCTAATGGCCTTTAGCGATGAACCCGAGCAGAGGATGAACATTAAGGCGTTACGGTTAGGGTTATATCGCTGGGGCTGTTATTGGGTGTACCAAGAATTGGGCAAGGGTTTTTCAAACCGCTACGCCTGCGACCGTTTAGGCGAAGCCTTGGGCGGTGGCAACTTAAAGCATGAACTCAACGTGCCTGCCCATGTCGCACACTATGACCACCTCGTTGAGCAGTTATCCATTAACTGCAAACGTGCCATCCGCGCCCATTACTTGTGTAAAGAGCAGTGGGCCTTAATGGGATTTGACAGTAAAAAGTCCTACATCTTCTGGCTAAGAAAAGCCGAAATGGCACTGCTAGATAGGATTAATTAGAAGTAGCGCCCTCTTAAGAGGGCTGGCGGGTTAGCCGGTTGTCCACCAAGACTGCTCACCCGTTGACAGGATTTTATCAAAGGTTCGGACAGATACCTATGCGAAATCATTAGCCATCAAATGATGCGCTGAGCTTAGGTGTGATCTCTATATTGACCACAATGAAACTATGCTTTTACAAATTATTGTTTTGGTATCAGTTTTCATTGGCTGAGTTCGGTACGATACCCACTGTCGCAATCCTCGAACCCACCATCTCACGAACATGCAATATTACTTCACCAAAATCTTTACTTGCACCCAAGGTCGGCTCGTCAGTCAAGCTCTGACGTAGCACTTCATCTAATGACAAATTATCATTAGCAGAGAGTTCAATACCGTAGGAGTGCTTTAAATCTGCTACTTTGGTGTAGCCTTTCAACTTCAATTCACCCGTAGGTAATTCATAATGATTGGCTTCTGCAACACCAGAGCAAACCAGATCAACAAACTCACGCACATCGGGTTTCATCACAATAAATAAATGATCGCCAGCATACAGGAAGGTTGATCCCCTAGGTGGAATTACATTGTTTCCTCTGGTTATCATCGCTACTACTGTACCGTCAGGTAAAGCCATTTGGGATAAACGGCGACCAGAAGCGCGTGAGGTATCGCCCAATTGATACTCGACAATGTCAGCATCCACATCGCCTAAAGCAGTAATTTCCAGTGTCGCTGCAGGTGTCGCAGGAGGCGGTTCCGTGAGTCCTAAAGCGCGTGCAACCCAGGGTAATGTTGACCCCTGTATTGTCGCTGAAATTAACACGACGAAAAACACCACGCTAAAAATAAGACTGGCACCAGGCAGACCATAAATCAGCGGATATATAGCCAGAATAATAGGCACCGAACCACGTAACCCAACCCAGGATACTAGGGTAATTTCACGCGCATTAAAGCCAAAAATCTTCAGTACAGGGATTACCGACAAGGGGCGTGCGATTAAGGTCAGGACGATTGCAATCATCAGTCCTTCCTGCCAGACATCCAGCAAAGACGAAGGATTAATCAGCAAGCCTAAAAACACAAACATAACAATCTGGCCTAACCATGCCAAACCATCGTGAAATAAAAAGGTACTGCGCTGAAAAACAAAACGACTATTCCCTATCACCACACCAGCGATAAAAATAGCTAAAAAGCCGCTGCCGCCAAGATTAGCTGCTACGCCAAAGGACAGTAAACCAAATGCCGCGACCATCACAGGATATAATCCAGAGGTCGTCAGATGGATACGATTAATAATACGTACTGATAACCAGCCTGCCGCTAAACCCACTGCGGAGCCGATACCCATTTGCTGGATAAACAGCATCAATAATCCAGTCCCTGGTTCAAGCCCTTTGACCATGACCTCCAATAAGCCAACTGTTAAAAAAATTGCCATAGGATCGTTAGTCGCACTTTCAATTTCTAATGTGGCTTTAAGGCGTGGGTTGATATGAATACCTGCATTACGCAGTAATGAGAAAACGGCGGCGGCATCGGTTGAACCAACAATGGCACCAATCAGTAAACCGTAAAGTAAGGAAACATCTAGAATATAAGCAGCTGCAGCACCAGTGATCATGGCAGTCACCAATACGCCTAAAGTCGCCAACACAGAAGCAGGCTTCCACACTTGCTTAATCGACGCGATGGGTGTTTGCAAACCACCATCAAACAAAATAATGGCTAAAGCTAAAGACCCAAGCGCGTGAGCAATTTGTGCATTATCAAAAACAATACCTCCAGGGCCATCCTCACCAGCTAACATGCCCACCATGAGAAAGAGCACCAGTACGGGTAAACCCAATCTCGCAGACAATTTACTGGATAAAATACCAAGAATAATCAAAATCGCGGCGAGGAGAATAATTTGATCGATCACAAACATAAATAGTTTCTCTTTAATTAATGTAGGGAAATTAAACCATTACAGAGCTTTCAATGACTGCGCCAGCTCTAAAAAGATACTTCACTAAGCCTAATTGTCAGTTAGAAATCGTCAAATGCGTGATGCATTTTGGTCTTGTAGTCAATGATTCCATTTATCCAAATGCTACGCGACCCACTTCACATTTCAATTTTGATAATTTCAAAAAATCAAAATTTACGATTGGCACTCAATAATGGTGTTTACCGTAGCAAGCTGGCCCTGCTGACTTGATTACGTCCATGCTTTTTAGCTAAGTATGATTGCTTATCTGCGGATTCAATAAGCGTTTGCCATTTCAAATGCCGATGAGGTTGAATACTCGCAACGCCAGTTAATGGTGACCGCTTGGAAACTAGAGTAAATGTAAAGCGAGCACTGCGTTGACGATGAGGTATGTTCATCGCGCCTAAATGCTGAGTATCCGGTAATAGACAAATAAATTTCTCACCACCATAGTGCGCAACCAAATCGTTCGGGCGGTGTATCGCTGTGCGTAGTGCTTTTGTGACGAGACATATACATTGATCATCACTACTGATGGTCACAAGGATCGCTGAAAAGTTTAATTCATTTAAATCAATTTTTTGCAACATTTACAAAATTTAACATTACACTCTTGGCGCGTTGGGCAAATTTAGCCAAATAGGAACGCCGTACCACACGGCGTTCTCTGACACTTTGCTCCTTAGAGAGGGAAGTAGAACGCAATCAGCAAGGCAAATACGCCGTACAATGAGCTTACTGCGACCAATGCACGCGCATCGACAACGCCTCGTCGAAATAGCTGCCACAGAAAAATAATAGCCAAAGCAGTAATGACTCCTGCCGCCATCAGTGGGCCATCAAAAAGCCATGGCGTAAAGAAGATACCCAACGCACTGGGAATCGTTGCCTGAATCATCATGGCACCAGAAATATTGGCCAATGCCAAGCGTTCCTTTCCTTGCCGTATCCATATAAGTGTGTTCATCATCTCGGGCAGCTCCGTCGCCACCGGACTCAGCAGCAATGCTACCAAGTGTGGTGACCATTGTAGCGCTG
Source organism: Shewanella sp. DW31 (assembly GCF_015767295.1). Taxonomy (NCBI): domain Bacteria; kingdom Pseudomonadati; phylum Pseudomonadota; class Gammaproteobacteria; order Alteromonadales; family Shewanellaceae; genus Shewanella; species Shewanella sp. DW31. The sequence goes on from NZ_JADWMP020000003.1 coordinate 187,505, forward strand.
TACCAATGGCCTCAAGTTGACCTACGAATATATGGGATGCAATGCCTATGACTATCAGGGACAACACGGCTTGCAGCGCCGCCCATTTTAACGATGGCTCCGTCACGGAAGGCTGAATTTTGAGAGGTTCAATCTCTTCTTCAGGCGCTGTGTCGCTCTCCTGAATTTCGCGCCAGACATAGATTGCGTAGGCTACGAGAAACAAGACACCCAGCCACGGCTTGATGGCAAAGGCGATTAGGCCAAGTGCCACTTTCACTACAAACACTGCGAGAAAGGCGAGCTGGTCGTGACTCATACGGGCGTGATCGGCACGTACATGATACGTTTCCCGTTGAAGGCGGCGATGGTGGTAAATCAGTGCCAAGCCGACCACTGCATAGGCTAAGGTTGCGAGCACGAGCGGACCGCCCATGGCTGCGCCGACGCCAATGTCCTTTTGCTCTGGTGTTTTGCCGAAGACAACGGCAATGAAGGTCACCGCCGTTTCAGGTAGTGCTGTACCGAAGGCTGCAAGTACTGAACCTACTGCAGTAGCTCCAAGATTCAAACGGCGGCCGAACCATTCGATGCCGTTGACGAAGTATTCGCAGGCCAAATAAATGGTACCTGCTGAGAGGAAAAACAGAGTAAGAGTAAGGATCATGTGAGCAATCCGGCCGGGCGAGCAATAATCCAATGGCACGATAACACTGCTCGCCCGGCTGGGAAAGCGTATTGCGGCCAAAGGTCTCGCCTGGCTCTCCGCATTCGCAGAGGCTGACCACGCCATGAGGTGTTAGACCTCAATTTTGTTGACGTGGACTCCTTAGTGGGAGGCTAAGGATGACTACTCCCCAATGACAATGGGGCATTTTACCGTTCTTGCAGGTAAATGTCGCCATTAGGTTTTAGTGTACTTTTATTTTCTGTTTTCTGAAGTGACCCATTTCTAGAATTCACAAACTTGGTTTTAGGCTAAAAAACCGTTTTTACATCCGCGATGTTTTCGCAACTTTGCGTATCAGCGACATCGCATATCAAGTTCTTGGGGTCGTTTCTAGAACAATAATCGGTGCTAGACAGCTCGTATAATTTCTATCATCTGTTTGGATGATGTTGAGCACAATCACATTTTGTATTGAATATCAGCATAATGCTATGTAGTGGCTTTTATCTGACAAGTCCAAATCAGTCGTCCATAAAATTACCAAAACTGTAATGCACTATCACGACATGCGCAGTGCTTCGGCGACTAGTGTAAAAGCGGGGGAGGGTTGGCGGCGACTGGGGTAATACAGATAATAGCCGGCAAAAGACTGGCTCCAGTCTTCTAGTACTTTGACTAAACGCCCTTCTTTGATATGGGGTTCAAACTCTGCTTCAGGCAGGTAAGCTATACCATTGCTTTGCAAGGCTGCATCGACTATGTGGTGCGATGCGTTAAAGATAAGTTGGCCGTCCACATGCACATTCAATTGCTTGCCGTTTTTTTCAAATTCCCATACATACAAACCACCGTGGGTCGGGAAGCGAATGTTAATGCAATTATGCTCGATAAGATCCTGCGGGTGTTTGGGGATGGGGTGCTGTGCAAAATAAGCGGGAGTCGCCACGGCCGCCATTGTTTGATGGGGGCCGATAGGGATCGCGATCATGTCTTTATCTATGGTATCGCCTAAGCGGATGCCGGCATCGAAACGATCTGCCACTATGTCCCTAAAGCCATAATTCACATCGAATTCTATTTTAATATCGGGATAATTGTGGAGTAACGGCGACAGTTTTGGGATGAGTAAGGTTCGCAGCACGAAATCACCGCAGGTAATCCTGACTGTTCCGGCAGGTTTATCACGCATGGCCGTTAGTGCATCCAGCTCGGATTCAATTTCATCAAATCGATTACCTATTGCATGTAACAGGCGTTCGCCAGCCACTGTCGTCGATACGCTGCGGGTGGTGCGCGTTAACAGCCTGATTTCAAGTCGGGTCTCTAAACCACTGATCGCTTGGCTCAGTGCTGATTGGGTGACACCGAGCAAGGCGGCGGCTCGGGTAAAACTGCCTTCGCGAGCGACGGTGACGAAGCATAAAAGGTCGTTCAGATTCCGTTTCATCATACTGTTTTCTATACCACTTTGATTAGCTGAGCTAATAAGCTCTATAAGCATTCATTAGCTAGTAAGGTTCCAGTGCATTTGAAACAATAGCTACCACAAAGTCAATCAGATTTAAATTTAACCATTGATAGGTATGTAATGACCACTCAGGTATGCGAAACGTTAGAACCATGCTGTGCGATTCAGCAAGCGAGTCAACAACAAACGGCAAATTGGAGTGGCGTGCTGGCGATGTCGTTATGCGTGTTTGTCTTGGTCGCCTCGGAATTTATGCCTGTTAGTTTGCTGACACCGATTGCCGCGGATTTGAATGTGAGTGAAGGATTGGTCGGGCAGGGCATTGCTATATCTGGTTTTTTTGCCGTGTTAACCAGTTTGAGTATCGCATCAATCGCTAAAGATACGGATCGCAGGTCACTCCTACTTGGGCTCATATCGTTAATGCTGGTATCGGGCATTGTGATTGCTTATGCCCCTAACTACTTAATTTATATGCTGGGCCGCTCTTTGATTGGTGTCGTGATTGGTGGATTTTGGTCTTTGTCTGGCGCGTCGGCGATCCGTCTGGTGCCAACGGAGAAGATCCCTAAAGCCTTGGCGATATTCAATGGTGGCAACGCGCTGGCTATGGTGATTGCTGCGCCGCTGGGTAGTTACCTTGGTGCGCATATTGGCTGGCGAGGTGCCTTTTTCGGCTTGGTGCCCGTCGCGCTTATTGCGTTTGTGTGGATGTGGTTTAGTTTGCCCGCGATGAAACCCGAAAAACGCATTGCTGGCTCTGCGAATGTGTTTTCTCTATTAAACAAGCCTTTGGTTCGATTGGGGATGTTGGCAATTGTGTTGTTCTTTATGGGGCAGTTTGCGCTGTTTACTTATGTGCGTCCGTTTCTGGAAACCGCTATCCACGTAGAGAGCAATAACTTGTCGTTCATTTTGCTGGTGATGGGTGTGGCGGGTTTTATGGGGACGCTGCTTGTCAGTGTGTTTTTGAAAAATAATCTCTACCGCACGTTAATCTTTATTCCGTTGGTGATGGCGGTAATTGCTTTAGCGTTAATCCTGTTTAGCGATAGCAGTGTTGCCGTAACGACGCTGCTTGCATTGTGGGGCGGCGTTGCTACTTCGGCGCCAGTTGCATGGTGGACTTGGCTTGCGCGAACTATGCCAGATGATTCTGAAGTCGCTGGCGGCTTAATGGTGGCGGTTATCCAATTGGCTATCGGGCTGGGCTCAACCTTAGGCGGTGTTCTATTTGATTTTAATGGTTACCACAGCACATTTTTGCTGAGTGCAACCTTGTTAGCTGCGGCTGCTTTATTGGCATATTGGACTAAGCGTTCGACACCAAAACTGCTGCTTCACACTCAATAATAAAGGAATTTTACTATGAAGATTAATGCTTTTGGTGCAAATGCCAGTCATTTACCGCTGGAACCTATGACTATTACGCGACGCCCACCCGGCGAGGATGATGTGCAGATCAGCATCGACTACTGCGGGGTGTGCCACTCGGATGTGCATCAGGTACGTTCGGAATGGGCGGGGACCTTATATCCCTGTGTCCCCGGTCACGAGATTGTTGGCCGAGTGACCGCCGTGGGCGGGCATGTCTCCAAATTTAACGTGGGAGACTTGGTTGGCGTGGGTTGCATCGTTGATAGCTGTAAGCACTGCCATGAGTGTATTGATGATCAAGAGAATTACTGCGATCACATGGTGGGCACTTATAACGGCCCAACTCATGACGCGCCTGGACATACGCTCGGTGGCTACGCGGAACAAATCGTGGTTGATGAACGTTATGTGCTGCGTATCAGTCATCCACAAGCGCAATTAGCGGCAGTGGCACCGCTTCTGTGTGCGGGTATCACAACTTATTCACCGCTTCGTCATTGGCATGCAGGACCGGGTAAAAAAGTCGGTATTGTCGGCATTGGTGGCCTTGGCCACATGGGGATTAAGCTCGCCAATGCAATGGGGGCTCATGTTGTGGCATTCACCACTTCAGAATCTAAACGTGATGCAGCCAAAGCCTTGGGCGCTGACGAAGTAGTTGTTTCCAAAAATGTCGATGAAATGGCTAAGCATTTGCAGAGTTTAGATTTGATTGTGAACACCGTTGCGGCTCCCCATGATCTGGACGCTTTTTTAAGCCTATTAAAGCGCGACGGTACTATGACCTTAGTTGGCGCGCCTGCAACAAATCATCCTTCGCCCAATGTGTTTAATCTGATTATGAAACGCCGCAGCCTTGCGGGCTCAATGATAGGTGGGATCCGTGAAACCCAAGAGATGCTCGATTTTTGTGCTGAGCATAACATAGTGGCGGATATAGAACTGATCCGCGCCGATGAGATTAACACCGCCTATGAGCGCATGCTGAAGGGTGATGTGAAGTATCGGTTTGTTATCGACAACGCGACGTTAACGCGCTAGCTGAACCTGAGTGTGAATTATGGGTATTCGATGGTTAAGCGTTCTGGTCGTGCGGATGTTTATGGTTGTATTCCTGTTTATGTCCAGCATTGTAATCGCATCCGCTGCGAGTTCAGTTTCATTCAGTCAACACAGTGAGTCTATGGCTATGCGCAGTGCAAAAAAGAGTGCAATAAAGATACGCATCATCATCGAAGACACAGTATTAACCGCAACGCTTGAAAACACGCAGGCGGCTCGGGATTTTGTGAAGCTACTGCCTTTGGCTCTCGAGCTTGCTGATTACAACGGCACCGAGAAAATTTCTGATTTACCCGCAAAGCTTTCCCATAAAGAAGCGCCAGAAGGTTATGCCCCAAAAGTGGGCGACATTGCGTATTTTGCGCCTTGGGGAAACCTTGCCTTTTTCTATCATGACTTTGGTTATTCGCGAGGACTGATCCGCATTGGTCAGATTGACGGGGGAGTTGAAGTCCTTATGGGCGATAGTGATATCAAAGTGCGAATTGAGCGAGCTACAAATGGCGATTATTGAGAATAGGAAATCTGTAATGTATATGAAAAAATTAAATAAAATCACTAAGGCAATAATAATACTAGGCCTGTTATCAACGTTAAGTCTTCCTACATTAGCGCAGGATATGTCTAACGGAGCTGATAATTTCTACCAAAGCAATAGCGTGGCTATGCAACGGGTTACATTTAAAAATCAATATAACATGGCTGTTGTGGGCAATCTGTTTATCCCCAAAAACCTCGATAAAAAACTGACTCATCCAGCTATTGTTGTCGGTCATCCAATGGGCGCGGTAAAAGAGCAAAGTGCTAATTTATATGCCACAAAAATGGCAGAACAAGGGTTTATTACCCTATCTCTAGACTTGTCATTTTGGGGCGAAAGCGAAGGTCAACCCCGTAATGCGGTTTCGCCCGATATCTACTCCGAGGATTTTAGTGCTGCGGTCGATTATCTGGGCACTCAAACCTTGGTCGATGGTGCTCGCATCGGCGTGCTGGGTATCTGTGGTAGTGGCAGTTTTGTGATTAGTGCGGCCAAGATTGACCCGCGCATGAAAGCTATTGCGACAGTGAGTATGTACAACATGGGGGCTGTAAACCGTCATGCCCTAAACCACTCTCAAACCGTTGAACAACGTAAAAAGCTTATTGCAGCTGCTGCGAAACAGCGTGACGTTGAGTTTAGTGGCGGTGAAATTCAATATACTAGCGGAACAGTGCATCAGTTAGATAAAGATACCCATCCAATCCAGCGCGAGTTTTACGATTTTTATCGTACGCCTCGGGGCGAATATACGCCAGCAAGCTCCTCACCACAGTTAACAACTCACCCAACACTGACCAGTAACATAAAATTTATGAACTTCTACCCGTTTAACGATATTGAAACCATCTCACCACGGCCCATGTTGTTTATTACTGGCGATAAGGCTCATTCAAAGGAGTTTAGTGAAGAAGCCTATCAATTAGCGGGCGAGCCAAAGGAGCTTTACTATGTTAAAGATGCAGGCCATGTTGATTTGTATGATAGAACTGCATTTATTCCATGGGATAAGTTGATTGAGTTTTTTAGAAAAAACTTATGAATGGATTCTAAATCATGAAATATATAGTGTAGTGGCATAATGAGTTTGGCAATCTAGTTATAACTGCATGAATTTACTCGTAGTAATTCAAGAACCCTACATATTCAAAGTTGTTAAGCAATATAGTTAATGCTTTTTCCAGATTTTGTTCAACGTCATTTCCGTTTTAGAAATGTTCGGCAAGTTCAAGTCTGGTTTGAGTGTCGCTGTGATTGGCCTTAAGCTGTAACGCTTTGATATCTATAGAGTCTGCATTTGTTGTTGGGGAAACAAGTGTTGCCATCAGTATTAAGTTGATAAGTGAGATTTTATCTATTGTCATGATTATTTGTATTCCTGAACAATACGGTGCTAACTCACTGCTCTCTTATTTTAACAGCTCGCAATGAAGAGATTCAAACTTTGTAGGTTTTTGCGCCCATCCCCTCGAAATTAACCTTAAGACAATTTCTATACGTGATCTGAATTTTAAGATCCTTTGAGATAAGAATATAATGTCTGCTGGCTAATCTAATTCTCAGTTGCTAAAGCCTTCTTATTTTCATCTGCAACAGCCTTTGCTTAAGTTCAGTTATTTGTTCTATTCTGAGAGCCTGTTTTCTGCCTTTATATACCTCTTTCTTCGCAAGCATGGTACTTTCGCGTTGTTGCTCTTTGATCAATGCTCGCTTAAATTTTGCAAAGATAGAGTGATTTACTGAATCAAGAACGGGGGTCTAAGAAGTCAAGTGTGACCTGGAGAAAGGATCAAGGCGAGAGCATCGCTGCGCTCAACGTCCAGAGATCGAAATGGAGCAAGGGGGACTGCTACGTAAACCTCGTAGTTTACTTTCTAGCCCTTGGCGAAGATAAGTCTCCTACAGAAAATAAGTGTCATGTTCGAGTTCGCCTACCTGTCGAAGAGCTATCCACGGTAGTGTCGATAGCAGATGATTGGTTTCTAGAGAGGGCGATGTTTCAAGACGCTGCGAATTTATCAGCATCTGACTCCCAGCATAAAATGGTCGTTAAGGAGCTTAAGTGTGTCACCGGCACATAACTAGTCGGTCAACCAGCCGCCAAAAGCGTGGCGCTTTTGGTGCCCTCCGCTGCGCTCCTACGCTGGTTGCCATCAGCGTTAGGCCGCAATGTCGCTCTGAAATTTTGGTATAAAATTATATGAAAAATTATTTTGAGAGTCCGTTTAAGGGTAAACCTCTCACTGAACAGATTAAGAACCCGAATATCAAGGTAGGTCGTTATAGCTACTATTCAGGCTATTACCATGGACATTCATTTGATGAATGCGCCCGCTACCTCCTGCCAGATCGCGATGACGTTGATAAATTAATTATTGGAAGCTTTTGCTCCATAGGAACAGGCTCATCCTTTATCATGGCTGGCAATCAAGGGCACCGGCATGATTGGGTTACATCATTCCCTTTCTTCTACATGAATGAAGAGCCTGCATTTTCGGAATCAGCTGATGCTTTCCTAAGTGCAGGTGATACCGTTATAGGAAACGACGTGTGGATCGGTTCGGAGGCAATGATTATGCCCGGAGTAAAGGTCGGTCATGGAGCAGTGATTGGTAGCCGGGCTTTGGTGACCAAAGATGTAGAGCCTTACGCGATTGTTGGCGGAAACCCGGCAAAAGCGATAAGAAAGCGGTTCTCAGAACATCAAATTTCAATGTTACTGGAGATGCAGTGGTGGGATTGGCCGTTGGAGCAAATTAAAGAAGCAATGCCTTTTTTGTGTTCGTCTGACATCGAAGGCCTTTACCGTATTTGGCAACGTTCAAGTGCCTAAAGAACGGCCGTTGTCACCCCTTCGGTGCTGGGAAGGCTTTCCGCCGCTTCGCGACTACAAGTCCGCCCCAAGGCCGGGTGTTAGTTTTCGTAGAGATGGAGCTTTGTAGATGTTTAAGAAATTTATTTTTTTGTTAGTTATGATTGCGTCTCTTACTGGTTGTAGTGCTACAGGCCCCAAATTTACTCAAACGGAAGCGCCTGAGGTAAATAAAGCTAAAGTGTATTTTTATCGTCCTTGGGCCATGCTGGATGGCGCCGCTGCTCCTATGGTACAGATAAATGGGGTAGATGGTTTTGAAATCAGTAATGGCGGCTTTCATATATTGGACCTTAATCCAGGCAATACGATAATCGCAGTTAAAGAGGGCGGTATTATGTCCAACTGGCGTGCAGGACCATTGCAAATCTCTTTCGATGCTCAAGCCAATAACACTTATTTTGTTCGCTTAACTGCAGAGCTTGCTAACTCAGCTTATCTTGGGGGGGTAGCCAGTATTTCTGGTAATTACTCGCTTGGATTGGTTAATCCAGAAACTGCAACGCAAGAGTTGCGTGAAACGAAAAATAACTAACAAGGCAAGTCAGCATCGCACCTTAGGTGCTGGACTCGCTTACGCTCGCCGCTTGCGGCGTTAGGTAGACAAGGATAACTCAGAGTGTACCTCAAGTATTTCATCATAATTACCTTATCCCTCTTCACTATGGGTTGCCAATCTACCCCAAAAGGCGGAGCCATTCCCATTGAGTCCGCCAAAGAAATAAAACTAGATGTTTTGAATATCAAATGGAGTGATCTTAGCTTAGCTCTAGGCGATAGAAGAATTGAAGATACAGGTTTTGTAGTCGCTAATTGGTCTGAGTCTTCTGATGATATTGGTCTATATTTAGGCATTTTAGGCGTATTAGCATCTGATTTATTAAATGAAAAAAACTTAGAAGGGCGCTTGGAAACTGAGCTAAAAGAAAATTTTGATTTGGCTAAAATTCTATTGGATTCGTTAAATTCACACTCTGAGTTAATATCAGAAATAAAGTCAATTCACTTAAACTCTAATATAAAAAATCAAGTAATAACACTTGAGCCATGGTGCATTATATTTTCCAATGAAAAAGGTCTGATTTTTGTTCCTCAGCTCAAAGCCACATTAAAATCTGAGTCCGGAAATGCAATTTGGGAAGGCAATTATGGACCAATGAGCAAAAGCAAGCCATTTGCTCTTAAAAACTCAATGACGAGCGAAAATATAGCTTTATTAAAAGCCAGACTAATTAAAGTCTATGGAGAAATTACAAACCAATTGACTGCTAATATCCAAGGTCAAACTAATTATGTAAGTAAAGATGAACATCAAAAGCTTACTGATGAGCTTATGAATAACTTGGAAATCCAGCTTGATGAAAATCTACTTAACAAGCAAATTTATAAGGAATAAAACATATGGGCTTTCGCTCCGATCAAGTTTAGCCCACATGTTTTAGCCCATTATTTGGACGTTAGGTGTCAGAACTATGAAAGTACTTTTTCTATTATTGAGCATGCTTTACCCAGCCTTATGTTTGGGGAGTGACACAATGTGGGATGTCTACATTCAAAAAGATGAATGGGCAGTACTTACAAAAAAACCTTCAGGTGAGTATTCTTTACCACTTGCTATAAACTCAATACCTAAAGGTGTCTGGATCGAGCATTTTAGGTTTTTTCCAACAGAAAAAGACGAGAAGATACAGGCTGAGCTGCACAAATATTTAGAGGCGAAATATCCACGCTTACAAGCCGAGGCATTAGCCTCTGCTGGGAATATGCATAATCCAAAAATCATAGCTCTGCGAGATGCATTTAAGGAAGCGATACTAGCAACCTCAATGGTTAAAAGTCTAAATTCTGCGTTAACAGATGGCTCAAGATGCGAGCGTATTACCTCAACGAGTTTTGAAAAGTTTCATATTCAAACAAAGACAACAGGGCAACCAATTTACGGCGCAATGGTATGGCTCACTACAGAAAAATGCACCGAGCAACCCTAATACTTCAGTTTGGTTCGAAGCTTCGTTCATGCGGTCTAGATAATCCCTAGATCTCCTTAAAAAGTTGGGAGCACTCAAATCCATGCAGCAGCAACCCTAAAGGAGTATGCAATGGCGCGCTTTTGTTGCTTTTGTGTTAATGCTTGAAGGGTGTAAAGGGTAGGGCAAAAGGTGAGTTTTTTGGCAGTTCTGGGTGAATTGATGGCGCCTAAATGGATCCTTCTATTCGGCTCACTGTTTCGGTCGCGGCCTCATCCTGCGAAGGCGTTATCCGCTCCCCGTTTTTAGTCATCGAAAGCAGGTGAACTGGGATGATCTGCACACTGTTTCTGGGTGATTGAACGCGTTTTTAGGCTCATGCTGCCTTAATCTGAATTGTTATTTATATGTTTCTATTCAATGGGTGTTGTTCAGTGTGTTGCACCAATATGGTTCAACCGTTTTTCGATGTGCCTAGATAATCCCTAGATAGCCTCAAAAAGTTGGGAGCACTCTAGCCCATGCAGCAGTAAGGCTACAGATGAGTCATTGCATCAACCCTAGTGGAGGATGCAATAGCGTGCATTTGTTGCTTTTGTGTTAATTTTTGGCGATAGGGTGAAGAGGGTAAAAGCCAAGGTTTTAGACTGTTTTAGGTGAATAGTAGCTGTCTAGGCCTAGGCTTACTTTAGCCGAGTGCCAGGCTCGTTCTCTTTACCTATATTAGTTATCCTGCATGTATAGGGATGGAGCGATGATCATGTGCAATTGTGATGAATTTAGATTTTCAGATGGTCGGATTTTGTGTCTCGCCGATGCTCACGGTTTGATTGAAGCCGAACGCGACACCTTATGGTGATGAGAATCACTATCAACTCTATGTAGATGCGAATCATTATCATCAATGGACCTTCTGGCGCGGTTGATTGCGGGTTCGGTGACACGCAGTGCTTCACTACATATGAGGATTTTAGAGGGCTTGGTTGCTGTTTTATTTGCAGGCTTGTAGGGGGCGTTCATAATTTTGAACGCTATTTATGAGATTGATTTTATTGCTTATTATTCGTATTTTCTAAGGAGTTCAAAAAATAGGTGTGCTCGGATATACCAACTTCGACAGATCGATTTTGTGATCCTTTGATCTTTGCTTTATGCGCCCTTTTTCTTAGCTTTGTTAGACTTGAGGTAGTAGTTGATCTACGAAATTATAGGCAGCATATGAAGAAATTTTCGATAATCGTATTCATACAAATTTTGGAATATTTTGTTTATCAGGAATGTTACAGGCATCAGTGGAAGAACCTAAGTGTGGAGGCTCGCAATCGAAATCCCACGGGCTAGCTATCCATTGCTTCTGGCTCACAATAACTGCAAATAAAAAACGCCATACCTGTAACCCTGCCGCCCGTATTTAATCGCATTGACTGGGCCTTCACTATCATTAGGTTGAAGCTGTGATTTGTTTAACAGTACTATCACAACAACCTTTGTTAACTCAACAAACTGGACTGCAGAACATTATGAAAAATAACCAACCGGCTCAACCCTCACGCCGGACAATCCTGAAACAAACACTTGCTGTCTCGGCCCTTTCGGTAACTGGGCTGGCGGCCTTATCTGTGCCCTCTATCTCTTTTGCGGCATCCCTCAGTAAAGAAGAACGTGATGGCATGACACCTGAGGCTGTGATTGAACATTTTAAGCAGGGCAATCTGCGCTTCCGGGAGAATCGCACGGCGAAACATGATTATTTGGCGCAGAAACGCAACAGTATTACGGGTCAGTATCCTGCTGCAGTGATCCTTAGCTGCATTGACTCACGTGCGCCAGCGGAAATTGTGCTGGATGCGGGGATCGGCGAAACGTTCAATTCCCGTGTTGCGGGTAATATCAGTAATCGCGATATATTGGGCAGTATGGAATTCGCCTGTGCTCTTGCTGGTGCGAAATTGGTGCTGGTTATGGGGCATACCCGCTGTGGTGCGATACGTGGCGCTATTGATAATGCAGAACTAGGCAACCTGACGGGCCTGCTGAATGAAATTAAACCTGCTATTGAAAAAACCGAGTACACCGGAGAGCGTAAAGGGAGTAATTACGATTTTGTCGATGCTGTGGCAAGGAAAAATGTTGAACTGACTATCGAGAATATCCGCAAAAACAGCCCGGTACTGAAACAGCTGGAAGACCAGAATAAAATTAAAATCGTTGGTAGTATGTATCACCTTACTGGCGGTAAGATTGAGTTTTTCGAGGTATAACGGCAACATAAGTCCCTAGCCCTAAAAGTCTGCCTCGCACTCTACTAAGAGATTATTAAATTTTATCTCTGATGCTAATGTATGTTTTGAGTATACCTAAAGCATACATCCAAATGAGACGGTTTTTCTGTCTCATTTGGATGTTATGTTTTCCTCATCTAAAGCCTAACGAGACATTTTTAATAACAATGGTCTTTTACGGTTATGCTCGGGTTTGAAGCAAAGATCAGGAGCTCGCCTTGCTGACGCAAACTCTGCGCGACAGAACACTATTGTAAACTGAACACTGCATTGAAATTAAGCACTACCAATAAAGCTGACCGTCATCTGTCTATCACTTAATGTGAGCTCAGTAAGATTTTATTGTCACTTAATCTGAGCCGAAGATTGCGCTAATTGCGAGCACAAGGAATTTCGATTGTGAGCCGTTACACCTAGGATTTGTTATCTACTGGCAGAGTTTATGAGCACTGATGGTTGGTCTGAGCTTAATTTAGAATTAGAACACTCTGCTAAAGTAATCATAAGTATGGAGCCGGAAGTTCTTAAGCACTTGTCATGCACACCACTTTTTAATAGATAAACATAATTAGACAACATTTTTTTGCAATTAAAAATAGTATCGAATTTAGAAGTGATTTTGTTGTTTAGCAGCTGTGATATTGGAAGGTTCTTAAACGAAGTTTGTACATATATTTATTATAAATCAATGGTTAATATTACATGTTTCCGTAGTCGTGCCAAAAAATCGACCCTACTTTATCGTCTTTCATCTTCATTTATTTTCGTTCTCTAAAGCATGTAACTTCATGTTATCAGTAGTTAAATTGCTTTAATTGGATTCGTTGTTATTCACATCAATTTAGTATGCAGCTCTTCGATATGAGTACATAATCTGTATATATTGGGTTCTGCGTCAGATTAGCTAAAATCACATGTACACAGGGTAATTAAAATGTCTTTATCTGACAATTGGTTACGTGCAATAAACGGTAATCCATATTTAGAGAAACCAGAGCTTGCAGACCGCGACGGCTTAAGCGTTCGTATTACCCCTGCAGGGACTATAACATGGCAGTATCGATTTAGGATTGATAATCCATCAGGGTGCTTAACCTTTGGTCTCTACCCGGATTTAGGACTTGCTGACGCACGTAAGCTGGTCCCTGTGTGACTAAATTCATGGGTAAATATTATAGATCCCTATGCGTTTTGGAAACCGCTTAACACATTCGAAGGCCGATCAGTTCCGCTTTACTCGAGATATTATAAGAACAGTGGAACTTATATCACTCGCCATGGCGCTTTCCCACGGCAAGCGACCGGGTAATGTTGCTTCTATTAATGAGCTGGTCCGCGATATGAAACCAAGACTGGCATATCCACGATTTTAGACGGACATTATCGACCAGAATGTCGGAGGCTGGGGGATTTATAGCGTTACTGTGAGTATGGGATAAGTTCAGTAACCATGATAAATAGCGTTCCAAATTAGTTAATGTACATAACTTAACTATTATGTTGCTGCTGACATTCATGACACCAACCCGCTAATTCAAGCTGTGGGCTCGATAAGGTAAATTCTGCTTGGCTAACATTCAACTGTAACTGTTCAACAAGAGCAGTGGGCAATGCTATCTCCGTGACTTTTTGACAAGTATTACAAATTAAAAATTGATTGTGAATGTGATGATCGCATACATGATGGCAGGCAATATACTTATTCACCGTTAATAACTTATGCACTAATTGTTCCTGTACTAAGAAATCCAACATGCGATAGATAGACATTATGGGTAAACTCTCGCCTAAACTTTGTTTTAACACATCGGCAATTTCATAGGCAGACAAAGGAACATCATGATCCTGTAATACGATAAGTACTTTTTTGCGCTTACTGGTAAGATTGATGCCTTTTTCTTCACACTTTTTCACTACTTCACGCAGTAAATCAAGATTTTTTCCTGTCATAGAACTGCCAAATTTTTTGAAATGCTCATACTTGCACAGTTTACCTGATCCACCCCTTCTAATGACAATCTTTGTTAGTAATCATCAGTCACCATACCGAGTGTTGTTCTGATTGCCATTTACAATCAGTAACTTAATTTACTTTCATTTATATTGAACCCGATTGGTACGTGGTGATACGTTATAACATATCATTTGTTTCGGCAGTAATCATATGGAGACGACCCACAAAATGAATTCCCACAAATACCTTCTGTTATTAGGTGTTGGCACTTTAGCTGTTTCAGCAGAACCTATTGAACGTATCAATGTCACTGGGCATGCTTTAGAAAAACCACTAAGTCAAAGAATACAAGCCAGTAAAATCGAACTCAGCGGCGATGAACTTAATAATCGTAAAGCCGATACCTTAGGAGAAACTTTAAGCCAATTACCGGGGGTAGACAGTGGTTTTTTTGGTAGCTCATCGGGTAGGCCACAAATCCGTGGATTTGGTGGAAACAGGGTTAAAATGTTGCTCAATGGAACTCAAGTTGAGGATATGTCGTCGGTGAGTGAGGATCAATACATCCCCATCGAGCCCTTTCTTGCTGACAGTATCTTGGTCATTAAAGGTCCTACAGCTGTGATTGCCTATGGTGGGCAAGCGATGGCAGGCATTGTTGATCTCCAAGATAGTCGTATTCCATTAAGCCCAATCAATGGGTTTAACAGTCGCGCTGAAGTGAAAGCTGGCTTCAATAGTACAAGTACCGCACTGGCAAAACTTACTGCAGGAAATGAATCTTTTAACTTTGCGCTGAATATGATCAACAAAGACCGTGGTGACTACGATATCCCTGGATATTCTAAAGACAGCGATTGTAAAACGTGGTCAAAAGTCGTAGGTGCTGCACAGTTTGCCGATCTATGCCAAATCAAATATGCGCAACCTGTGTGGCAGATGAACAATCAATTAAAACGCTATGAAGATGCTACACCTTTAGAACAACAAATTATCACCGACTACTCAATAGACAGTAATGGCACTGTGCTTAACAGCAGCCACCACACATCATCATTCTCGGCAGGCGGAAGCTACACTGGCCAACAACGTCTTTTGGGTTTGGCTTATGGTTATACGGACACTCATCGCGGTATTCCGGGATTTATGCGTCGTGGCAGCAGCGCACCAGTGGATTTTGATCAACGGGGTAATATTCGAATTTTCTCCCGTGGTGATCGCGTAGATATGAAGTATGTCGAAAACTGGGATGACAATTGGATAAACTCATTTAGCCTCGATGGCGCCTATTCGAATCAAGTCGATGATGAGCATATGGCTGAGGTATCTGTTAACCAATTCGAACTTACCTCTTGGGTCATTAGCCCTAAGCTCTATCATAGTTGGACATCAAACTTCGATGGTGTCTTAGGATTACAGTACGACACTAAAGCCTATAAAGGGGAGGGCTATGACAATTACATGCCTGATGTCGATAGTCAAAACTATGCAGCCTATACGCTACAAACCCTGCACTTTGGTCCGGTTACTTTTGAATTAGGAGGTCGTTATGATGCGATTAAGCACCAAGTAAACGCAGAGGGTTACAAGGTAGGTCGAGGCTCAGGAGCGAATGTTAAAGATAGAAATTTTTATCTCCAAAGCTACTCAGGATCACTGCAATGGGACATATTGCAAAATTGGTCAACACGAGTCAATTACGTTCATGCCGAGCGTGCTCCTGAAATGAGTGAGCTTTACGCCAGTAACCCACACTATGCTCTGTTAATTGAAGAACAGGGCAGCTCAAATCTTAAAAAGGAAATTAATCACTCCTTTGAAATAAATACCACCGCTAAAATCGCCGATTTACAGCTAATGGCAAGTTGGTATCAAAATCAATTCAATGATTTTATTTATCTTGGTAGTACAGGCCTTGAGCGTAATGGTACTTATGTTCGTGAATGGCGCCAAGCAGATACAAACAATCAAGGGTTAGAGGTACAAGCTATCTATACCTTACCGTGGCAAAGGTGGGGAGTTTTTGAACTCAGCGCATTTACTGACAGAGTGAGAAATACTCCTAGATATCAATACGATGGTAGTTACGACATCTTTAGTACTCGCCCACCTCTCGCAGGTGAGCGGGACGAATACTTTCGCCGCAGGTTAGAAGGCACTTCAATGCCTCGAACACCACAATCCAAAACAGGCACTGCACTAAATTGGCAGTATGATGCGCTTACTGTGTCCATCGATTATGTTCGCTATCATTCACAAGGTGACGTTAGCAGATTTGAGAGGCCCTCTGAATCTTATGCTTTGCTCGGAGCCAATATCACTTTAGATCAAGTCATTTCGAAAGTGCCGACTCAATTCTACCTAAGCTTAGATAATCTTACCGATGTAGATGCGCGCCCACATAACAGTTTCCTAAGGCATTTATCCCCTATGCCAGGTCGCTCAGCGGCTATTGGTGTCAGAGTGCAATTCTAAAAAGTTTCCTTCAAGGCTAATGGCCTTGAAGGTTTTCATTTGATTTCTTGATACCCAAGGTCAAAAATCTAACCTCCTTCAATTCAAGCCGCGACTTGCTGTTTTTTATCCCATTTTCCGAGAGATGTTTTTAAGTCATGACGGACCCAAAGCGTTTATCTGATGAAGCCTATTTAATGATATTTCTTACATAATATGGAAAAGTCATCCATTGGATTGAGTAAGAAATCTTTACCGACAATGGAAGTCATTTCTGATTCAGATATAAAAGGATTGTCAATTTTAAAAACTAATCGTTGATTCAATTTACTTTTTATCAAAAAATCGCAATGGCGTTGATAAAATAACTGGTCAAATTGACCATTATCGATAATTCTCTGGAGGCCAATTTGTATTCGCTGAGCTAAGCGAGGTTTGTTAGGTGAAACATAATAATATGTCGCTAGCGGAATATGTAGCATGATGCTTTCATCAACAACGAGATCTGGATATTGTTGATTAAACTGCTCAACCTCTTGAAAGACTTCATTCACTCCGCGGCCAAATGTTATAAACCGCCCTTTTGATAACATATTAAATAAACTGTCATATTGATTGCTTTCTATAATCTTAAATCCTGCTTGTTGCATGGCAACTTTAGTTGACCATTGGCTACCTGAACCAGTATCAAGAGCAGTTAACTGCGCTAGCGAGGTGATTTGGGCTAACCTAGGTACATTTTCCTTTTTAATAATAAAAATTCTAAATCCCTGAATGCCTTTTCTAATAGGAATTTTTATTGGAATAAGCTGTTTATTCCACTGTAGGTTAGAGGCTTCTGCAATAACATTGATGGTTTCACCCTCTTGTAATGCTCTGAAGATACGATTTCGACTCATTATTAGATCTAAGACTTGCAGTGATGCTTCACCAAAATCGGCTTTGGTTGCATCAATAACTAATTGTAAAAGGTCATAAGTATACTGATATCTGTGATCAAGCTTGGATTCTGACTGATTGATAATGAATTGATCATTAGCATAAGTGACGGGTATGTTTGCCAAGACCCACAGGGAAAGAATACAAAAAATAATGCCCAGTCGCTGTAAATTATCCATCAATAAACTCATTGCTAGAGGTTGAAATTGATTCGGTGTGCTTATTTTAGCAGTAGCCTAGATGGCTTGCGGGATAAAGAAACAGATGATAAGCGTAAATGATACATTTTTTTAGTTTGGGTTTATGTGAGTTGTAAATCAATTTAGACAGCCCAACGGTGTTGGCACTGGGTGCGAGTGGCTCGCAGAATATTTTAAAGTCCTTATGTTGTTTGGCCATAGTATTTTTAATATGGCTTTACGTTATATATGCATAAACGTGTTTGTAGTCTGGCAACGATTTTGGGGTAGTTTGAAGGTCGTGTTTATTGCGTTAATCATTTATGAGTACGTGCTTTGAGCGTTTAACCAGCGCTGGCGCATGCTCCACGTTTTTACTGTGCTATCACTTTGGCTCTACTGCTGATGTTAAACATATAAATTGACCACTCAAGACCCAGAGAGGACATCAATGAACTCGGATAAAATTTTAGAATCTGCACAAGCAACCTTGTCTGGATTAATACCATTTCCTCAAATTGTCGGCAATCTTATTGCTGAAGGTGTCGAGTATTACTATGTAGACTATGCCTTGAAGTCATTTACTTTCTATAGCGCAGTAGGTTCTACAGTGCAATCACCTTTATCATTTGAGGGACTTCCATTAATTGCTGAAAATTTTAATGTGATTGAACTCAGAGCTGCCATCTTGGATAGTCAGCAGCATGGGCAAAATTTTCGGCTTTTCTGCCAGCGCGCTATGAATGCAGGAGTTCAAGGTTATTTCGTGTTTTTGCGAGGTAAACGTGTAACCTATTTTGGCCGTCAAGGTGACCAGCATACCGAATGGTTTTCTGGCGCTAAGCCGAGCGATGTCTAACAATGCTGACTAGGCTCGCCACTTTCTGGGCAGGGTGCATCGTGAGTTTTACATTGGGTGAATGGTTACGTGAAGTTCATTGTATACGTCACTTACATCTTCCTGTGCTTAACGTTATAGATCACTGGAGGCATAAATATGCTACCACGCAATGTCACTACTATTTCTCGAATGCCGATTTACGGCATCATGAAGATTAAGTCATATCTTGCGATGGTAATGGTTTACGGGGTGATTTTAATTGGTATTGGACGGTACAATTGCGGTTAAATAGGAGAATAATGTCTTATGTACCATCAATTTCTAAATGAACCTATGGTGCTTGATGTTGAAAATACATCAATACTCACATTACGGCTACCCGACGATGTTAGTGATTTTATTGTGTCACAGGCGATCAGTGCCCCTTTACTAGAGATTATCGTCATCGCTGAAGCCGGAATTCAGCAAAATATAGTCATCCGCTTCCAGCCGTTTATGGGTCTTAAGGTCGAATCGTTACCGCAAAGTCCTCAGGCTTTCAATACACCAATAACCCGCAGCCTTGGGCAAGGTTTTAGGCTTTATACACGGATGGGAACTGCTGCGAAATTTTGTGCGGCTGAATTGAGGCGAGGTGTATCTTTTACCTTAGATACGACTCGTCATTTAGATGCAGATAATGACTTAATAGTAGGTGCAGATAATGACTTAATAGGTGCAAATAGTTACTTAACTTTTGCCTTACAAGCCAATTCAAAGTTTGAGTTAGTACCCTTAGAAGCGGATTTGCGGGTTTTGCATGAGCCCAAAGCGTTAATGGTTGCTAAAGCACTGTTAGCAAGGCACTACGACTATGCCGCATCATCTGAATCTCTTGCAATTTACATGACTGAAATCGAGCAGGTTAGATTAGAATTGCAGGCGTTTATGCGCGGGGAGCTTGGTCAATGTCACGCCAGCCTTGCTGATGAAGTATTAAGGATCGATCCCTTGCTACTGCAGAAACAACAATGGTTATTTAGAACCTATACCCATATGTTTGAGCGACCAAACTACAGCCGCGCTGCTAATGATGTTGATAACACTGATAAGCTATTAAGAAAATTAGAGTGTTATGAATTACTCGCTTCACCGGAATTGACCCTGATGGTAGATCGATTGATGGAAGACGAAACATAAACTTTTTACCCAAATTTAGCTAAATGATAAGAGTCCATTATGCATTATTTATGTCCCCTGTGTGCCGCCCCACTGACGTTAACGGAGCGAACTTGGGGTTGTTCACTGCAACATAAGTTTGATATGGCCAAAGAAGGCTATGTCAACTTATTGCCTGTACAGAAGAAAAACTCAAAAGATCCTGGTGATAATAAACAGATGATGTTTGCTCGGCGTGAATTTTTAAACGCGGGTTACTATCAAGGTTTGAGTGATAGAGTGAATGAGCTCGCGCTTGAGTTTGGTGCCGAAGCAAAACAAATCCTCGATATAGGCTGTGGGGAAGGTTACTACAGTCAACGTTTATTCCATGTGTTGAGCCAGCACCATGATTGCAATTTACAAGGTATAGATATTTCTAAGTCTGCAATTAAATATGCAGCTAAACGTTACCCTAATTTGCAATTTTGTGTCGCAAGTGCCTATGAAATGCCAATCGCATCCCAAAGTGTCGATCTTGCCATTCGTATTTATGCCCCTTCAAAAGTAGAAGAGTTACAACGGATTATGGCTGATGGAGGCTTACTGATAACGGTTTCTCCGGGACCTTTACACCATTTTGCGTTGAAACAACAAATTTATGCTGAGCCAAGATTACATCCCGTTTCCACAGCGCATATTGCTGGATTTGAGTGTCTTCATCAGGAGCGCTTAATCTCCCAGTTAGAGCTGGCAAACAGTGAACATATTGCTCATTTTTTAGAAATGACGCCCTATGCTTGGAAGTTTACTCATGCCCAAAAGCAAGCATTTGCGTTGCAAGGACTGAACTGTGAATTGGATTTCCAAATTGAAGTGCATCGGATTTCAAAGTAAGTGATAAGATTAAGCTATTGAAATAAGTTATTTAAAATGCTTAACTGTACTTGCTAAACAGCATGAACCTAGTGTTCTGCTAGCCGGTTGCAAAACCGTAAAGTAGATTTAGGCAAAATAAATAATCCAAAGTGTCGCAGTGTGTTGACTTATCTTTAGAATGGTTTATAGTCTTATCAGCTTGAAGGTTGGGCTTATATTTATGTGTTCAATACGACCAGTTCGTCCTGTAAACATAAGTAATACCGGCATTTTCCAGCTCCACCCGCCGTTAAGGCTTTAATTTTTTATTTACAGGATTTATATTATGTCTCAAGTTACTGGTGTTGTTAAGTGGTTCAACTCTGACAAAGGTTTCGGATTCATTGAGCAAGAATCTGGTCCAGATGTATTCGTACACTTCCGTGCGATTAACTCTGACGGTTTCAAAACTCTTGATGAAGGCCAAAAAGTGTCTTTCACTGTGACTCAAGGTCAAAAAGGTCCACAAGCTGAAAACGTAACTATCATTGGTTAATTTTCAGTGCTGTTAGCCTAGAGCTGATAGCAATGGATTAAAGGGCTATGGTTAATTCCGTGGCTCTTTTTATTTGTGCGAAAATAAGATTTCATTTAATTTAGATTGTTGAATCCAGTATAAGCGACGAGATCCACTTAACATGTCGCATTAATTTAATGCTTAAATCTGAAGTTAATCCTCTAATCTTTCTCTGTTAGAATCCAATTCTGATATCTCCAAGATTTGCAATAAAACCATTTGATACACTCTCCTTATTTTTACCCCTGTAACATTCAATTCCATTATATGTTAACTCTTAACGCTTGCTCTTATCGAGTTTATTTTTTTGCGTAATCTTATATTCAATGTCGAACGCGAATGTGTCTAATCATTCATTTTTTGTAAATCAGTGACTTCAGATATTGCCGAATATGATTGGTGCATTTACATTTCTTGCACTTAGTCATCCTACATATACTAAGCCGTACCTAAGGCTGAAAGCCTTGTAGTAAAGAGTTGAGACTAGCAAAGCATTTAGTGCTTGATATTAAAGAACACTAGCTTATTTATGATGTAGTTTGGAGCTGACCAAAAAACGAATATTGCTATTCAGATGCCTTACATTTCGTACATTTAAGCATTTCCGACGGAAGCTTTAGGTTGCTAACCCAACTTAATTATCGGCTACTTTATAGCGGAATAATGTTTTCCCTCGACTAGTTTCCCTAACTTATAAAGGAGAGGTCTACAGTTAGCACTAAATGGATTAAGTGCCCTTTCTACTGGCGGTATTGGCCTAATATTTTGTTAGCATGTTTATTGCTTCTAATGTGACGTTAGTGACAACACAAGAATACTTAAAGTTGATAACTATATACTGAGGATCTTTTAATGGGTTATGTTATTCAAGGAGACTACGATTAAGCCGAAAAATGGATTGAGCTAAATTTAAATATTGTGGAGTATTACAGTGTAAATAAAAAAGCCATGCAATTGCATGGCTTTTCTGGTTTAGCTTAAGTGATTATGGACGTGCCATATCCGACTCTGCACCATTAGCGAGTTTGATTTTGGCAGTAGACTCTTCGTTCGCAGTATTCTCATACTCTCGTCCTTTAGGGACAGCCACTTGTTCTCTCACCTCAACGACAGGCTTGGTCATATCCGAAGACACCATAGAGCCAAAGCGGCTGGCGGCTTTCGGCTTGCTGACAATAACTGCATCCATGATTTGCGGTGTTGTTGGAGCCGTTTGTATCGTGGCTTGAGGCTTAGCGATAGCTGCCGGTCTGGCCATTGGCGCAGAGGCTGTTGCTTTCACGGCTTCTTTTACTTCAGCGCTCGGTGCAACACTTGGCTCGACA
Organism: Shewanella sp. DW31; assembly: GCF_015767295.1. Classification (NCBI taxonomy): domain Bacteria; kingdom Pseudomonadati; phylum Pseudomonadota; class Gammaproteobacteria; order Alteromonadales; family Shewanellaceae; genus Shewanella; species Shewanella sp. DW31. The sequence continues at coordinate 209,987 of NZ_JADWMP020000003.1, forward strand.
AGTGTTTCGGTTTTAGCTGCTTCAGCTTTGGGTACTGCTACTGATTTAGTCACTGAGCTTTCAACTGATGGGACTACAACGACTACGGCTTCAGCAGTAACGCTGGTCACCTGAGTTTCAACGATTGACGCGAGGTCAACTTTTACGTCAGCAGCCTTTGGCTCTTCCGCTTTCGTTTCAGTGGTTTTAGTCACAACAGGTTTAGTTTCAACTTGCTGAGTTTCAACTGCTGCAACGTCATTTGCTTGAGGCTGAGGCTCAACTTTTGCTTCTACTTTAACAACAGCAGGAGCTTCAACAGCTGGAGTTGAACTGGTTTCAGCTATTTCGACGTCAGCAGTTTTAACGGCCGGTTCAGTTACCGCTGTTGTTTGAGTTGCAACAACAGGAGTTTCCACTCGAACACTGACGATTTCGCTTGGGTACTCTTGGTCCGCACCTAATTCGTCATTAGGAACGAATTGCGCTGGCGTTGATGTCCCTTGGTCATCTTCGTCGCGACGACGACGTTGACCCGCTGCACGAAGGTGGCGAGGGCTACGACGGCTACGACGTTGACCATCTCTTTGCTCGCGTTTTGATTGATCATCAGCATTCGCATTTTCGTTGTCTGCATCAACTTCGCTATCTTGCGATACAGCATCCGCTGCTACAGTATGAGCTGCTGTGTCAACCAAGGTGTTTTCAGCTACGTTAACAGCATCAACAGCAGGTGTTTCTACTACAGTAGCAATTACAGTTGTCTCTTCTAGCACAATATTTTCTTGCGCTTCTTGCGCTTCTTGCGCTTCTTGAGCAGGTGCAGCTTCCTTACGAGGCTGGCGACGTGTTCTTGGCGCTTTAGTTTCTACTGGCGTTTGGGCAATGACTTCAGCTTTGGCATTAACACTGATAGTACTTGCCGCTGCGGCGTTAAGGGCTGCAATTTCCGCTAACACTTCTGCGGCATCTTCAGGTGCAATTGGGATCGCATTATCTGGCGTATTATGGCCATTATCGATACGCACCTTACGACGCATGTTACGGCGCTGACGACGCTCGCGGGCGACTTCTTGCTTAGGGGCATCATCTGCTTCAATGTCGGCAACAACATCTTTTGGCGCTTGTACGCGTGGCTTAGGTTCAGCTTTAGCTGGACGTTTAGCCGTTTCTTCTTTTTCGCGTACTGGACGTTCTTGTGTGCTGACTACTGCATCAGTCGGCTTTTTTGGATTGCGGCTACGCGGCTCACGAGTGCCTTCTTTTGCTTTGTCGGCATCTTGGGCATTGCGTGGGCGGCGAGTGTCATTACGACGGTTACGGCGATTTGCGTTAGCCGCACTGGTATCAGTTGCTTTAGTTTCAACAACTTTTACGGGTTCAGCTTTTTCACTTGGCGCAAACATGGCACTGATTGCACTCACAAGCTTGCTGAAGAAGCCTGGTTGTGGCGCTTCAACTTTCACCGTTGGTGATGGGGCTTGTTCTACTTTTTGTGGCGCTGCAAAACCTTTTAATGCCGGAATAGGCGCCGCAGTACGTTCCAGTTTGCGTGGCTCATACAATTTGGCTTCAGGATGCTCTATACGCTTATAGCTTGATTCACTGATTTCATCATCACTACGGTGACGGATCACGCGGTAATCAGGCGTCATCATGTGTGCGTCAGGTATCACATACACTTCGACATCGTGACGCTGTTCTGTGATGCGAATGGCTTTGCGTTTCTCGTTTAACAAGAAAGCTGCAACATCCACAGGCACAATCGCTTCGATTTGTGAGGTGTTTTCTTTGATGGCTTCTTCTTCCATCAAACGTAAAATTGACAGTGCTAAAGACTCGGTACTGCGAATCGTGCCTTGGCCATGACAGCGAGGGCAGATATGCGCTGCAGATTCTTCTAAAGAGGGGCGCAGACGTTGACGCGACATTTCCATCAAACCGAAACGAGAAATGCGACCTAACTGCACGCGAGCACGATCATGGTGCACAGCATCACGTAAGCGGTTTTCAACTTCACGCTGATGGCGCACAGGCGTCATATCAATAAAGTCGATAACCACTAAGCCACCTAAGTCGCGGAGGCGCAATTGGCGGGCAATTTCATCGGCGGCTTCGAGGTTAGTGTTAAGTGCTGTTTCTTCAATATCGCCGCCTTTAGTGGCACGGGCAGAGTTGATATCGATTGAGGTTAAGGCTTCAGTTGGGTCGATAACAATTGAACCGCCAGATGGCAGACGCACTTCGCGTTGGAAGGCGGATTCAATTTGTGATTCGATTTGGAAGTGAGTGAATAATGGCACTTCAGCTTCGTACAGTTTTACGCGCTCAACGAAATCAGGGCGAACTAAGGCAATATGTTGCTTCGCTTCTTCAAAAATACGTGGATGATCGATGAGGATTTCGCCCACGTCACGGCGTAAATAGTCACGAATAGCGCGAACTATCACATTGCTTTCTTGGTGAATTAAGAAAGGTGCGCCTTTAACTTGTGAAGCTTCGGTGATCGCCGCCCAGTGGTGTTGTAGAACTTTTAAGTCCCACTTTAACTCGGCAGATTCTTTGCCTACACCCGCAGTACGCACGATAAGACCCATGCCAGCAGGCACTTCTAAGTCAGCCATCGCTTCTTTTAGCTCAGTGCGCTCATCACCTTCGATACGACGAGAAATCCCGCCAGCACGTGGGTTGTTTGGCATTAATACTAAGTAAGAGCCTGCAAGGCTGATGAAGGTCGTTAAGGCTGCACCTTTATTGCCGCGTTCTTCTTTGTCAATTTGGACAATAACTTCCTGTCCTTCACTGACCACTTCTTTGATATTTGGCCGACCTTGGAACGAATATCCCTTCGGGAAATATTCTCTAGCGATTTCTTTCAGTGGCAAAAAGCCGTGACGATCGGCACCGTAGTCGACGAAAGCGGCTTCTAAAGACGGTTCTACGCGGGTAATTTTACCTTTGTAAATGTTTGATTTTTTTTGCTCATGACCTGGGCTTTCAATGTCTAGATCATACAGTTGTTGCCCATCAACAAGGGCAACACGCAACTCTTCTGATTGAGTTGCATTGATTAACATACGTTTCATGATGACGTCATTCTTCTTTAAATAGAGGTCATCAAACATCGCGCTTCGCTGCATTACGGGCCTAGCAGTAGGTCAACTGAGCCTCACGGCTGGTGGCTAGGCAAGAGGTGCGCATTACTGTTAGACGCAGTCGCTGCGTGTCGCATCCTATTTATGGCTTATTTTTTAATGATTACAAAAACAAGGAATTCGTTGTAAAACATCAACCAACCCCATAAATTCTTTAGTTTCGTTCCGGTAATGCCCAAGTCGAATCGGTTTGTCTGACGACAAGTTAAAATATCCTTCGAAATCGGGGAGGAAAACCTAGGGTAAACCTTATTAAAGTAAGGTGACTTTCTCGATTTAATCGTAAAAAACGCATTTGTGGTATTTTTACTCTGTATACGATTTGCAAATCAATGATTTGCTATCAAGAAAATCTTTTTTTATCCGTTAAATTTTCCGCTTGGGATCAGGGCGTTGTGAACACTTTATTCACGGCTTATCCCTAATCGCTGGTGAAATATAGCAATAATCAAAAAATTCAGCAATGGAAAGGCACAATTCTTCTCAGTTGTTGTACAATGGCGACCGTTATAATTAGATGGCGCATCATGAATATAGAATCCACCCCACAACAGGTTCAGTTGATCACGATTGATGAAGATCACTTCGAACAGCGTATTGATAACTACTTAATGACCAAGCTGAAGGGCGTGCCGAAAAGCATGATCTATCGCATTGTCCGCAAGGGCGAGGTTCGAGTGAATAAGAAACGCATCAAACCCGAGTACAAGTTGCAGATTGGCGACATCGTACGTATTCCGCCAGTCCGCGTGGCAGAGCCGGATAACCGTACCGCACCATCGGCGAACTTAAGTAAAGTCTCGCAACTCGAAGATCGTATTTTGCATGAAGACAATCATTTGATCGTGCTGAATAAACCTGCTGGCATTGCCGTGCATGGTGGTAGTGGAGTCGATTACGGTGTGATTGAAGCATTGCGTTCACTGCGTCCTCAACAAAAGTTTTTAGAGCTAGTACATCGTCTCGATAAAGATACTTCGGGTGTGTTGTTGGTGGCGAAAAAGCGTAGCGCGCTTAAACATCTGCATGATCAGCTTCGGTATAAAAAGATGCAGAAAGACTATTTGGCCTTAGTTAAAGGTGAATGGTCTGCTCAAGATAAAGCCGTTAAACAGCCTTTATTGAAAATCACCCTCAAATCCGGTGAGCGCATTGTGCGTGTTAATGCTGAGGGTAAACCTTCAGAAACGCGCTTTAAAATTATGCAGCGTTACCAAGGTTGTACTTTAGTGAAGGCAAGCCCTGTCACTGGACGTACTCATCAAATTCGGGTGCATTGTCAATTTGCGGGTCATCCAATCGCCTGTGATGATAAGTACAGCGAGCAAGGGTTTGACGATAGTATGCGTTCATTAGGCTTAACTCGACTCTTTTTACATGCCGCTGAATTGATGTTCATTCATCCAGAAAATGATGAAGTGATGCGGGTTTCAGCGCCTTTAGATGAAAATTTGTCGCAATTACTCGATAAGTTAAAGCGTGCGTAATCGACGGGGATAGGTTTCAAGGATGAAGATAAAGCAATACGATTTAGTGATTTTCGATTGGGATGGCACTCTGATGGATTCTATCGGTAAAATTATCACTTGTATTGAAAATATGGCTAAGGCATTGCAGTTACCTATCCCAACTGAAAGTGACATTCGCGATATTATTGGTCTTTCTATGACAGAAGCGCTGCGAGTCCTATTTCCACACGGGCTCAATCTCAGCGCTTCTTCTGCCAATTCTCAGCATCAGCAGCATCCTAAAAATGCATTTAGCCAAGGCGAAGATGATCCATATCAGCAGATGCGCGCCGAGTTTAAAGCGCAATATTTGCATTTAGACACCACGCCAACGCCCTTGTTTGTACAAACTCCAGCGTTAATTGATGACTTGCATAGCCAAGGCTATAAGTTAGCCGTCGCAACTGGTAAAGCCCGTGCGGGACTTGATCGCGTCTTTGAGCAAACAGGCTTAGGTCGATACTTTGTTGCGTCACGCTGCGCTGATGAAGTGCACAGCAAACCCCATCCTGAAATGATCTCAAGCTTGCTGAAAGAATTGAATATTGCCCCGAACCGAGCCTTAATGGTGGGTGATTCTCTGCTGGATTTAACCATGGCGGCCAATGCAGGGATTGATAGCGTTGGTGTGACCTATGGCGCTCACAGTGCTGAAAAGTTGCTGCGGGCAAAACCTATCGCCTTGATTGATTCACCAAAGCAATTACTGCAATACCTCTAACACTGCTATTTAATACTGAAGCGGCAATACATGCCGCTGCGCATGAGACTTCCTTATCACTTTTATTTACGTCTCATCTTTTCGTCGATGAAACGACTCAGTAGCTCGGTATTTTTGATGCGCGTCATCGATTCAATAAACTGAGCAAATAGAGCAAAGCCTTGGTAAACGTTTAAGCAAGAACGTCTACACCTTGGGCTAACAGCATTTCCGTCAGTAATATCAGTGGTAAGCCAACTAAGGTATTGGGATCGCGCCCTTCGAGCTCTGTAAATAACGCGATACCTAAACCTTCGCTCTTAAAACTGCCTGCACAGTAGTAGGGCTCTTCCTTTTCTACGTATGCCACAATCTGCGCATGGCTAAGGTGCCTAAAATGAACCGTAAAGGGTTCAACCTCAGCGGCCATAGCGCCAGTTTTGGCATTATAGAGTGCAAGACCAGTATAAAAGGTGATTGCCTTGCCTGAGGCTTGAGTGAGCTGCGCGACGGCATTATTAAAATGATGGGGTTTACCGATAATCTTGTCATCAATGACGGCAACTTGATCGGAACCAATAATCAGACCATCGGGGAATTGTTCTGCTCCCGCGACGGCTTTTGCTTTGGCTAATCGCAGCACTAAAGCATGGGCCGATTCTTCGAGATACGCCGTTTCGTCAATATTAGGATTGCAGCATTCGAAGGGTAACCCGAGTTTTTGCAGTAAAGATTGTCGATATACAGACGTCGAAGCTAAGATTAATGGGGTTGGCATAATGAGATATCCGCAAAAGAGTGACTCATATTGTGACCAATCAATGCGAGAGAGTGCAAGAGTTTCGTCTTTTACGGTTTCTTTTCAATGAATGCGACTATTTTAGGCGGCTTGCGCTTGTATGCGGCCCCATGCTTGGGTACTATTTCGCTTCCGTCAATTTCAATGTTGGGGCAGGGGAAAGGCTTAAGTCGCAAACTGGGACTTAAGTTAGCATTTTTTCTTTGACTCTAGCGTTTTCAAACTATAATATGCGCGCCTTATGCAAACAGTAAAGATACCGGTTTCAATTGATCCATTTCGCGCCGCCTCGAGTCGCCTAGTTTATCAGGGCGTTGTTCCTGGTGTGCAACTGAAAAGATTAACTGAGTTATGTGCCGGCGACTGTTCCGATGTGGCAGTGTTGCTTGAATGTGGCGTAGATTTACAGGGGATAGTCTACCTGAAAGGGAAGGCTGTGACGGAGCTCACTCTGATATGTCAACGTTGCATGACACTATTTACCACTGAGGTTACGGTCGAGTTTTGTTTTGGTCCATGTCGGACTAAAGCAGAAATCGATGAGCTCCCGGATGCGTATGACCCAATTGAGTGCAATGAAATTGGCGAAGTGCGTCTACATCAATTGATCGAAGATGAATTGATAGTCGCTATGCCGATAATCCCAATGCATCAAGAAATTGATTGCAGTGCAGGATCTAAAGACATGGTTGTAGGCGAGATAGAACCCGCTCAAGAGGAGCGTCCAAATCCGTTTGCAGTGTTAGAAAAACTGAAGAGCAAGTAATCGAGGAGACAGGCCAATGGCTGTACAACAGAACAAAAAATCACGTTCAAAGCGCGGAATGCGCCGTTCACATGACGCACTGAGCACTGCTCAGCTGTCTGTAGACGCTACCAGCGGTGAAATCCATATGCGTCACAATGTGACTGCAGATGGCTTCTATCGCGGTAAAAAGGTAATCAACAAGTAATTTGTTGGTTTCCTAATGACGAATCTGACGCTTGCGTTAGATGCAATGGGTGGTGATCATGGCCCCCACGTCACGGTGCCTGCAGCCTTGCGGGCACTACAATTACATTCTTTTCTTAAAATCATTTTAGTCGGTGACAAGACTGAAATTGATGTCTATCTACGTCAAGCCGAAGCGAGTTTACTTTCGCGCATAGAAATCATTCATACCGATGAAGTCGTTAGTATGTCCGATAGGCCTGTGCATGCCTTGCGTACACGTAAAAACAGTTCCATGCGATTGGCTATTGAGTTAGTGCGTGACGACCGCGCACAAGCGTGTGTGAGTGCCGGTAACACTGGGGCGCTGATGGCAATGGCGAAAGTATTGCTGAAGACCTTGCCTGGTGTTGATCGACCTGCATTAGTCAGTTGTTTACCTGCGGTGACTCAAAAACCGGTTTATTTGTTGGATTTGGGCGCGAATATTTCCTGTGACTCGGAAACCTTATTTCAATTTGCCGTGATGGGCTCAGTCCTGTGCGAAGCGGTAGATAAGAAATCTCGGCCAAAAGTCGCCTTGCTCAATGTGGGCGTTGAAGAAATTAAAGGTAATGACCAAGTTCAGCAAGCCGCGCAGTTGCTGCAACACACAGAACAAATCAATTACACAGGTTTTATCGAAGGGGATGAAATCTATTCCGGTAATGTGGATGTGATTGTTTGTGATGGGTTTGTGGGTAACATCACGCTCAAGACCTCAGAAGGTATTGCCAAGTTATTAGTACATCAGTTAAAACGGGGACTAACCCAAGGTTTATTCGTTCGTTTTCTGGCTAAACTTATCGCCCCTCGTATCCAGGCGGTCCTTAGTCAGATGAACCCCGACCACTATAACGGTGCAAGTCTGATAGGATTGCGCGGAATAGTTGTAAAAAGCCATGGAAACGCGGATGAAACTGCCTATTTACAAGCAATTAGTTTGGCAGTAACGGAAGCTCAACGTCGACTCCCTGAAATGATAAAAGATCGTTTGGAGTCGATTCTTTTAGATATAAATAACTGATCCCTCCTTATGCATACAAAAATTCTCGGAACTGGTAGTTATCTACCAGTGCAGGTGCGTAGCAATCAAGATTTGGAAAAAATGGTGGAAACCACTGACCAATGGATTGTTGAACGTACAGGTATATCAGAACGTCGCATTGCGGCTTTCGATGAAACCGTTTCAACTATGGGCTACCAAGCGGCATTAAAAGCGCTAGAAATGGCTGGCATAGAAGCATCAGATTTAGACATGATCGTCTGCGGCACCACCAGTGCTCCCAATGCTTTTCCGGCTGCGGCCTGTGAAATTCAAGCCATGCTTGGCGTGCATACCATTCCAGCTTTTGATATCGCAGCGGCGTGTTCAGGCTTTGTTTATGCTTTATCTGTTGCCGATCAATTTGTAAAAACGGGCGCGGCTAAAAAAGTATTAGTGATTGGTGCCGATGTACTGTCTCGCTTATGTGAGCCAGAAGATCGTTCAACGATTATTTTATTTGGTGATGGTGCGGGCGCGGTTGTGATAGGCGCATCCGAAACGCTAGGGATCATTTCGACCCACATTTATGCCGATGGTCGCCAAGGTGACTTATTGAAATGCGCTTTCCCACCACGTAAAGGCGAAACCTCTGAAGCGGTTGGTTTTATGACCATGAAAGGCAACGATGTCTTTAAAGTGGCTGTGACTCAATTGTCCCATGTCGTGACTGAGACGTTACGCATTAACAATATCGATAAGTCAGAAATTGACTGGTTAGTGCCACATCAAGCCAACTTCCGAATTATCAATGCTACCGCTAAAAAGCTCGATATGAGTCTTGATAAAGTCGTATTGACCTTAGCTAAACACGGTAATACTTCTGCCGCGTCAGTGCCCATTGCATTGGATGAAGCCGTACGTGATGGCCGAATTCAGCGCGGACAACTACTGCTGCTTGAGGCCTTTGGTGCTGGATTTGCGTGGGGCAGTGCGCTCATTCGTTTCTAAGTTCTATATGTGTGTTCCACATGATTTTTCAATAAATTAAGTTAGCCATAGGTAATTTGAATATGGAAAATGTTGCTTTTGTATTTCCGGGCCAAGGTTCACAAGCCCTAGGCATGTTAGCCGAGCTTGCCGAATCTCATGCTGTTGTTGGACAAACCTTTGCTGAGGCGAGTGACGTCTTAGGTTATGATCTGTGGGCATTGGTTCAGCAAGGTCCTGTTGAAAGCTTAAATGAAACCGATAAAACTCAACCTGCCCTATTAGCGGCGAGCGTGGCGATTTGGCGTACCTACGTGGCTTCAGGCAAGCCTATGCCAGCTATACTCGCGGGTCACAGTTTAGGCGAGTATTCTGCTTTAGTTTGCGCCGGTGTGATGGATTTTAAAGACGCGATTAAGTTGGTGGAATTACGTGGTCAACTGATGCAGCAAGCGGTTCCAGCTGGCACGGGTGCTATGTATGCGATTATCGGTTTGGACAACGAGAGTATCGCTAATGCCTGCGCCGAAGTGGCTCAAGGTGACGTGGTGAGTCCAGTTAACTTTAACAGTCCTGGTCAAGTGGTCATTGCAGGTCAAAAAGACGCAGTTGAGCGCGCTGCAGCAGCTTGTAAAGCAGCAGGCGCTAAAATGGCGGTGGCTCTACCTGTCAGCGTGCCATCACACTGTGCATTAATGAAACCTGCGGCGGATAAACTGGCCGTGGCATTAAACGATGTACAGTTTAATACCCCAACAATTACAGTGATTAATAACGTTGATGTGGCATCACCCACCTCTGCTGATGACATTAAAGATGCGTTAGTGCGTCAGTTATATTGTCCTGTCCGCTGGAGCGAAACTGTTGAGCTAATGGCCCAAAAAGGCATTACCCAACTGGTGGAATGTGGTCCTGGTAAAGTATTGACAGGATTAGCAAAACGAATTAATAAATCACTATCAGCCCAAGCGGTTAATGATGTTGCTTCATTAGCAGCATTAACTGAGTAAGGAGTTTATATGAGTTTCAACCTGAATTTAACAGGCAAAGTGGCTTTGGTGACAGGTGCGAGCCGCGGTATTGGCCGTGCGATCGCTGAGACACTGGTCGAAGCGGGTGCCGTGGTTATTGGAACCGCAACCAGTGAGAAGGGCGCTGCGGCGATCCAAGAATATCTGGGTGACAAAGGTTTTGGTTTAGTGCTTAATGTCACAGATAGTGAATCTGTTACACATTTATTCGCCTCGATCAAAGAAAAAGCGGGTGATGTTGATATTCTAGTCAACAACGCGGGTATAACCCGTGATAATCTGCTGATGCGGATGAAAGATGATGAATGGCAGGATATTATCGACACCAACCTGACATCGTTATTTAGACTATCAAAACCTGTGATGCGTACCATGATGAAAAAGCGCTTTGGCCGAATCATCAATATCGGTTCAGTGGTAGGCACCATGGGCAATGCAGGTCAAGTTAACTACTCGGCAGCAAAGGCGGGTTTGATTGGATTTACAAAATCTCTTGCAAGAGAGGTTGCATCTCGTCAAATTACAGTTAATGCTATCGCTCCTGGATTTATCCAGACCGATATGACAGATGAGCTGACCGAAGAGCAGCAAAAAGCTATCATGTCACAGGTTCCGATGGAACGATTAGGGCAAGCGCAAGAAATTGCCAATGCAGTGCTCTTTTTGGCCTCGGACTCAGCCGCTTACATCACAGGCGAAACTTTGCATGTGAATGGCGGCATGTACATGGTTTAAGGGCGAATGGCAGGGATTTCTGTCGCAACTGAGTAGTGATCTGTATCAATTGATAGTGAAATTTCGTGGTTAGACCACGAAAACTAAGCTTGCATTGTCAGCCAAATCTAATAAACTACTCGCAATCTTACGCAAGTGCGTAATTTGAATAGGAAAGAAAACTAATGAGCAACATCGAAGAACGTGTAAAGAAAATCATTGTAGAGCAACTGGGCGTTAAAGAAGAAGACGTTAAGCCAGCGGCATCTTTCGTTGACGATCTGGGTGCAGATTCTCTGGACACTGTTGAGTTGGTTATGGCTCTGGAAGAAGAGTTTGATACCGAGATCCCTGATGAAGAAGCTGAAAAGATCACTACTGTTCAAGCAGCGATCGACTACGTTTCTAAGAATCAGTAATTCTGAATTCTTGAAGACAGGCGGCATTTTTGCCGCCTGTTTTTGTTTTACCCCCGTCAAATTCTGCCTCCGTGCCATTCAATCGTCTCTGGATCGTGTTTTAATTGTTATCCACGAGATGCTCGCCGCAGATTGGCGAATTTTTCTAAATAAAAGTTATTTAAGAAATTGTCTAATGATAGAAAACCCTGTGTCCTCTATCTGAATTAACAAATTAGCATTTAAAGGTGACTGCCGTGTCTAAACGTCGTGTAGTGGTAACCGGTTTGGGGTTAGTAACTCCAGTGGGCAATACTGTCGATACTACTTGGAAGGCTTTGCTTTCGGGTAAGAGTGGTATTGCACCGATAACCAAATTTGATGCCAGTGAATTTACCACTCGTTTCAGTGGTTCAGTAAAAGATTTCGATGTTGAGCAATACGTAACGAAAAAAGACGCCCGTAAGATGGACCTCTTTATTCAATACGGTATGGCGGCTGGCATCCAAGCTATCCAAGACTCAGGTCTGGACATGAGCAAAGAAAACCCTGGTCGTGTCGGTACTGCTATTGGTGCGGGTATGGGCGGTATGTGGTTGATTGAACAAGGTCACAGCGCATTGATGAATGGTGGCCCGCGTAAGGTTTCTCCTTTCTTCGTACCTAGTACCATTATCAATATGATTTCGGGCCACTTGTCGATCATGTTTGGCATGAAAGGCCCAAATTTTGCCGTGACGACCGCTTGTACTACGGGCGTGCATAATATCGGTTTTGCGGCGCGTACTATTGCCTATGGCGATGCAGACGTGATGGTTGCCGGCGGTGCTGAGGATGTAACTTCTCCTTTAGGCGTGGCAGGTTTTGGTGCAGCGAAAGCGTTATCGACACGCAATGACGATCCGACTGCGGCGAGCCGTCCATGGGATAAAGACCGTGATGGTTTTGTGATCGGTGATGGCGCTGGTGTGATGGTGATGGAAGAGTACGAACATGCAAAAGCGCGCGGTGCAACCATTTACGGCGAATTAGTCGGTTTTGGTATGAGCGGTGATGCGTTCCACATGACATCGCCTCCAAGCGACGGAGCAGGCGCTGCGGCGGCTATGGTCAATGCCATTAATGACGCTAAGTTATCACTGGAGCAAATTGGTTATATCAATGCCCATGGTACGTCGACGCCAGCAGGTGATAAAGCGGAAGCGGCAGCGGTTAAGTCAGTATTTGGCGACCATGCTTATAAAGTACTAGTTAGCTCGACTAAATCGATGACGGGTCACCTGTTAGGTGCTGCGGGTGCGGTTGAAGCGATTTTCACTTTGCTAGCACTGCGCGACCAAGCCGTACCGCCAACCATCAACTTGGATAATCCAGATGAAGGTTGTGACTTAGATTTTGTTGCCCATACAGCCCGTGACGTGAAGATGGATTACGCTCTGTGTAACTCCTTCGGTTTTGGTGGGACTAACGGTTCATTACTGTTCAAGAAAGTGTAAAACACAGTGAAAAAATGCGCCTGAGGGCGCATTTTTTATGGGTCAAATTCATTGCTCATGTGAGTTGAACTCCGTTATCTTATGGCTTTATTGTGATAGATGTCACTTTCTAACTGTATGATATCCATAGTGTTAACATTTGTTCATCAAGCTTGTTTAATTCTAGTGACCACAGATAATGACAGACATATTCAATCTTAATGGAGTGTGTCATGTTAAATCCTGCGGTGATCCCGCTTGTTCCCCTCATTGGCGCATTAACTGCCAATCTGACCGAATTGATCCGTGGTGAGTTTAAAGTGTGGCATCCAAACATGGACATTGGGATCAAGACTTTTACCTTAGCAATCGCTGCTTACGTGGTGGTTTGGTTTGCCTTATTGGTGACGGCGATTAACGTCGGTGGCGATAGCAATATGTCTTCGGGCCTCGAAGTGCTGGGTTTCTTTATGTTTGGCTTAGGCGTTTACACTTTTGCTAAGGGTACGCGTTTCGTCAGTAGTGAATTTCAGCTATGGATTTATCGTTTAGCGTTGCCGAGTTTATTGCTTTGCTGCGTGCTTATTAGCCACTTTGGTTAAATCGAATTTTTTGACGAGGTCAATCGTAATTATTTTTACTCGAATGGGGCTTTCTATCGTAAACTCAGCCTATTGCACGAAACATTGAGCCACAGTGGCTGAATAAGTTGAGGTTATATGGCTGGTATAGATAGACAAAGTACCCTGAGATTTTTGTCAGAGCCTGCGGATGTGAATTTTGGTGGTAAAGTTCACGGCGGCGCTGTGATGAAGTGGATCGATCTCGCGGCCTATGCCTGTGCAGCGGGCTGGAGCGGTAAATATTGTATTACTGCTTATGCGGGCGGTATTCGTTTTGTGCAACCCATTTTGGTGGGCAATATCGTTGAAGTCAGCGCAAAAGTGATTTATACGGGTAAAACTTCTATGCATATCGGTATCGATGTGCGAGCGGGCGATCCTAAAGTTTCTGAGCGTCATCTCACCACTCATTGTATTGTGATCATGGTCGCAGTTGATGAAGATGGCCTACCTACGCCTGTGCCTGAGTGGATACCACAGACGGAACATGATATTCATTTACGGGATTCTGCACTGCGCTTGATGGAAATGCGTAAAAAGATTGGCGCCGAAATGGAAGCCCATGTGGTGAAATAACCCCATAAATTAAATCAGCAAAGGCGCTTAAGGCGCCTTTGTTGTTTCTAGCGAAAAGTGCGTTTATCACTCGCTCCGATTTCACTCTGACGTTACCGTTGATGAATGTTAAACTGCGGCCACTATTTTGAATCGATTCACTTTGTTTATCTATTTAAGGATCAGCTCATGGCAAAAGTTGCATTTATTGGTTTAGGCGTAATGGGATATCCCATGGCGAGGCATTTACTGAACAAAGGCCATGAGGTCACTGTTTATAATCGTACTTTTGCCAAGGCGCAAACTTGGGTCGACACCTATGGTGGTCGCTGCTGTCCAACACCAAAGGAAGCGGCAGAGGGTCAAGATATTGTGTTTACTTGCGTGGGCAATGACAACGACCTGCGTGAAGTGGTATTAGGCTGTGATGGCGTTATTCATGGGATGGAAAAGGGCACTGTGCTGGTTGACCATACTACGGCTTCGGCCGATGTCGCTCGTGAGCTTGCCAAAGTCTTAGCCGAAAAGGGCATTGATTTCCTCGATGCGCCCGTGTCTGGCGGTCAAGCGGGCGCTGAAAATGGCGCCTTGACTGTGATGGTCGGCGGCGATGAAGCGGTATTTGAGCGTGTTAAACCCGTGATTGAAGCCTTTGCCCGCTGCGCCGAACGTTTAGGTGAGGTTGGCGCAGGTCAGTTAACTAAGATGGTGAACCAAATTTGTATCGCGGGTGTGGTGCAAGGTTTGGCGGAAGCGCTGCAATTTGCCCGTAAAGCGGGACTCGATGGCGAGAAAGTCATTGAAGTGATCAGCAAAGGCGCGGCGCAAAGCTGGCAGATGGAAAATCGCTACAAGACGATGTGGGGCCAGAGCTATGATTTTGGTTTTGCCGTCGATTGGATGCGTAAAGACTTAGGTATCGCCTTAGAAGAAGCCCGCCGCAATGGTTCACACTTGCCATTGACCGCTTTGGTGGATCAATTCTATTCAGAAGTTCAGGGCATGGGCGGTAACCGTTGGGATACGTCTAGCTTGCTGGCGCGCTTAGAGAAATCGGCGAAATAAGTTTTACCTTAAGTTTTATCGTTATAAAAACTTAGGTTATCGTAGTGATAAAACTCTGGTTTCGCAGTGATAGGTTTTGCAGTGATAAAAATGCCCAGTCCCGATTGCGTTGGCAAATAGGACTGGGCATTTTTGTGTGTATCGTTTTTTGACTAGGACATTAAGAGCTAGGATATTTAATCGTTAGTCTTTCCAGCGAATATGGGTCACTAAACTGTGGGTTTCACCTGGAGCAAGCACGGCTTTATCTTCTAATACATTGGCCGCTTCTAGGCAGACCATGGTCAGATAATCCTCTGGATTAAATCGGCCAAGGCGTTGTGACTTTTCAATCCATGGGTTCCATAATACGGCGGATTGGCTGTTTTCACGGCTGACTTCGATTGTCCCTTGCGGTGTATGCAATAACTGCACTGGGCCCAGATCGGTATAGACACGATCTGTTTCGCGATCAAACAGCACTTCATCCGTGGTTTGCGGGTAAGGCCCCTCGGCAAATTCGATGTATTTTGACCCACTAAAACCGCTGGCTTTGAGTTGGTGGATATCCTCAATCGGGAAATAGCTGTGCAGCGCTTGGGTAAGCGTGACGGTTTCATCGCTTGAATTGGTATTCACAAGGCTAATGCTTAGGGTGTCGCCTAGGGTGAATAACACGCTGACCTCAGTGTTATGCGGCCAATAGATTTTATCTTGCTCACTGATTTTTAAGCTAAAACGTAAATCCACTAACTGATTACGCATTTCTACCGATTCCAGCGCCCAAATACGGGTACGGGCGAAACCGTGTTGGGGAAAGTTCGCTTCACTACTCATGCCAAACCAAGGCCAGCATACGGGTACTCCGCCACGGATCCCATTACCGGGTTGATAATCGTCAGCCGATGAAACCCACAGCAAAGGTGGTTTGCCTAGGGGTTGAAAATAGTCTATTTGCGCGCCCTGCAAAAAAATTCTTGCCTGACATAACGCCGTATTCACTTCGACATAATCGAGCCCATTGGCGTGCTTTTTAGTAGTGACAGAACCCATAGTAACAATATCCTTAACTCTGCTGACATATCAGAAAAACAGGCAGTTAGCTTACAAAGTTTTCCGCGATAACATAAGGCTTTGTTGCGATCAATTTACGGTTTCGCTGTTCGTTTGTGTAAACAAAAGTCTGTGGCGGATACTGAGGTGCTTTCTTTTTCGGCAGATTTAGCTAAAGTGGTCAGAGCACCAAAGTGGTCAGATCACTTAGTTGAGTTGCAGTCTAACAAGAAAAGGGAAGCGATTATGCCAGTTTATCAAGCGCCGCTGCGCGACTATCAATTTATCCTCGATGAAATGTTACATATTTATCAGCAAGATGCACTTAAGGGGTTCGATGAAATCGATCCAGATCTTGTCGATGCGATCCTGCAAGGTATGGCCGACTTTAGTACTGAAGTTATGTTACCGCTCAATAGTGTCGGCGATCTGCAAGGCTGTAAGTTGGTCGATGGTAAGGTGATTACACCGGAAGGATTTGATAACGCCTATCGGCAGTTTGTTGATAATGGCTGGCCGACGCTGACCTGCGATCCTGAATATGGCGGCCAAGGTTTACCCGAAGTGGTGGGGATTTTTGCCACTGAGATACAAACGGCAACTAACATGGCTTTTGCCATGTATCCTGGTTTGACCCATGGCGCCTATGCCGCCATCCATGCCCACGGCAGTGATGCGCTCAAGCAAAAATATTTGAGTAAACTGGTTAGCGGTGAATGGACAGGAACCATGAACTTGACCGAGTCCCACGCCGGTACTGATTTAGCCTTATTACGCACCAAAGCCGTGCCAGTATCTGAAGGCGTTTTTGCTATTACCGGCGAAAAAATTTTTATCTCCTCAGGCGATCATCAACTCACCGACAACATAGTGCACCTCGTATTAGCCCGTTTGCCCGATGCACCTGAAGGCGTGAAGGGCATATCTTTGTTCGCCGTGCCTAAAGTATTAGTGAATAACGATGGTAGTTTAGGCGCACCGAACACTTTATATGCCAGTGGCCTTGAACATAAGATGGGCATTCACGGTAACTCAACTTGTGTGATGGTATTTGAAGCTGCGCTGGGTGAGCTTGTCGGCGAGCCGCACCAAGGACTGCGCGCCATGTTTACTATGATGAACCAAGCGCGTTTAGGCGTTGGCGTGCAAGGTCTGGGTGTCTCTGAGATTGCCTATCAAAATGCGCTAGCCTATGCCAAAGACAGATTACAGAGCCGCGCCTTAAGTGGCGCCAAAGCCCCGGAAAAAGCCGCCGATCCGATTTTGGTTCACGGCGATGTGCGCCGCATGTTGCTGTCGCAAAAAGCCTTCAATGAAGGCGCAAGAGCCTTAGTTGGACAACAAGCTTTGTGGCTCGATGAAGCTGAGCGTCATAGCGATCCCGCCAAAGCCAAAGTTGCCTCCCAATTAGCGGCACTGTTCACGCCAGTGGTGAAAGGTTTTATCACTAACCGTGGTTTTAATGCCTGTGTCGATGCACAGCAAGTGTTTGGCGGGCATGGTTATATTCATGAGTGGGGTATGGAGCAATTTGTGCGTGATAGCCGTATTGCACTGATTTATGAAGGCACTAACGGTATTCAGGCATTGGATTTAGTGGGACGTAAGCTGCTTAGCGACCGCGGTGCGGCGATGCAGCAATGGTCGGCGTTAGTGACAGAGTTTATTAAGTCACATAGCACGAATGCGGCGATGCAACCTTATGTGAGTGGTTTAATGGATTGTGCGGGTGATTTGCAAAAGGCTAGTGGTTATTTAGCTTCGCAGGCAGCGACCAATCCTGACATTATCGGCGCAGCCTCTATGGCTTATCTGGAGTTATTTGGGGTGACTGCACTGGCATGGATGTGGGCCAGAAGTGCCGCGGTGGCATTAGCGGCGTTGGAGCAGGGCACCGAAGAAACCGCATTTTACCAAGCTAAATTGAAAACTGCCGATTTCTACATGGCTTACTGGGCGGTGCAAGGTCGCAGTCTGCGTAAGCAAATTGAGCAGGCGAGTGAAATGGTAACTCAATTGGATGAAGCTATCTTTTAAGCATTCACCTTATAGGCTGAGTTAAGCCTTTGCTTAAAAACAGCTCAACAACAGTCAAAACCAGCGTCTTGTCGCTGGTTTTTATTTTTATATCGTTTAAATCTTTAACTTATTGTTTTGCTTAGCTTGCACGCAAATACTCAGCTTGATGCTGTGAGTCTCTTTCTTATTCCACATAAAACTTCCGTCGAAGGTTTGTGTTACTGGCGCTCTCTTTCGTTTGAGTCATAACCAAACATAACAAGGATTATGTGGGCTGATGTCGATGATTTATTAAACGCCTTTCACAATTGTGTAAATTCAAATGATAATTATTGTCATTCGTAAATCATTCTTTATAATGACGGCCAATTCGTTTGAATACATTTGTAAACCCTTTGGTTTATGCCATTTTTATGCGCTCGCGCTGGGGACATTCTGTGAAGACTCGTTTTGCCTACTCATTAATCGCACTTGCACTCGCTCAACATCAGTCGGTATTCGCCGCTGAAACTGTACTCGATAAAGAGGCCCCACAGCAGACCTTGTCTACGAGCTCACCAGTCCCCAGTCCTGCATCGACTCAATCCGCAGCCGATGGGGAGATAAAACTCGCAGCACCTGAGCGTATTGCCGTCCATGGCCGCGCGATGCAAATGTACGTCGATAAAGAAACGACGGTTGGCACTAAGACGGCGATTAATGTGATGGAATTGCCGCAGTCGGTGCAAGTGCTGACCGAGCAGTTAATCGTTGACCAAGCCGCGCGCAATATTACCGATTTATACCGCTCTATTGCGGGCGTGAGTGAGTTCAGTTATTCGGGCGTGACCTTTCGTGGTTTCCGCGACGATGCCAACGTCTTTTATGATGGCGTAAGGGGCGATCCCTATTCGGGTTTTTCTGTGCCGCAACTCTTTAACGTGCAGCGGGTTGAAGTGTTAAAAGGTCCAGCATCCGCACTCTATGGCGGCGGTGAACCCGGCGGCATGATTAACTATGTCACTAAAAAACCGACGTTTGTTGAGAGTAAAGAGCTGACCTTAAGCACGGGCAGTGAGGACATGATGGGGGGCTCGCTGGATTTCACTGGCGGCTTAACCCAAAATCTTGCCTATCGTTTTGGCGCTTATTATCAGCAGGAAGATAGCTTTCGCAATAATGCCGATAGCCAAAATGCCGAAGTGGCCGGAGGGTTACTCTACGAAATCAATGATGATACTAAGCTCACCACCACCTTCGATATCATTAAGCAGGATTTAGGCGGTAACCGACTGCGCGGCGTTCCTGTCGATAATGACGGTAACTTCCTGGTTGCGCCATCCTATAATGCCAATGAGAAGAGTGACTTCCAGAAGATGGATGCACTGGTGCTGCAATCGATTCTCGATCATCAATTTACCGATAATTTCTCGGTCAAGACTCAGATCCGTTATCTGAATAATGATTCGACGCAGCAATATCATGAATCGAGAGGTTGGGCGACCTTAGATGCCAATAAAAAGCCCATTATGGGTGATGGCACCATTAAGCGTGAATACCGAGTTCAAGTACGGGCTAATGATGAAATCAGTTTAACCAATGATTTTGTCTATGCATTCGATGCTTTAGGTTTTGAACATGAATTCCTGTTCGGCGGCGACTATCACTATGTCGAAACCGAATATCAGTACAAATTGGCGACTGATAAAGATGGTGTTGGTAACCTGAATATTTTTGACCTTAACTATGGTGAAACCAACCCTAATAGTTACAACTTGAAGGATAAAAATACCGATGGTACCCGCGCTAACCGTTACGGCATTTATGTACAGGAACATCTGCACTTTAATGAACAGTGGTCATTGATTGCTGGTTTGCGTTTTAGCCAGTTTGATGATTATGATAAAAATACCGGGTTCTCTTTCAGCGATAACGCGATAACGCCAAGAGCAGGGCTTAATTATCGTCCAATCGATTCAATGTCCTTTTATTTGAATTACTCAGAGAGCTTCAATCCAGCATCTTTAACCAATCAAGCTGAAGATATTGGTGACGGTTTCCTCGATCCAGAAACGGGCAATCAAATTGAACTTGGGATGAAAAATGAATGGCTTGATGGCCAGTTTATGACCACGCTTGCTGTGTATCGTATTGAAAAACAAAATGTCGCCCAAGCTAACCCTTTAGATACTGGCGATGACGATGGTATTCCCGCTTTACTTAATTTGGGTGAAGTACACAGTCAAGGCCTTGAATGGACGCTGGTGGGGGATTTAACCGATAACCTGACCGTCACGGCAAACTATGCCTATAACGAGACCGAAGTGGTTAAAGGGGTAACGAACGACAGTTTAACCAATACGTTTGATAGTAAGCACTTTGCCAATGCGCCACGCCATCAAGCAGGGATATGGACCCGTTACGATATCAATGCACTCGATTCGGCGATTGCCTTTGGCATGGATTACGTGGGTGAACAGTTCAGCCTCGATGGCCAAACGGTGAAGCCCCATACGATTTTTGACATGAGCTGGACGACCCTGTGGGATCAAACTCAAGTTCGCTTAAATCTTAAAAATATCTTCGATAAAGAATATGCCGTCAGTGGTTTTAGCGAGCGTAATGGCCATTTCCCCGGTGAGCCGCGTAATATCACGCTTGAACTGAGTCATAAGTTTTAATGCATTGATGTAAAAATAGCTTGTTCGTTAAGGATGATGAGCAAGCTGGAGCGAATGGGTTAATCTTGCGCGAATAACCGCCGTAGCTCTCTGTCTGTATTCGTGCCTTGAGCATGGATTAACCTTGTGTGACTTATCATCTTAATAGTTTTTATCTATTAAGATGATAGTTTCTATCCGTTATCATTTCTGATTCAGCTTGTTTAGACTCGCCTTATATGAATTATTCGATAAGGTTTTCCTATGCACGCCGTCAGCCACTTAGCCTCCAAAGACCCTCAATCTAACGCTAGCCCACAGGTGGCCCTGATTGCAGAAGGTGGTGGTCAGCGCGGTATATTCACCGCAGGCGTGCTCGATGCTTGGCTTGATGGCGGATTCGATCCCTTTGATTTGTTTATCGGTACCTCAGCAGGCTCACAGAATCTCAGCAGTTTTTTGGCCCGCCAAAAGGGGTATGCCAAACGCTTAATCCGCGGTTTATCGCGCCATAAACGTTTCTATCGACTTGGTCGCGGGTTAGTCGGCGGCAATGTAGTCGATTTAGATTGGTATTTTGAGCAGACTCGACAAGGGATGTTTAAATTAGATCTTAACGCGGCGGCAGCCTCACTCGGTCATCGGCAGTTACTGATCACAACTACGAATGCCAGTGATCGCAAAGGTTATTTTTTAAGTCCAAGCAGTAAAAGCCAGTGGCGCGAATTGCTAAAAGCTTCTAGCGCATTACCATTTTTGTATAAACAAGGGGTGAAACTCACGCCTTGGCTGAGTGACCGCGCCTGTAATAGCGACAAGGCTTCTAATAACGGCGCGGCTAATCATAACGCTTCTGATAACAGCGCCTCTGATCATGGCACTGCATTAAGCGAAGGTATTGATAGTGATTTTTATCTCGACGGCGGTTTAGCAGCGCCTTTACCTGTGCGTGAGGCCTATCGTCGTGGTGCCCGCAAAATTGTGGTGATCCGTACTGTGAGCGAGGATTTTCAGGCGCAATCGGCTTGGGTTCACAAATTAAAATCTTGGATTTGTGTTTCTGGCTTTTGTCCGAAAACCATAGATTACTTAGTGCAGCACGAACAAGCCTATCAGGATGAATTGGATTTCATCGCTAATCCGCCAGAGGATGTGGAGATAGTGCAGATTTTTGCTGCTGAAAATTTGCAAAGTAAATTGCTGGGCAGTACCGATGCGGATTTACGCCATGATTATCATGCGGGGCTGAGTGCCGGAAAGCAGTTTTTAAGCTTAGATCCGATGGCGTTGACGCAGATGAATGTTCATTTTCAAACTCAAGTGCAAATCAACGACAAGACTCAAATTCATACTAACGCTCATACTCAGGCTCAAATCCAGCCATTCAGTGCGCTGTCGGCCTAGTTTGGTATTTTAGCTAAGTCACCATTTTGTACGTGAGTAAGCAATAAAAGTAAAAAGCATCAAAATACAAGCGCCACCCTAGGGTGGCGCTTGTGGTTGGCTGTATTAACCAGTTCATCAATCTAGCTCATTAACCTAATTTATGAACTTAGTCCTTCAACGTTAGGCTATTAATAACTTGAGGTGTGTACAGAGCGTACTGCTCGGCCTGATGGGTCGATAATGCCGCGTAAGCTTTCGTCCCAAGCCAATGCTTCTGGCGTTGAACAGGCGACGGATTTACCGCCTGGAACCGTTTCTGCAGCGCCGCTCAGTGGATAATGTTCCTCAAAGAAGCAGCGATAGAAATAAGCCTCTTTGGTTTCTGGCGTGTTGTATGGGAAACGGAATTTCGCGTTCGCCAATTGTAAATCATCCACACGCGCTGCAGCTTGTTCTTTCAAACCGTCAATCCAAGAGTAGCCAACGCCGTCACTGAATTGTTCCTTCTGACGCCACGCTACTTCTTTTGGCAATTTGTGCTCAAAGGCTTTACGCAGAATATGTTTCTCAATACGGCCATCCTTAGACATTTTCGCTTCAGGGTTGATGCGCATCGCCACATCCATAAACTCTTTATCGAGGAAGGGCACGCGAGCTTCTAATCCCCAAGCGGCCATGGCTTTGTTGGCTCGCAGACAATCGAACAGATGCAGCTTATCGAGTTTGCGGACTAACTCCTCGTGGAATGCCTGTGCGTTTGGCGCTTTATGGAAGTATAAATAGCCGCCAAATAGTTCGTCAGCACCTTCACCCGATAACACCATCTTAATGCCCATCGCTTTGATTTTACGCGCCATTAAATACATTGGCGTGGCAGCACGTATGGTGGTGACATCGTAGGTTTCTAAGTGATAAATCACTTCTTTAATCGCATCTAAGCCTTCTTGGAAGGTGAAATGGATCTCATGGTGAATCGTACCAATCGCTTCGGCGACCTTTTTGGCGGCGATTAAATCCGGCGCACCTTCAAGGCCGACGGCAAAGGAATGTAACTGTGGCCACCAAGCGTTGGTTTCGCCATCGTCTTCAATCCGGCGTTTAGCAAAGGTTTGCGTCACGGCGGAAATGATCGATGAATCTAAGCCGCCCGACAGCAACACACCATAGGGCACGTCTGACATTAATTGACGTTTGACCGCTGCTTCTAATGCGTCACGCAATTCTTCTTGGCTGGCTGGGTTATCTTTAACCGCATCATAGCTTTGCCAATCGCGAGTGTAGTATTTCACCGCGGCGGCATCGCTTGAGTACAAATATTGGCCCGGTAAGAATTCCTCTACCGTTTTACACACTGGCATCAAGGCTTTCATTTCGGAGGCAACATAGAAGTTACCCGCAGCGTCACGGCCTGTGTATAGCGGGATAATACCCATGTGATCGCGGCCGATAAGGTATCTGTCTTGGGCTTTGTCATATAACACAAAGGCGAAGATACCGTTTAATTTATCAAGAAATTCAGCGCCATATTCTTGATACAGCGCCAAGATTACTTCGCAGTCAGAGTTGGTTTGATAGCTGTACTTATCGCCTAGCTGGGCTTTCAATTCTTTGTGGTTATAGATTTCGCCGTTGACCGCGAGGATCAAACTGCCATCTTCGGTCAGCAGTGGCTGAGCACCGTGTTCAATGTCAACAATCGCTAAACGTTCGTGGGCAAGAATCGCCTTATCACTGGCATAAATACCTGACCAGTCAGGGCCACGGTGGCGCATGAGCTTAGACATTTCTAGCGCGACTTGGCGCAGTTCTTTGGCATCAGATTGGATATCTAAAATCGAAAAGATTGAACACATAGTACAACTCCCACACTGTCTGTCATTTGAGGATGTCTCAATTGAGGTTTAATGTGCCAGCAATTTAGGCATTTGCCAAACACTATTTTTGATGTTTTATCTGTTTATTGACGTTTTTGTTGATTTAGATGTTTATGTTTTATGATTTTATTTGAGAATAATTCATTTAATTTGCGTTATTTTTGATGATTTGTTTTTATTGTTTGATTTGGCACGGAGAGTTTTGGGGAATTCACAATGTGTTTTAAAAAAGTATCGATGATAGAAAAACCGCTAAAAAAGACCTTAAATAATGAGTTGTCCCGTTTAAGTGTTTTATTTTTAATCAATTAATGCGCTGAGTTTGACATTAACCAATGGCATAAGCCTATTCAGAATGGTGTGGCAGGATGGATATTTCGCGATAACGGCATTGTTTGTGAGCTGAAAACAAAAAAAGCACGTGAATGGTTCACGTGCTTGTAGGTCTTGTTTGGCGCTTTGGCTGGCGCAGGAGGCGCTTTATTCAGCTGGCGCTTTATTTCGCAGGTTCTACTAGCAGGCGTCAATAAGAGACGACTAACCCAGCTGTCTCCCGCAAGAAGCCACT
Organism: Shewanella sp. DW31; assembly: GCF_015767295.1. Lineage (NCBI taxonomy): Bacteria > Pseudomonadati > Pseudomonadota > Gammaproteobacteria > Alteromonadales > Shewanellaceae > Shewanella > Shewanella sp. DW31. The sequence goes on from NZ_JADWMP020000003.1 coordinate 234,452, forward strand.
GACTCAGGCTGTTATTTTGCGTCCGTTACCAGCGTTGTTTTGGCTGGGCGCAGGCTATTGAATTCTGTACCTTGATAGTATCCCGGCCAATCTTTACTGTTGCCCAATATGCGTGTGACTTGGTAGTAGATTTGCAAGTCTTGCAGCGCGCCGCTCAAATCCCAGTCTTCACGGTATTCATCGCAGACATTGTGATAACAGCCCTTCATCGTGGTTTGCATTTGAGTTTTATAAGCAGCCGTGGCCTCATCAACTGGGTCGCTACCGCCGCCGGCAAATACCGCTGGCACGCCTAGTTTGGCAAAGCTGAAATGATCTGAACGGAAGAAACCGCCCGAAGCGGGATTTTTCTCACCCATGGCGATGCGGTTTTGTTGTTTAGCCGCATCGATAAGATAAGTTTCTAACTCAGATTTACCTTTGCCGACGATGGTAAAGTCTTTGGTTTTGCCATAGATATTAGTGCTGTCGAGGTTTAACACTGCCACGGTTTTGTCGATAGGATAAAGTGGATTAGCGGCGTAATAGCGTGAACCGAGTAAGCCCTGTTCTTCACCTGTGGTGGCAATAAAGGTGACCGAGCGCGCTAAACCATGGCCTTGTTTGGCATTGTCGGCTAATTGTCTGGCGATTTCGAGAATGCCAGCAGTGCCTGAGGCATTATCCATGGCGCCGTTATAAATCTGATCGCCTTCTTTCCTCTCGTCTTTACCTATGTGATCCCAATGGGCGGTGTAGAGGATTTGCTCGTCGGCTTGTGTGCTGCCGGGGAGTGTGGCGACCACATTGTAGCTATTCGCGTATTCGGCTTTATTTTTAAAGGCGATGTTGGCCGTTTGTTCAAGGGGTAAATTGATTGAGCTGTCGGCGGCGCGCGCCATTAAATTAGGCAGTGATAAACCGGCTTTATCGAACAGTTGCGTAGCCGCGTCCAATGTAAGCCAGCCTTCGACTTGGATACGGCTATCTTGTTCTGCTTTACTGAGGACCAGATCTTGCTGTGGTCCAGTCCAACTATTTTCTATCACGGACCAAGGGTAAGAGGCGGGCTCGGTATCATGGATAATCAGTGCGCCGAGTGCGCCTTGACGACTGGCCTCTTCAAATTTGTAGCTCCAACGGCCGTAATAGGTCATAGCTTTGCCGTTGAATTTACCCGAGTCAGGGCGAGCAAAGCCGGGATCGTTCACTAAGATCACCGCGATTTTGCCTTTCATGTGGAGATCTTGGTAATCATTCCAACCATATTCAGGGGCATTCACCCCATAGCCGACGAAGATTAATGGTGCGTTTTCAATACTAATACCACCGTTATCGTGGCGACTGCTGAGCACTAGATCTTTTCGGTATTTAAAGGGTAATCCTGCCAGCGTGACTTGCTGCGCTTCATCTGCTGTATAGCTCACCATAGGCACAGGTTGTAAAAAGCTGCCTTGGTACGCGCCCTTGAGTCCCATCTCTGCAAAGGCTTTGGTCAAATAATCCAAGGTGAGTTTTTCACCGTGAGTGGTGGGCGCGCGGCCTTCAAATTCATCGGATGACAGGGCTTTAATATCATTTCTAAAGCGCGCTTCATTAAACTGCACTGGTTTGAGTTCAGCCAAAGTGCTGTTGCCATCAGGCTCTGATACATTTGGACTACAGGCACTGAGCATGGCCAACGCACAGAGGGGATACAGACGTCGCATAGGTTAATCCTACTGTTGTTTTAATTAAGGTATTTTAGATTTATGTTAATCAATCAGAAGCGAGACTTATCATGAAGCAAGCCGCTGTGAGCCACAAGGCTGAGCGGCAGGTGAATGTGTTACTTAATGTTGCTTTATCCTATGCAATACGCCTTTGGGCGAGGCGTGTTGCATAGGTAATGTTTAAACGACTGGCAAGGATGAGTTGCTAGACGTAAGGATTAGACATCTGTTTAAACAACGTCGATATCGCCAGCGCAGGCAAACACATGGTTCGGGCGGAAGGGCTCTTTGTCGATATCTTCAAGCTTACTCACACCACTGGTGACCAGAATGGTCTCAAGCCCAGCTTGGAAGCCCGCCAAAATATCGGTACGCATATTGTCGCCAATGATGACAGTGTCTTCCGAGTGTCCATCAATATGATTAAGCGCTGAGCGAATAATCCAAGCACTCGGTTTGCCCACGTAGAAAGGTTTTTTACCGGTAATACGTTCGATGGGTGAGCAGAGTGCGCCACAAGCAGGGCTGTAGGCTGGACCATGAGTATCGGGATTGGTGGCAATAAAGCGCGCGCCGCGTGCGATGAAGCCTGCGGCTTTATGGATCATCTCCCAGTTGTATGAGCGGGTTTCACCGACAATCACAAAATCGGGATTAATATCGGTGGATATTGACACCCGACTTGAAGGCTTAACCCTTACTATAACAAGAATACGCAGATGTGTTTAGTAAGGGCTTAAATCTGTGAAAAGCTAAAGTTTAGCGGGATCTATTGGATAACCAGCATCACGTAGTTCTCTCAATAATTCCATTTCCCAGTTACTACTTGATATGTAAACGACACCGTCAATATCGCCGGGCTTTTCTACATGACCCTCAACTATTGCAGCTACATTTGGTCTACCAATAAGCCCCATCAAGTAACCGTGTTCAAAAATGACGTTTTGACGTGCTCTTGGTTGTAGCTCATTTTGTGCCGCTTTACTCTTTGTTTCACCCATGTCATCAGGAGTATATAGGACAACACCGTAACCAACGTCTTTAGCTAAACGTTCGAGTTTTTGGATGATGGTATCACCACTACTAGCTTTAAGATGTAAAATAATCGGCTCAAATCCATGCTTACTAAGAAATGCATCTGTGCGGTATTTTGCTACTTCATCATGCCCATGCACGATTAACACTTTTTTGGATTTAGCTTCAGGTATAGTTTTCACGTCTTGAACTTCCTTGTTGCTTGGGGTGAAATCATATTCATCATTTTTGATATCGAGGATTAACGAATCTAAATATGAATATGTTTTCTCTCCATCAGTTATCCAGAAATAGTCAGCATCGCTTTCGTTTCGGTGTAATAAAACAGAATAAACCACGAACAAAGCATTAAAGTGTTTAACTTCTCGAGGCATATTCTCTTCAAGAAAAGCCGTAGTAACATGTTTCCATTTTACAAATCTGCGTGCACCGTAGTTAGCACCTCGATCATTAAACGATGTATAAACGTCGCTTAGTAGTCGTTCTTTAAGTCTCTCTAATCCATCAATGATTTCTTGCTTTTCCATCCATGCCTCACAAAACAATGTTATTAGAAGCATTCTATCGCGTTATGTAGATATGGCAAGAAGTAGGGGAGGTAACTAGCTGTTTTAAAATGAGGTTTGTGATGTAGTGCGAGAGGTATTACTATAAGTGCAGATTGTATTAGACCACTGTAATGGTAAAGCCTGCTTTGTAGAGTTCGTGGGTGAGGGCGCCTTCGCCAATGACATAGGCCTTACTGCCTTCTTGGTGTTTTAAAAAGTCGGCGGTGGCCATGGCAGAGGTGTAAAAGCATTCTTCAGGAATATCAATACCGGCGGCACTTAAACGGTTTTGCAGATCCTTACCCGTTTGTACGGGATAGTTAGTCAATATCACTAACGGATTGCCTTGCTCTAAAATGCGCTGGATAAATTTGTCGCTGCCGGGGATCAGTTTATTGTCGTGCAGTAGTACACCATCGATATCGCAGATAATATTTTTCATCTAATAGTCTCTTGTCATGCCGATCAAAAATCACTTTTTCGTTAAGTTATCTAATGCCACATTGCCTCAGAAAACAATGCTTTTGTTGAAAATAGTTAAAAAAATAGAGACCCGGAGGTCTCTATTTTTTTGATTGGTACAACTTACTGTCAAGTGGAACTAATCGGGCGCGTAACCGCTTGGACCGATAAGGTTGCCATCGAGATAGGCTTGGCCATTTTGCATGTTAAGACGTTGCTGACTAAACCATTTCACCACGAGCGGATAAATAGCATGTTCTTGCTCATGCACGCGGGCGGCGAGCATATCAGCCGTATCGTCTTCATAAACAGGCACTTTGGCCTGTAATATCACTGGGCCCGCATCCAGCTCTGGCGTGACAAAATGCACGCTGGCACCATGTTCGCTATCGTTCGCGTCTATGGCACGTTGATGGGTGTTTAAGCCAGTGTATTTCGGTAGCAGCGAAGGATGAATATTGATCATGCGACCTAGGTAATGATTCACGAAATCATCGGTTAAGATCCGCATAAATCCCGCCAACACGATTAAATCGGGCTGATACTTTTCAATCACTGTCATTAAACGTGCATCGTATTCAGAGCGAGATTCACCTTGGTGAGCTATCACGCAGCTGGTATCAATTTCGCCATGATGGGCGCGCACTAGGCCATAGGCATCGGGTTTATTACTGATGACTCCGACAACTTCGGCCTGCAGATTATCATCGCAACCGTCGATAACCGCTTGCAGGTTACTGCCATTTCCGGAAATTAATACAACTACACGACAGCTCTGGGGCATTACAGGATCTCCACTTGCTCTTCATTGCCTTCACGATGTGCGATAGCACCGATAAGCCATGCTTGTTCGCCTTCTGCAGCCAGTAATGCAAGTGCTGCATCCACTTTATCGGCTGGCAGCGCGACTAACATGCCGACGCCACAGTTGAAGGTGCGATACATTTCGTATTCTGCAATGTTGCCATTTTCCATTAACCAACTGAAAACAGCGGGCCATTGCCATGAATCGCCTTGGATAACCGCTTTTAAATTATCTGGCAGTACGCGTGGGATGTTTTCCCAGAAGCCGCCGCCAGTAATGTGCGCCATCGCATGGACATCAGATGCTTCAATCAGTTTGAGCAATGATTTTACGTAAATTTTGGTTGGCTCAAGTAGATGTTCAATCAGCGGTTTGCCGTTGAGATCTTGTTGAGGGTCTGCTTGGCTCACTTCTAATACTTTACGTACTAAAGAGTAACCATTTGAATGAGGGCCGCTTGAGGCTAATGCAATAAGCGCATCACCCGCTGCCACTTTGCTACCGTCAATAATGTCGGCTTTTTCAACTACACCCACGCAAAAACCCGCTAGGTCGTAATCTTCACCTTCATACATGCCTGGCATTTCAGCGGTTTCACCGCCAATTAACGCACAACCAGATTGGAAACAACCTTCGCCGATGCCGTTGACGACGGACGTTGCCGTTTCAACATCGAGCTTGCCTGTTGCGTAGTAATCGAGGAAAAACAGTGGCTCAGCGCCTTGAACGATCAGATCGTTCACACACATGGCGACTAAGTCTATGCCGACAGTGTCATGTTTTTTATAGTCGATAGCTAAACGTAATTTAGTCCCAACACCATCGGTGCCAGACACTAAAACCGGTTGTTTGTATTTAGTGGGGATTTCACACAGGGCGCCAAAACCACCTAAGTTGCCCATAACTTCTGGACGACGGGTACGTTTAACGGCTGCTTTAATGTTACTTACCAGTGCATTACCTGCATCAATATCAACGCCGGCATCTTTATAGCTCAGTGGGGTAGGTGTGCTCACGGAGGGATCCTCTCGGGTACATCGTTATTGGATTTTATGCGGCGGTATTCTACCAGCTTGTGCTAGGGGTCGAAAGTCATGATTTGGATTTATGCCCCTCGGCGGAGTTTTTTTGGTCTGAATGCGAGATATTCTATTTTTAGAGGTCTTGAGTTTGGTCACAAAATAGTAAATCACAGTAGGTATCTTAGACGATTGGGGATTATTCTTGCGAGATAGCTCACGATTAGACCGAATGGCAAAACTTTCTGTTTTACCTAGTAAACAAATCAACTAGAATCTGAAAAATTTGCCTAAAATAATACGCCGAAAAATAAGCAGGAGAGAAAAATGAAAGTTGTCGAGGTTAAACATCCTTTAGTGCGTCACAAAATCGGTTTAATGCGCGAAGGTGACATTAGCACTAAACGTTTCCGTGAACTAGCCGCCGAAGTGGGTAGTTTATTAACCTATGAAGCTACCGCAGATTTCGAAACTGAAACGGTGACGATTGAAGGCTGGAACGGTCCGGTTGAAGTCGATCAAATCAAAGGTAAAAAAGTCACTGTCGTGCCAATTTTACGTGCGGGTTTGGGCATGATGGACGGCGTACTCGAGCACATTCCAAGTGCGCGTATCTCAGTTGTCGGTATTTACCGTGACGAAGAGACTCTTGAGCCTGTGCCTTATTTTGAGAAGCTGGCCAGCGACATGAACGAGCGTATCGCCTTAGTTGTCGACCCTATGTTGGCGACAGGTGGTTCTATGATTGCGACCGTTGATTTATTGAAAAAGCGCGGTTGTACTTCAATAAAGGCCTTAGTGCTAGTGGCTGCGCCTGAAGGCATTAAAGCCTTAGAAGCGGCGCATCCGGATATCGAATTATATACTGCCGCTATCGATAGATGCTTAAACGAGAAAGGTTATATCCTGCCAGGTCTTGGTGATGCGGGCGATAAAATCTTTGGTACTAAATAGACAAAGTTGCTAAATAATTAGAGTTGCTGATGCTCAATTGAGCGGATGTGGTCAGTAAGGGAGCCTAGGCTCCCTTTTTGTTTTTGTTCAACACAATAATAACAACTTTATCTTAAGCTGCTAAAGTTTAGGACAAGGTAAATAATAATTATCTATTGAAGTTGTTTTTATTGGCTTATTTTGCAATTTTATTGATCGCACTTTACGTTTTGTGCAAGGTACATTGTCGGTAGAACAGGGATTAAGAGGAATTATGGGAAATTCGGCTCTCAACTGGTTATTATTGCGTCGATCATTTGAATTTGCGACCCTCTTGTTTGTCGTACTCCTACTTATTCTATTACCGTTTAAAATCGATAGAGAGCATAAATCCTTTGTGTCTTTTGTAAAAAACGAGCAACTTACACCGAGTTATATTGAACTGCTTGGTAAAAGCTTATCTCTGCACGATATTATTGATTTCAATAAATCCTCTTTAGCGCTTTTTCAGCTTGACCCTTCTAGATTAATGCTGCCGCAAGGGGGAGTGCTTTCCGCAGAAGAAGAGCAAGTATTACGCTATTTTGATTATCTCTATTCCAGTAAAACCAGTAAAAAGACCAATGTCGAAGATATATTCCTGTATGTGGGACTTTATCGCAGTGATGCCATGTATTTTGCCTCCCCAATTCCTGAGGACGTAAAAGCGCGGCTGATTAAAGACCGTACTTCAACGAATGAGTTTTGTCAGAGTCTGCACTATTGCGCGAAAGACGCGACCCCAGAGTCCTTAGCCGATGGAATCGTATTATCCATTCCTTATCAAGATGAAGTCAGTGGAAAAGTCATTTTATCGATGGCATCACCGATTTCATCATCTAATGATCCTAATCATTTCATCGGTGATGTTATTGCCGACACGGCTCTAATGACGTCGGTTTTTATGCGTAATAAACATGTTGAATTGCAGAAAACGGATTATGGTACTGAGTTGGTGATCACGACAGATAGCCTTTGGGCTGAACTGACGCCGGAGTTCTTGTTTTATTCGATGACAAATCATTTAGATAACATGACTTCACTGACATATAAAATCAGTATATTTCGTTTCATTGTGTGGAATTTGCCCCTGTGGTTTTTGTTATCTATCGTGATCTTCTTCGTTCAAATTAATATCAATCGTTTTAGGAAACTTCGTACTGAGCGTCAACGGTTTAGTGAAGCGATGTTATTGGATGCTTTTACTCGAACCTATAATAAGAAAGTCTATGAGACCACACTGTTTGATGTCGCAACTAAGGGGCATTACGCGGTGATTTGCGTGGACGGCGACAAAATCAAAACCATTAATGATACCTATGGGCATAAACTCGGGGATATGGCGATCATGCAAATTGTTGATGCGATGCGCAGTGTATTTCGAGAAAATGATTTGTTAATCAGAACCGGCGGTGATGAGTTTGTCGTCATCTTGGCTAATTGTACTTTTGAACGGGCCTTATTGTTGGCTGAACATTTACGTCAGGCGGTCGCAGAGCGGCAGTTTTTAAATGTGCTGACAGTCTCCTGCGGTGTGGCTGATTCGCAAGATTATGCTTCCTTTGAGGCAGTGCTACAAGCTGCGGATAAAGCGTTATATGAAGATAAAAAGAATAAGCAAGGGAATCGCAAGCTTGACCCGACACCTTAATTATCACGTTCATTATTACGTGAGTTATCGAGTGAATCAGTGAGTTAACCAGCTGCCCGCAATAAAGTGAATACCCGAGATAAAAAACAGCGCGGAGAATGCCGCGCTGTTGTTACTTTCTAATACGGTAATGTAAACATCTGCGATAGCACTTACAACACCATGGCTGCAATCCAACCAAACACTAATAGTGGAATATTGTAGTGGATAAATGTTGGTATCACGCTGTCACGAATGTGATCGTGTTGACCATCGGCATTCAAACCTGCAGTGGGACCTAAGGTGGAATCTGATGCTGGCGAGCCCGCATCACCCAGCGCGGCGGCAGTGCCAACTAACGCGATTGTGGCCGCTACTGAAAAACCAAAACTTAATGCCAATGGTACATATATCGTCGCGATAATTGGAATGGTGGAGAAAGACGACCCAATTCCCATAGTGATCAGTAGACCAACCAGTAACATCAAGAAGGCTGCGAGGGCTTTATTATCCCCAATGATGTCGCTAAGCGAGGCCACAAGCGTACCCACTTCACCGGTTTCTTTCACTACAGCGGCAAAGCCAGCTGCTGAAATCATGATAAAGCCGATATTGGCCATCATTCGCACACCTTGGTTGAAGATATCTTGGTCGGCGACATGCTTCAAGGCACCCGAAAAACTGAAAATCATGAAGCCGACTAAGGCACCAAAAATCATAGAGTCAGTTTCAAGTTGTACGACGAGAGTGGCTAATATCGCCAGTGCAGCAATGATGATATTGCGTTTGTTGAGATTTTCTTCAGGTTCAGCGACCAACACTTTTGCCTCGTCGTAAGTCCGAGGCTTACGGTAACTGATGAATACTGCAGTGAGTAACCCTACGACCATACCCGCGGCAGGGATTAACATGGCTGGCGGAATTTGCTCGCGAGCAGCGGCTAAGCCATTGCTGGTTAAATTGGAAAGCAGAATATCATTTAAGAAAATGCCACCAAACCCAATCGGTAAAATCATATAGGTGGTGACTAGGCCGAAGGTGAGAACACAAGCCACAAGGCGACGGTCGATGTTCAGTTTGGTCATCACATGTAAGAGTGGTGGCACTAAAATCGGAATGAAGGCGATATGGATCGGTAAAATATTCTGTGAAGCCATCGACATGACGAGTAGCGATAACAGCAGTAACCATCGTACCCAGTTAGTGTTAGTGGGATTAGGATCTTGTCCAAGGCTACTAATGATGCTTCTAGAAATCAGCGTCGTTAAGCCTGAATGCGATAGTGCGACAGCGAAGGCGCCTAATAATGCATAACTGAGCGCAATTTGTGCGCCGCCACCTAAGCCTGTATTAAAGGCATCTATAGTTTGGTGCAGATCCATTCCGCCTACTAATCCCGCCACGAGGGCGCTCACGGTCAGGGCGACAACCACATTCACCCTAGCTAAACTGAGTGCTAACATTAAGCACACTGCAATTACGACTGCATTCATTATCAATTTTCTTAATTCTTTAAGCCAAAGGAGCTATTTTCGACTGCAAAGGCAGTGGATGTCCAGTTTGCCGAGGCGTTATCGGAAAAATATCTGAAAATGTGATCATGCTGGTTTTTGTCTGTTAGCTGAATGTGGATTGCTCCGCACACAGGATACACAGATTGCTCTATCCTTAGTCAGGTAAAATGGAAATACCCTTGAAAAATGTGATATTGGTCTTAAATAGGTTGTAAGGCACAGCACACGACTTATAATGCCTAAGGATTTGATTGGTAAGAACACCTTTTAATCAGTAAGGATTTAACTTGACCTAGGTTGAGAACATACTGGCTAGAAGGCATCTTGCCTTACACTTAGTTCAACTCATAGATGGAGATATAAAATGAGCGTATTAGTAGGCCGTCAGGCTCCTGATTTTACTGCTGCAGCTGTATTAGGTTCTGGCGAAATCGTTGATAGCTTTAACTTGACTGCAGCCATCAAAGGCAAACCAGCCGTCGTATTCTTCTATCCACTTGACTTCACTTTCGTTTGCCCATCAGAGTTGATCGCTTTTGATCACCGTATGGAAGAGTTCACTAAGCGTGGCGTAGAAGTGATTGGTGTGTCTATCGATTCTCAGTTTACCCACAATGCATGGCGTAACACCCCAGTTGAAAAAGGCGGTATTGGCCAAGTTAAATATACGCTAGTGGCTGATGTTAAACATGAAATCTGTAAAGCATACGATGTTGAGCATCCAGAAGCGGGTGTGGCTTTCCGTGGTTCATTCTTGATCGACAAAGAAGGCATGGTTCGTCACCAAGTCGTTAACGATCTACCATTAGGCCGTAACGTTGATGAAATGCTACGTATGATCGATGCACTGCAATTCCATGAAGAGCACGGTGATGTTTGTCCTGCTGGCTGGGAAAAAGGCGATAAAGGTATGAATGCAAGCACTGAAGGTGTTGCTGCTTACCTGTCTGAAAATGCAAGCTCACTGTAATTAGTACTTTTCTAATCACAGTCGCCTGTTAAATGAAAAAAGCTGCCAATGGCAGCTTTTTTGTTTTTTCATTGCTGAAGATCTCGTGTTAACTGTTCAATTTATTCCACAGTACCGCTTTCTGCATCCTGCGCATCCACAGCCAGTAATGGCCAGCCACCTAATGATTTCCAACGATTCACGATATGACAAAAAAGCTCCGCGGTACGTTCGGTATCATATAGCGCCGAATGGGCTTCTTTATTATCGAAGGGAATACCCGCCATAATGCATGCCTTGGCAAGTACGGTATGACCAATGGCGAGTCCGGCGAGCGTTGCTGTGTCAAAGGTGGCAAAAGGATGAAACGGCGAGCGTTTTAAGTCGCAACGTTCTATCGCCTTACTCACAAAACCATGATCGAATGCCGCATTGTGCGCCACTATGATACTGCGATGACAGTCGGAGGCTTTTTGGGCTTTCTTCACGGCTTTAAAGATTTCCAAAAAGGCTTCTTTCTCGCTCACCGCCCCCCGTAACGGATTCGTGGGATCAATACCGTTGAATGCTAACGCTTCGGGTTCTAAATTTGCGCCTTCAAAGGGCTCAATGTGGAAGTGTAGGGTTTTATCGATTCCTATCACACCTTCATTGTCCATTTTTAGTAGGGTGACGGCAATTTCTAGCAACGCATCGGTTTGAGAGTTGAAGCCCGCAGTTTCGACATCAATGACTACGGGAAAGTAGCCTCGAAATCGGTATTTCAATTTGTTCGCGTCGCAAATGTCACTCATAAAGTACTCAAGAAAATTCACAGGGCGCTATTATGCTAAATGTGTTGGGGTGTGTCATGCTTGATTGGTGGTTTTATGAGCTAAAGGAACTAAATAGTTTGCCGATAAAGCCATGTAACCGATTAAACATGAGTAAAGGCTATGTGGCGAAAACTGATATTAGTATCAATTTTATGCGTTCCAGCAACTGCAATGGCAGAGTTGCGCCATTATGTCGCCTCTTTAAGTGATTCCCAGTGGCGAGTGAGTGAAAATACTCCCATCGTCTGTCGCCTTGAGCATGATATTCCTTCTTACGGTAAAGCAATTTTTACCAGTGAAGCGGGTAAACAGCAGAATATGACTTTTACCTTAGATATGTGGGTAAAACCTGATCAAGTGACGCAGGCTAAATTAATTAGCCGCGCGCCGCAGTGGCGTCCTGGTGTGGTATCGAAAGAGATCACGTCATTACATTATCAAAAGTACTTTAACGGGGAAGTGCCTAAGCGTGCAGCTTGGTCTATGTTGGCAGAGTTGAGTCGCGGTATGGAACCAACGTTTTACTATGCTGATTGGTATAACGAGTCGAATAAGATAGCTGTGGGTTTGTCTTCAGCTAATTTTGGCCGTAAATATACTGAGTTTAAAGCTTGTCTAGCGCATTTATTGCCCTATAGCTTTGAAGATATCGCTTTTACTGTATTAAATTACGATGAAGGCGGGACCGATTTAACTCGTTTCTCCCAGCAACAACTGTCTCGGGTGCAAGAATATTTAGCCTATGATCCCTTGGTAGAGTTAGTGCTGGTGGATGCATATACCGACAGCTATGGTGGCCGTTCAGTAAACCAGAAAGTGTCGGATACACGAGCTGCGTCGGTAAAAGAGTTCTTTGTTGCCAGTGGTATTCCTCAAGATCGTATTGTCACATTCGGGCATGGTGAGCGTCGTCATGTGGCTTCCAATGATGATATGGATGAAAGGGCGCGTAACCGTCGTGTTGTTATACGGATCAGTAAACCTTTTTAGTGTTTGTTTTACCTAGGTTTTAAGTGTTTTCCAATGCCAAGTTTATGACTTGGCATTGTCGTTTTTAAAAGAAGGAGAGTTCAGGCAGTATGCCACTTTAATCGAATGATTCGCTCAATTTGCGAGTATGGGTAAAAATAATGAGATTTTTTAATTTGTAGTGATGACATATCCACCTCAACAAGTACTGCAGAAAGCGAGAGTGGGATAAGTACGAGTAATATCGATGATGTATAAAACTTGGCCGTTGCAATAATCAGGATTGTGTTTGAAATGCTAAAAAAAAGCCCGCTTAAACTAAGCGGGCCGCAAAAATAATGCATTTGCAATCAACAAATTGAAGGAAGGAAGTCAAGCATAAGAACCAGAAAAGAAACTGAAGTGTTGGGAACACACCAGTTTAAAAGTTCTTTGTTTTCGATATCTGCAAGCAGTTATCTCCTGAAAACAAGCACATTCTATTGGGAAACCTGTTGTAAAACAAACGAGAAAAATTGCCCATAAACATTAGTAATTCTAATGGCTACAAAGGTGATTTATATCACTTAAGTCACTATTTACCTTGATTAATAACTTATAACTCACTATTAATGCATAATAATACACTTCAATAAGCTTATCCTTGCTGCTATTTTGTTAAATTCACGATACAGCTTAAAAAACTTCATATTAAGTTACGCCATTGCCATGATTTTTTTTGCTTGTATAGTACTTGCTGAAAAGGCCTTAAGCCCGAAACCATAAGAAGGACGACAACACGATGGCATTAAGATTTCGCCTTGCAAAGCAAGGTTTGTTAGTGGCCACATTGGGGATGGCACTCGGTGCCTGCCAAAGTGGCAATTCACCTGAGCAAAATTCGACTGAGCAGGCAAGCGCAACTAAACTCGTTTACCCTGTCACTGAAAAAGATGACCTCGTCGAAACCATTCATGGTGTTGCGGTAGCCGACCCTTATCGTCATCTGGAGGCTAATACACCTGAAACTGAAGAGTGGGTAAAAGAACAACAAGACTTTGGTCAAGCCTACCTCGCTAAGATCCCCAATAAACAAGCTGTGGTCGAACGTATTACAGAACTTTGGAATTACGAAAAAGTCTCTGCCCCGTTTGAAAACGGCGACAATCAATTTTACTACCGTAATGATGGCCTACAGGCGCAATCGGTTTTGTACGTTAAAGGTTTAGATGGTGTTGAAAAGCCTGTTCTTGACCCAAATAAACTGTCTGCGGATGGTACTGTTGCCTTATCCGGCGTGGCTGTGAGTAATGACGGTAAAATTTTAGCCTATGGCGTTTCAAATTCTGGCTCAGATTGGCAGCAATGGCAGTTCGTTGATATTGCAACCGGTAAGAAACTGGCCGATGAACTGAAATGGATTAAATTTTCTAGCGCAGTGTGGGATAAAGAAAACCAAGGTGTGTTCTACGCCCGTTATGATGCCCCTGCAGGGGGGGATGTCTTAGCTGACGTTAATTTTAACCAAAAAGTGTATTACCACAAATTAGGCACAGACCAACATCAAGATCTATTGATTTATGAGCGTCCACAGAATAAAGATTGGGGCTTTGGTATTGATGTCTCTGAGAAAGGTGAATACTTATTACTGTCGATTTCTCAAGGTACGGATAAGCGTAATCGTTTCTTCTATAAATCGTTATTTGAGCCTAAATCCCAAGTGGTGGAATTGATCCTCAAATTAGAAGCTGAATATGAGTTTCTCGGTAATGATGGTTCAGTGTTTTATTTCAAAACCGATTTAGAGGCGCCTAATGGTAAAGTGATTGCGATTGACACCCGCAATAGTGATAAATCGCAATGGCAAACGATTATTCCTGAGTCTAAAGATCCGATTAATAATGTCGCCATTATTAATGACCATTTAGTGGTGAGTTATTTACATGATGTGTTAGGTCAATTATCGATTTACAGTATGGGTGGTCAGAAGCGTCAAGATGTGGCATTGCCTGGTCTTGGCAATGTGGCAGGGCCTTTTGGTAAAGCCAGCAAAGATTATTTCTATTATGTGTTTAATAGTTATATTCAGCCTGAAACCACCTATAAGTTTGATTTTAAAACTGGCGGTTCAACCGTCATTGCTAAACCCAAAGTCTCGTTTAATCCCGATGACTATGTTTCTGAACAGGTTTTCTATAGCAGCAAAGACGGTACGCGTGTGCCTATGATGCTCTCCTATAAAAAGGGCTTAGTGAAAAACGGTCAAAATCCGACATTACTTTATGCCTATGGTGGTTTTGCCATTTCGATGACACCACGTTTTAGCCCTGCCAATATCGCTTGGTTAGACATGGGTGGCATTTATGCTGTGCCGAGTTTACGTGGCGGCGCTGAGTATGGCGAAAGCTGGCATCAAGCGGGGATGTTCGATAAAAAGCAAAATGTGTTTGATGACTATTTTGCTGCTGCTGAATATCTGGTAAGCGAAAAATACACCAACAGCTCTAAACTCGGTGCCTATGGCCGCAGTAATGGTGGTCTGTTGATGGGCGCTGCTGTGACTCAACGTCCTGAACTTTTTGCTGCCGTATTACCTGCGGTGGGCGTGTTGGATATGCTGCGTTTTCACAAGTTCACTATTGGTTGGGCTTGGACGAGTGAATACGGCAGTGCTGATAAAGCAGAGCAATTCCCTGCGCTATTGGCTTATTCGCCCTATCACAATGTAAAAGCGCAAGCTTATCCTGCGACTATGGTAATGACAGCGGATCATGATGATCGTGTTGTGCCATTACACAGTTTCAAGTTTGCGGCCATGCTGCAGGAGAAACAGCAGGGCAATAAACCAGTCATTATGCGTATTGAGTCAAATGCTGGTCATGGAGCGGGTAAGCCCACGGCGATGAAGATCGACGAATTTGCCGACATCTACAGTTTCTTGTGGCAGAGTTTTGGCTTAACCTTGCCACAAGCTATCGCAAAATAACTAACTATGTTAATAAAATGGGGTCGTTTGACCCCATTCTCTTTTACAATTGCCCCTATTCATCTGAAACCCGCGCTATTCCTATCTATATCTTCATCGGGTCATTCACAAGTCTTGTTTCCCTAGGTATAGTAAGCGTCAATTTTTCAACCAAAATTTGCTTATTTTCAAATGATGTTTCATTGGCCAATTTCAGTCTATTACGAAGACACCGACGCTGGTGGCGTTGTCTATCATTCGAACTACCTCAACTTTTTTGAGCGCGCGCGAACCGAGTGGCTAAAAGCCCTTGGCGTGAGTCAGACTGCGTTATTAGCCGACGACACTGCTTTTGTCGTAAAGCGTGCGGAACTCGATTTTCGCAAAGCAGCACGTTTTGAACAGAACCTTATTGTTGAAACTAAGGTCATAGAGTTGAAAAAGGCCTCGTTGATCTTTCATCAACGCTTGGTCGATAAACAGGGAGACTGTTATTGTGAAGGCACAGTGCTAGTTGTTTGTGTTGCGCTATCACGTATGCGTCCCCGAGCTATTCCCTTAAATATTGTGCAGGAGTTTGACAGTGCAAGCTGATATGTCGATTGTTGGGTTATTTTTACAAGCCAGTTTATTAGTGAAATTTGTTATGTTCACTTTACTTTGCTTGTCGGTGATGTCTTGGACGGTGATTTTACAACGCCGTAGCTTACTGACATCCGCAAAAAGTAAATCGGCGAAGTTTGAAGACAAATTTTGGTCAGGTGTTGATTTAAACCGTTTGTATAAAGAATTATCATCTCGTCCAGATAATAGCGGTTTAGAGTCATTATTTGTGACTGGCTTTAAGGAATATTCACGCCTGAATAAATTAAATAGCAAAGTGCCCGATGCCGTCATGGATGGTACATCGCGAGCTATGCGTGTGACCTTGTCTCGCGAAATGGAAAAGTTAGAAGCTAACTTACCGTTATTAGCAACGATTGGTTCGACTAGCCCTTATATCGGTTTATTTGGTACTGTATGGGGGATAATGAATTCTTTTATCGCTATTGGTTCGATGGAAAACGCCACCTTAGCTATGGTTGCCCCCGGTATTGCTGAAGCTTTGATTGCAACGGCTATGGGTTTATTTGCTGCAATTCCAGCGGTAATCGCCTACAACCGTTTCTCGACTCAAGTCGATAAATTAGAAATGGCTTACGCAAACTTTATGGAAGAGTTCTCCAGCATTTTGCATCGCCAAGCATACAGTGAGAAGGAAGGGGCATAATGCAACCAGCTTATCAGCGCAAACGTCGTCGCCCCGTTGCTGAAATCAACGTGGTGCCTTATATCGACGTCATGCTCGTGCTGTTAATTATTTTTATGGTAACAGCACCCATAGTGACCCAAGGGGTCAAAGTGGAGCTGCCTCAAGGGGCGGCAGAAGTGTTACCCAATGACAGTAAGCCGCCCATTGTTGCTTCAATCGATGGTGATGGTGATTACTTCCTCAATAAAGGCGGTTCAACGAATGTGCCTATGGATTTGGAAGAATTGGCAACGGAAGTGGCTGCACTTATCGTGACTGAACCTGAGCGTCCTGTTGTGGTTAAAGCCGATAGAAATATTCCTTACGATAAAGTGATTCAGTTGATGGTGACACTGCAGCAAGCTGGCGTGCCATCAGTCGGTTTGATGACGGATTCACCCAAGGAGAAATAGGTGGCAGATAAGTCAGATGTAACATTACCTCTGTCAATTTCAGCGGGTATTCATATTGGCGTGATAATTATTCTGGCATTAGGAATAGATTTTTCTCACAAACCTGAGCCTATGCAACAAGTTAGCGCACCAGCAATCAAAGCGGTTATGGTTGATCAGCAAAAAGTGGCTAATCAAGTTGAGAAACTTAAGCAAGAAAAGCGTGATGCCGAACGCCGTGAGCAAGAACGTCAAGCCGAGCTTGAACGCAAAGCTCAAGAAGCGAAACAGGCACGCGAGCGCGAACAAGCTCAGATTAAACAGCTAGAGCAAGAACGTAAGCAGCAGGAAATTGAGATTCAAAAAGCCAATGAAGCGACCAAATTAGCCCAGGTGAAACAGCAGCAGGAAAAGGAAAAGGCGGTCAAAGCCGAAGCCGACCGTAAGCTGAAAGAGCAGGAGCGTAAGGTTGCTGAAGACGCCGCACAAAAAGCCGCTGAAAAACGCAAGGTTGAAGAAGCTGCTGCAGTGAAAGCTGAAACTGACCGTAAGCAAAAAGCAGATGCGGAAGCTAAAGCTAAAGCGGAGGCAGATGCTAAAGCTAAAGCAGATGCCAAAGCTAAAGCAGATGCTAAAGCTAAAGCAGATGCTAAAGCTAAAGCAGATGCCAAAGCTAAAGCGGATGCTAAAGCCCTTGCCGATCAAGAGCAGGAAATGGCTGATGCATTAGCGGCTGAGCAAGCGGCGCTGTCGCAAACCATGAATAAGCAGATGCAGAGTGAAGTCGGTAAGTATCAGGCAATGATAAAATCAACTATTCAACGTAATTTGGTAGTGGATGAATCTATGCGTGGAAAGACTTGTACTGTCTCTGTGCGTTTAGCGAATGATGGGTTTGTGATCAGCAGCCAAACAAAAGGTGGTGATCCCAACGTTTGTCGTGCAGCAAAAGCGGCGATTTTGAAAGCGGGCAAACTGCCTGTGTCTCCGGATCCTGCGGTTTATAACTTGATGAAAGAAATTAACTTAATCGTTGAACCAACGTTTAATTAAAGGAGCACCATGAAAATATTGGCAAAATGGTTAGCACTGGCAGTTCTGCTGTGCACCACCCCCGCGAAAGCGGCATTGGATATTGTGATCACAGAAGGTGTTGACGCAGCGCGTCCCATCGCTGTGATGCCTTTTGTATGGCAAGGTCCTGGCGCACCGCCACAAGCGATTGCTGATGTGGTGATGTCTGACTTAGCTCGTAGCGGTACCTTTAAACCTTTAGACGAGCTCGGACTACCTCAGCGCAATATTGGTGCTTTGGCTCAGTTTCAACCTAGTTCATGGTCTAGCGTTGGCGCAGAAGCTGTGGTGTTAGGTACTGTGAAACCTTACGGAACCGATCAGTATTTGGTGAGCTTTGATTTAATCGATTTAGTTAAAGCACAAAACCAAGCATTGAAAGGCTCAGTCAGTGCTACAGAATTTTTGATGGACAGTCGCCAAACTGTGATTTCAGCAGCGCAATTTCGTCAATATGGTCATAGAATTAGCGATATCGTCTATGAAAAGTTAACCGGTATTCGCGGTGCATTCTTAACGCGGATCTCCTATGTCGTGGTCAATCATACTCAAAAAGCACCTTATCAGTTGATGGTTGCGGACTATGATGGTTTTAACGAGCAAATGTTACTGCGCTCACCTGAGCCATTAATGTCACCCACTTGGTCGCCTGATGGACGTCGTTTGGCGTATGTTAGCTTTGAAAATAAAAAAGCAGAGATTTTCGTACAAGACCTTTATACCCAAGTGCGCACTAAAGTGAGCTCTTTCCCAGGTATTAACGGTGCGCCGGCTTTCTCTCCTGATGGCAAATCTTTGGCTGTGACGCTGTCTAAGGATGGTCAGCCTGAGATCTATGTTATCGATATTGCGACAAAAGCGATTAAGCGTATTACCAATCACTATGCTATCGATACTGAACCATCATGGTATCCTGATGGGAAGTCGTTGATTTTCACCTCTGAACGTGGTGGTAGACCGCAAATTTATCGCGTAGAGTTAAGTTCAGGTAAAGTGAGTCGTGAAACATTTGAAGGTGAATGGAACCTTGGTGGTTCAATTACGCCAGATGGACGTAGTATGATTTTTGTTAACCGTACTAACGGTAAGTTTAATATTGCGCGTATGGATTTAAATACGCGTTTTATGCAGGTGCTAACCTCTACACGCTTGGATGAATCCCCAAGTGTGGCGCCTAATGGTACTATGGTCATATATGGCACTACACACCAAGGTAAGCAAGTATTAGCAGCTGTTTCTACGGATGGACGCTTTAAAGCGAGATTACCCGTGGGTCAAGGCGAGGTGAAATCACCTTCTTGGTCTCCGTTTCTCTAATGTTATACCTTGATTTAATCACATTTAATTTTATAAGGAACACGTAATGGATCTGAATAAGTTGTTAAAAGCTATGTTGGTAGCACTTCCAATTATGGCTATTAGTGCATGTAGCTCAACTTCAGAATCAGAAACTGATGCAATGGGCTCAACAAACGGTTCAGGTAGCGAACTGAATGGTGGCATTCAAACTGGTGGTGTGGGTGGTATGTTGTCATCTGAAGAGCAGCAACGTCAGCAGTTAGAAGAGTTGAGAAAAGAACACATCATTTACTTCGATTTCGACCGCAGTGAAGTTCAAACTGAATTCGCCGCTGTATTAGAAGCTCATGGTACTTACTTAGTTGAGCACCCAAGTGTGCGCGTACTGATTGAAGGTCATGCGGACGAGCGTGGCACTCCTGAGTACAACATTGCTCTGGGCGAACGTCGTGCTAAAGCCGTTGCTAAATACCTACAAGGTATGGGCGTACAGCCAAGCCAAATGAGCGTAGTCAGCTATGGCGAAGAAAAACCACTTGATTTTTCTCGCACTGATGAAGGTTTTGGCAAAAACCGTCGTGCAGTTTTAGTTTACTAAGATTGAATCTCGGAGAGTAACACAATGAAACGTGCCGTCTTAATTACGGCAATGTTCCTTGGTGCGGGCGCTGCAGTTGCAGCGCCTGCTCCTGTGGAGGATATTGCTGGTGGTTCGGGTGATGACAGACTTGCTCGTATCGAACGTATTGTAAAATCGAGACAACAAAGTGAGCTCGAGATGCAACGTCGTCTTGATACACTGCAGCAGGAAGTTCTCGATTTACGCGGTTTAACCGAACAACAGAATTATCAGATTGAGCAGATGCAAGAGCGTCAGCGTCAGTTATATGATGAGCTTGCTAATTTATCCTCAAAGGCATCTGCCGCACCTGCAGCTGCAGCGACATCAATCCCCTCTGTGGTATCGACCAATGCTGCCGCAAGTAGTTTAAGTGAAACTGCAAGTTATGAAAATGCCGTTAACTTAGTCTTAAAAGAGCGTAAGTATGACGATGCCATTCCTGCCTTCCGTGCTTTTATCAAACAATACCCAGACTCTGTGTATGCCGCGAATGCGAACTATTGGTTAGGACAGCTATTATTTAATAAGAGCGAATTTGCAGAAGCCAAACAAGCCTTCAAAACTGTGGTTAATCGTTTTAGCGATTCTAATAAACGTGGCGATAGTTTAGTGAAGCTTGGCATGATCGCCGAGAAAACCGGTGATAAAGCTGGTGCGATGCAATACTACCAACAAGTTGTCAAAGATTACGCAAACAGCGCCGCAGCACGCATTGCACAGCAGCAACTGGCTGCAATTAAAGCGTAATTAACTAAAAAACATACTCTTAGTCTGTTTTTCATGCAAACGACAAAAAATTGGGAATTTGCGCTTGCATGAGAAGATGAAAAAGGTATTATAGGCGCCCTCAGAGCGGCGAGGTCGTTCGGGGCGTGAAATACCAGTAAATGGGTCGTTAGCTCAGTCGGTAGAGCAGTTGGCTTTTAACCAATTGGTCGAAGGTTCGAATCCTTCACGACCCACCACTTACTCTAATGAATAGAATAAGTTAGTGGTATTTAGTGAGATAGTCAGTAGTACAATGGGTCGTTAGCTCAGTCGCTTTTTTATAAAGCTAGGGCAGTTGGCTTTTAACCAATCAGTCGAATGGTTCTAATCCTTAATGACACACCACTTTACTGAAAGTGCATAAATCAGCGCAACACCAGATGGGTCGTTAGCTCAGTCGGTAGAGCAGTTGGCTTTTAACCAATTGGTCGAAGGTTCGAATCCTTCACGACCCACCACTT
>NZ_JADWMP020000040.1:0-16771 GCF_015767295.1 Shewanella sp. DW31
TTGCGGGAGCCGGATTTGAACCGACGACCTTCGGGTTATGAGCCCGACGAGCTACCATGCTGCTCCATCCCGCGTCCTATATCTATCTGTATTACTTCACTATTTTGCTTTTAAATGGTTGCGGGAGCAGGATTTGAACCTACGACCTTCGGGTTATGAGCCCGACGAGCTACCATGCTGCTCCATCCCGCGTCCGTCTTCAAAGCGGGGCAGACTATAACGGCAGCGCCTTGGCATTGCAAGGACGAAGATCGAAAAAGGTGGTGAACGCTTAAATATAAAGCGGAGTGGGGGGCTTTCATACAATTTAAACATAAGTTAGGGATTTTTCGTTGATTATCTTAGGTCGAGGATGAGACTAAATGGGGTTTCGACTAATAACTGTTTATCTTTTATGTATTCGAGCAGGTATAATGTCGCTTTGATTTTGACTGCGTACTGATTATCCCATGCTTAATTTTTTTGCCGCCGCCCCTAAGGGCTTTGAATATAGCTTAGCCCAAGAGCTGATAGAATTTGGTGCGACTGAAGTAAAAGAGAGTGTTGCTGGTGTGTATTTCACTGCCCCCTTAGCTTTAGCGTATCGGATTACTTTATGGACACGCTTAGCCAGCCGTATCGTGTTGGTTATCTATAAAGGCAGCTGCGAGTCGGCAGAGCAACTTTATAATGCCGCCTATTGTGTCGATTGGCCGGCGCATTTTTCCAATAAAAGTACTTTTAGTATCGATTTTCATGGTACGGGTGGTTTTATCAATAATACCCAGTTCGGCGCACTCAAGATTAAAGACGCGGTTGTGGATAGATTCCGGGACGATGACGTTGAGCGCCCCAATGTGTCACGCGTCGATGCTGACTTTAAAGTTGATGCCCATTTTCGTAATGGCGTAATCACGATTGCGATGAACTTCTCTGGTCCATCATTGCATCAACGTGGCTATCGTTCTACTACTGGTGAAGCACCTCTGAAGGAAAACTTAGCCGCCAACATGTTAGTACGCAGTGGCTGGCAAGCAGCGCCTTTGACCTTGCTCGATCCTTTCTGTGGTAGCGGTACTGTGTTGATTGAAGCGGCTTTGATGGCGGCCGATATTGCCCCGGGCTTACAGCGTAGCCGTTTTGGGTTTGAACATTGGCGTCGTCATGATAAAGCTGTGTGGCAAGAAATCGTTGAAGAAGCAAAAGCGCGTGCCTCATTGGGCGTGAAACGTTGCGAGATTAAATTCTACGGCTCAGATATCGATTCGCGCTTAGTCGCGTTAGCCAAACGTAACGCCGAAAATGCCGGTGTACTCGAGTTAATTGAGTTTCAAGTTGCAGATGCGTTGATGATAACGCCGCCTGCAGAAAGTGGCTATTTGATCACTAACCCACCTTATGGTGAACGTTTAGGCAATGTGTCTGAGTTATTGCAGCTTTACTATCAGCTAGGCGACAAGTTTAAGAAAGAGTTTGGCGGCTGGAAAGTGGCCATGCTGTGTAGTGATATCGAGCTGGTATCATCACTTAAGCTTAAAGCCGACAAACAGATGAAGATGTTCAACGGTGCCCTAGAATGTGCCTTTAACATTTATACCTTGCATGCGACCAGTACGCGCCGTGATACGCCAGTGCTGCCAGACGGCGTCGACATTGCCGATATCGCCCCTGCATTTGCTAACCGCATTAAGAAAAATGCCAAGTTATTAGAGAAATGGGCCAAGAAAGAAGGCATCGACAGCTATCGTATTTATGATGCCGACATTCCTGAATATAACGTCGCAGTAGATAAATACTTAGATTACGTGATTATTCAAGAATATATGGCGCCAGCAACTATACCTGAAGCCGTAACCAAGCGTCGTTTAAGCGATGTTTTGTTAGCACTGCCGTCGGCCATTGGTATCAATCCGAATAAGATGATCATGAAGACGCGTGAGCGTCAAAAGGGCACGAGTCAGTATCAAAAGCTGGATGAGCGTAAGTTAGAGCTTATCACTACCGAATATGGCGCTAAGTTCAAACTGAACTTAACCGGTTATTTGGATACAGGTTTATTCCTCGATCACAGATTGACACGCCGTTTAGTCGGTCAAAAATCTAAGGGACGCCGGGTACTTAACCTGTTCTCTTACACAGGTTCTGCTTCTGTGCATGCGGCGCTTGGTGGGGCTAAATCGGTGACGACGGTGGATATGTCAAATACCTATATTGCTTGGGCGAAGGACAACTTTGCACTCAATGGACTGCAAGGTAAGCAGTATGAGTTTGTTCAATCTGACTGCATGCAGTGGATCCGTGATTGCCGTGAAAAGTACGATCTGATTTTTATCGATCCGCCGACCTTCTCAAATTCTAAGCGTATGGAAGATTCATTCGATGTGCAGAGAGACCATGTGAACTTACTGGCATCCTTAGTGAAACTGCTCAGCCCAACAGGCGAGCTAGTGTTCTCTAATAATAAACGTAAGTTTAAGATGGACATAGAGGCACTGACAAAGATGAACATTAATGTGAAGAACATTGATGACGTGACTTTGCCTATGGACTACAAACGTAATCCACATATCCATAATACCTGGCTTATCACCCATGCCTGAGTTGACTCAAGCAGAATTAGATAACAGGCATTATCTGCTATATCACACAGAGGGATGTCATCTGTGTGAACTGGCCGCGGCCTTACTGGACGCGGCTGACATTGGCTATCGGGCCATAGATATTTGTGACGATGAATACCTCGCGCAGCGTTATGGCGTATCGATCCCTGTGCTTAAAGCTTGGGATGGTAGAGAATTACATTGGCCATTTAACGCAACGCAATTACAAGAGTTTACAGGAGCTTAGTTTGAGTCTGGTTCGTATCAATAGTGGCTCTTTAGCCTATGGTTACACTCCGTTGTTACAAAAAGCGGATTTTACTATTCAACGCGGTGAGCGCGTGTGTATTGTTGGCCGTAATGGTGCTGGCAAGTCGAGTTTATTAAAAGTGTTATCTGGTGATGTACTGCTGGATGAAGGCGAATTCAACATCGCTGGTAATGTGACCGTTAGCCGTCTACAACAAGATCCGCCAAAGGCTGAGCAAGGCACGGTATACGCTTATATTGCTGCGGGATTAAAGGAAGTGGGCGAGGCGCTTGAGCGTTATCATCAACTGTCCCACGATGTGGCCCATGCCGATCCTGAGCAAATGGATCGTATGCTGAATGAAATGCAAGGTCTGCAAGAAACCTTAGACCACTATAATGGATGGCAGCTAGATTCTCGTATCCAACAAAACTGCGAATTATTAGGACTCGATCCTGACAAATCCTTGAGCGAGTTATCGGGTGGTTGGCAGCGTAAAGTGGCGTTAGCCAGGGCACTGGTGAGTGAGCCAGATCTGTTGTTACTTGATGAACCGACCAACCATTTAGACATAGACACTATCGAGTGGCTTGAAAAGTTTTTACTCGATTATCAAGGCGCTATCGTCTTTATCAGCCACGATAGGGGCTTTATTGCCCGTATGGCGACGCGGATTGTCGATTTAGACCGTGGTGTGGTGACCTCATGGCCGGGCAACTATCAAATGTATCTTGATGGTAAGCAAGAATGGCTGCGCGTCGAAGCCGAGAAAAATGCCTTGTTTGACAAGCGTCTCGCCGATGAAGAAGTGTGGATCCGTCAAGGCGTTAAAGCCAGACGTACCCGTAACGAAGGTCGAGTTCGCGCACTTAAGGCGTTACGTGAAGAGCGAAGTGAACGTCTGAATCGTCAAGGCAATGCTAAAATGGCAGTATCGGATACTGAACGTTCTGGTAAGTTAGTCTTTGATGTGACCGATCTTAACTTCAATCTGCCCGATAAAAATCTGGTTAAAAACTTTAATACGACGGTTATCCGCGGTGACCGTATTGCGCTGATTGGGCCAAACGGTTGTGGTAAATCAACCTTGATCAAGCTGTTAATCGAGAAGCTGCAACCGCAATCGGGCGAAATTAAAGTCGGTACTAAGCTCGAAATCGCTTATTTCGACCAATATCGTGAAGCGTTAGATCCTGAGCAAACCGTTGAAGATAACGTTGGTGAAGGTAAAAAGACCATCACGATTAATGGTCAAGACCGCCACATTTTAAGTTATTTGCAGGACTTCTTGTTCTCGCCTATGCGTGCCAGAACGCCAGTGAAAGCGCTGTCGGGTGGTGAGAAGAACCGTTTGTTATTGGCTAAGTTATTAATTCGCCCTGCAAACTTAATCATTCTCGATGAGCCAACTAACGATCTTGATATTGAGACCTTAGAATTGCTAGAGTCGTTGCTCACTGAATACCAAGGTACGTTGTTGCTAGTGAGCCATGATAGGGCATTTATCGACAATACTGTGACCAGTAGCTGGTGGTATGCGGGTAATGGCCATTGGAGCGAGTATGTAGGTGGTTATCAAGATGCCGTGAACCAAGGGGCAAAGTTTTATTCTGAGGAACCTAGTTCGCAAAAGGCGGTCGAAGCTCCTGCGGTTGAAACGAAACCCGTTGAAGTTAAAACTGCAGAACCTGTGAAAGCGGTAAAAAAACTGTCGTATAAGCTACAGCGTGAGTTAGAGTCGCTACCTAATGTGATGGAGCAATTGGAGGCAGAAATTCTCGCATTGCAGACAACTATTGGACATTCAGACTT
The DNA here is from genome assembly GCF_015767295.1 of Shewanella sp. DW31. NCBI lineage: Bacteria > Pseudomonadati > Pseudomonadota > Gammaproteobacteria > Alteromonadales > Shewanellaceae > Shewanella > Shewanella sp. DW31. The sequence continues at coordinate 4,642 of NZ_JADWMP020000040.1, forward strand.
TTATAGTCAGGCGCAGGATAAAGTCAATCAGGTATTGAGTCTGTTGGCTGATAAAGAAAAGCAATTGGAAGTTTGCTTCGAGCGTTGGGAAGAGCTTGAGTCACTGAAGTAAACCAATAATAAAAATGGGAATAGAATTAATGAAGTCAAAGTTGGATAAAGCCCTTTCCTTGGTTGCCTTAGGTGTCCTTGGTGTATTAAACAGTGCCCATGCTGCACCTGTCTATGAAATCGTTAATATCGATAATTATGACCTGCAGGGCACGCTTGAAGGCACTCGTAACGGTTATGCTTTAGGTGTAAATGCTAGTGGTGAATTAGTCGGTATTTCAAAGGGTAAGAAAAAACTCAGCAGTTCAGATGTCGAAGGCGGCGTGATTGATGTTGCCGACGGTATCGCACCAGAAGAAACCATTACTTATTCTATTACCGCTGCCATTGTTGCAAATAACTTTGCTTTTATTGCTGCAGAAAATGGTGCAGCTGGGGCTTGGTTACCGACATTCGACAGCATTAATGGTACTACACCGCCAAATGATACTGCTGTGATTAACTCTGTTGATACCTTTTATTACGGTATTAATGATGCCGGTATTAAAGTGGGCAGCATGACTGCGCCTGAAAAGAAAACAGAGAACACTGCAACTACTGATGTTACCGATGATTATTGGTATTACCGCGATTATGAGTTCCGCGGTGTTGTAAAAGTGGGTAGCACTGAAATTCCATTAGTTCCTCCCTACACGCAATTTGTTAATGCTGATAAGACTAAAACCGCAGAGTTAGGTGGATGGTCTGCTGCTACAGCCATTAATAATAATAACTTAGTGGCTGGTTATGCCAGTACTGCTATCAGTAAATATGGTAGTGATCGTGTTAATTATTGTTTAGGCTCGGATAATACTTTGCCGTTGGATGTTTGTGTACAACGTGAGCAATATCCGAACTCTACGGGTACGCGTAACATTCAGTACCAGACGCGTGCCTATGTATGGCAAATCGACAATAATATCGCTACGGGAATTGAGTTGCCTTTAGGGTTAACGCCTAAAGCTGATAACACCTTAACCTTTACTGCTCAGGCTCTCGGCGTGAATGATAACGGCGTGGTTGTTGGTCGTTCGCACGTTTATCGTAACAACAATACAGATAAGTTGCACCAAGATGCGGCTTATTGGGCTAAGGATGCCGAAGGTAATTATAAATACCACTGGATCCCAATGGGCGAATCGATTTCAAGTTCCATTGCCTATGACATCAATGATAGTGGTATTCTTGTCGGTAGTTATCGTAGCTATATTCAAGGTTATTTGCGCGACAAGTTTTTCTATTTTGATACTAATACTCCCGATGTTGGCTATGTAACCCCTAATGATTTTGCCTCAACGGCAACGGATCTTTCGAGTAAACCCAAGGATATTAACAATAAAGGTCAAGTAGTTGGTTACGTTGAAACGACTTACGATAAAGAGAAGCCACGCCCCAAAGCGGGTTTCCTGTATGAGAAGTCGACGGGTGAGTTTAGCAATATCAATAAATTGCTGACCTGCGAGTCTAAGGGTTATGAAAAATCAAACGACGGTAGCTGGGCACGTCATCAGGTCGAAGTTCAGGATGGCTCGGGTAAAATTCTTCAATATAACGCTGATATTTTAGTGGTTGAAGGCACGAGTATCAATGAAGATGGCACTATCGTAGGTACGGCTTTTATTCGTAAACCTTCTTATCAATTTGATAAAGATGGCAACATAGTTATTGGTGAAAATGGCTTACCGCTATTTGAGCTGAGTGGTAGTGGCGAGCCTGTAACGGCTTATGTTCCACGTATGGTTGTACTTAAACCGGCTACCAGTGGTGAAGCTTGTACTGTTGAAGATAGCACCGATACCGGTAATTTTGAGCGTTCTGGTGCGGCAACGTTAGCTTGGTTATTTGCCTTGCCATTGGTGTGGTTCCGTCGTCGAATTCGTTAAGTTTTAAGCTTCAATTCAGACTAAAAAAATCGAGGCGAAATGCCTCGATTTTTTTTCGCTAGGATCTCAATAGTTTAATAAATAGTCAGTATAATAGCCGATTTTTTGATTGATCTTGGCGTCAAAAAGCACTATTTCTATGGGTGAAGCTTTTGCTTCTATTTTATGTAGAACAGAGGACGCTTGCATGAAAAGACAAAAACGAGATCGTTTAGACAGAGCTTTTTCAAAAGGATTCCAAGCTGGGGTTGGTGGACGCTCTAAGGAGCTCTGTCCATATGCAAATCTTGATTCGCGATCGCAGTGGTTAGGCGGTTGGCGTGAAGGTGTGGATGGCCGAGTTAATGGGCTATTTAATAAATAATTGAGTTTTACTCATTAATTAAATAGCCCAGAACAAGCAAAGTAATGCAGCATATTGCCCTCAGATGAGGGCATTTTTATATCTGTAGTACTGATATCTTCAGTGTATTGGAGTAAGACTGATCAGAATGTAGACGTATCGCTAAAGACACCGACTTTAAGATCGGTTGCACTGTAGATTTGACGGCCATCAACTTCAAGGATTGCATCGGCAATACCCATCACCAGTTTACGGTGAATAGTACGTTTAATATTGAGTTTATAAGTGACTTTCTTAGCGCCTGGTAATACTTGACCCGTAAACTTCACTTCACCTACACCCAGAGCACGTCCTTTGCCTTCCGCGCCTTCCCAGCCTAAATAGAAGCCAACGAGTTGCCACATGGCATCTAGCCCTAAACAACCAGGCATTACCGGGTCGGTAATAAAGTGGCAGTCAAAAAACCATAAGTCTGGATTAATATCGAGTTCAGCGACAATTTCACCTTTGCCAAACTCACCGCCATTATCATTGATAGTAACGATTCTATCTATCATCAGCATGTTATCGACAGGCAGACGAGGTGAGTTTGGACTAAATAATTTCCCATGGCCACAGGCGATGAGTTCTTCTTTATTGAAACTGTTTGCTTTGTTCATTGTTTTACTACTCCAGCAATAAGAGCCGCCAAGATTAGCGAACACGTGTAAGCTAAACAACTCCGATCAGCTAATTAGCGGCGAAAAAATCCCAATTTTGCGAGTAATCTCGTGATTATGCCGATTTCCTCCTCGCCATTTCCTGCGAGCTTGTCTAATCGTTCCTGTACAAGGCCGTATAATGAATCATGTGGAAAATCATTATCTTCATCGGCTACACCCGCAGGCATTTGCATTAATAGCTCAACAGCTTGGTCCATATGCTCGATTGCATAGAGGTGAAATAAGCCTTTGCCTACAGCTGTAATCACTTTGGGATTGAGGTTAAGCTGTAACACGTTCGACTTGGGCATAATAACGCCTTGTTCTCCCGTGAGACCACGACGTTCACACAGATTAAAAAAGCCTTCAATTTTCTCGTTGATGCCACCAATCGCTTGCACATTACCAAATTGATCCAATGCACCAGTTATTGCCAGTGACTGAATAATGGGTTGTTCAGCAATCGCTGACATCAAACAGCAGTATTCGGCGAGTGATGCGCTATCACCATCAATTTCTTGATAGGATTGCTCGAAAACGATATTGGCATTTAGGTGTAATGGTGCATCTCGCCCAAAGATACGGTACAAGCAGGCAGAAAGGATCATCATTCCTTTGGCATGTATATTGCCACCAAGTTCAGATTTTCTTTCGATATCGGCGACTTCACCATCACCATAGTGAACAGATGCCGTGATCCGCGCAGGCTCACCATAACTGTAATCGATGGCATCAATGACAGTTAAACCATTGATCTGACCAACCATAGCACCCGAAGTTGGCAGATTTATGAAGTTGTCATCGAAGCTTTGACCTGAATATTCTTCCGAGCTGTTATGACGATAGTTGGCTTGGGCTAACGCGAGCTCAATACTGCTCGCATTGATACTCGGTTTACCACAATAGGCTTTAGCTTGTACCATCAGTTGGGCAAACTCGAGCATAGACAAACTGAGGCGGCGCTGATGTTCGGTTAACCGTGCACTATAACGAAAAAGTGGCGCTAGGCTTGATTGTTCTAGAGTGACCTCGACACTTTGTGCAACCGCTTGCAACCATGCGACGTATTGTGACTCTGTATAACGGACCAAGTCGATTTCGCTAGCGAGTTCTGCTAGTAGGGTGAAGTGACGTTGAAATTGCCAATCCTCAGTTCTGACTTGGCTATAAATCATTCCTGCACCGATAAGGACAATTTTACAATTGAGCGGGATAGGACTTAAGTTATTGCTAATCTGATACGCTTTATGGGTTAGGATTTGCATCACTAATTCCCATAAACCTTCACGTTTCCAAAGTGACTCGGCGCAAATGAATACATAATGACATTCGGCCAGAGCACCAGCTTGATACTGGCTTGTTGTTCCTGTTTGTGCCATACGGCCAATGAGGTCTACACGGCGAATATTACCACTGAGGTAGCGATAGCGAGTCGTTTTTTCGGCAATACTGACCTGATTTTCCTGTGGTTTCTCTGATTGCCACTGAAATGTTGCCGCTTTGTCAGTCGGGCGTGTTGCCACTAAATAAGCTGGAGATAACGGCGCTAGGCTATCAATACAGGCTTGGATCATTAATTGGCGGTCAATGCTCGGGAAATCAGCTAGATACAAGTGCTGATCGACAATAGCTTGGTGGAGTTTAAACGCATCCACAGCACGCTCTTGTCCTAAGAGTAATGCGCTTAGATTGTCAGCCGTTTCGGGAAGGGTTGGCAGGCTAAATTCAGGTGCGAGTGAAGACGTGGGTATCAAGAGTGAATTCATATAAGCATTTACCGTGAAAAGTTGCAGTGATTTTACCATACCAAGACGACAAGTCTCTCACTGTATAGGTGTTTTTACCTCTGTTTACTCGATTATTCCTTGAAATTGGGCATGTATTTGTTGTAAAAAACATCGGGGTGAACATAAGTTGAGCATTTGACTCGATATTTAAAAATTGAGGTTTACAAGTTAGCGGTATACTTATATTATTTTCGGCGTTCGGAGGGGTGGCAGAGTGGTTTAATGCACCGGTCTTGAAAACCGGCGTGGGTTTATAGCCCACCCAGGGTTCAAATCCCTGCTCCTCCGCCATATTTACGAGAAAGGCCATCAGTAATGATGGCCTTTTTTGTTTGTGCAATTTGAACCAAGGTTCCTCATTCTAAGTTCAGCTCCTCCGCCATATTTAGTCAAAATGCTGCTAAGCAATTAGCGGCTTTTTGCATTTGTGCTATTTCCGCTCTTAGGTTTTGCCCCTAAACGTGGCGTCAGTGCCATGCTTTAGGGAAAGACTATCTGTCATGATTGTTCATTGTGTTAACCCTAGATTCTTCATTCTGATATCAGTGACTGCTACTGATTAATGGGCTTTTTTATCCGCGCTTCTCGTTTATGGTCTACACTAAGTTTGTGGCCAAGTTAATGGTTTTTATGGCCTTTAAAATTTGCACTAGGATGGTGCGACGTATGATTCTCGACAGTCTTGGACCATACGGCCGAACAATTCTCCCATCTGGGTGACTTATTTTAAGTAGAGAAAGCTATGTTGTTACCTACACGTATTTCGCAGCGGCTCACAATGGGCAGCGTAGTGTTGCTTCTACTGACCGGGCTCGCGGTTTTTGGTGTGATGTCACTTCGAGGGCAGCCTCGAGTGGTGGCGGCGAGTCAAGAGTTAATTGAGCAAACCGGTAGCAGTATAGTGAGGCAACTCGCCCTTAAGTTGGCAAGCATTGAGGGGATTACTTTAAGCCTTGCACACCTCGCCGAAGTGTTGCCCCACGAGCAAGCTCTTTATCTTAATTCTTTACCTAATCTAATTGATAACAATGGCGATCTCACTATTGCTGGCGGTGGGATCTGGCCTGAGCCAGATAAATTCGTTGCTGGGAGTGTCCGCCACAGTTTTTTCTGGGCCCGTGGTAGCGATAATCTACTGGCTTATTCGGATGACTATAATGCGCCATCTGGCCCTGGGTATCATAATGATCCTTGGTATACGGGCGCGCGGACTAGCTCAGTATCTCAATGTTTATGGTCAGAGGCTTATCAAGATCCGGTTACAAAGGTGGCTATGGTGACATGTAGTGTGCCATATCGTCTCACGGGGACATTTGCTGGGGTCGCAACGATAGATTTAAAACTTGATGATTTAGCCAAATTTTTAACAGAACATGGCAATGTAACTGACGGTTATGCTTTCGCTTTAGACCAAGCGGGTAATATCTTACATTTTCCTGAAACGAATAAGTCCGACACTATGTTACGTTTTACGGATCTCGTCGGGCAGTTACCTTGGCTCTCCCCCGTTGAAGCTGCACTTAAGCAAACCTCAATCAACAAAGTGGTGTCTGTAAGCTTAAATAAGGATGGCAGACTTAATCAGGCGAGTGAGGTGAGTCTTTTTGTGATGCCTGATACCGGATGGGTTATTGGCCTTGTGACGCCTAAGACGCGAGTCACAGGGCTTGCCCGTGAGCTGACCTTTGATATTTTGTTGTTTTTATTGCCCTTGCTCGCCATTTTACTTTATTTGGCTTGGTTGTCGGGTAAAAAACTGTTGGCGCAACTTGAGGAAACCACAGATCAAATTGCTTCCCTTGGGAGCGGTAATTTGGGCGCCAATGTCGAGCTGCAAATTCAGCGGGATGATGAGATTGGCGCTTTGCGCCGAGCCGTAAACACCTATGCAGGGACGTTAAGGGCAATGTTAGATCTGATCACTCAAGAAGCGAAGAAAATTCAATTTGAGGCAACGCAATTAAGTGGACTTAGCCGTAAGTTAGCTCAGCGCGCAGAGCAACAGCGGCTGGAGAGTGCACAATTAGCCGCTGCGATAACGCAAATGTCTTCAAGCGCTATGGAAGTTGCGAATAATACCAATGATTGTGCTGCAACTGCGCAATCGTCTTTGATTGTAGTGCGAGAAGGGCAAACCCGTGTTGCAGCCAGCAATACTTCCATCGAGGCATTATCAGGAGAAATTGCCAACGCAACTAAGGTGATATCCCAATTGGCCCAAGACAGTCAAAAGGTGGGCGCTGTATTAGATGTGATTAAGGCGATTTCTGAGCAGACTAATTTGCTCGCTCTCAATGCGGCAATTGAGGCGGCTAGAGCGGGCGATCAGGGCCGCGGTTTTGCAGTCGTTGCTGATGAAGTTCGAACCCTTGCGGGGCGTACTCAAGATTCGGCCAACGAAATTAGTACCATGATTAACGCTTTGCAATCGGCTTCGCGGCTCGCTGTGCAAGCAATGCAAGCAGGGGAGTCCCGCACTGTCCATGCGGTTGCGGAGGCTGAGGGCGCTGCCAATTCTCTATCGAGTACCGTACAAAGTTTCGATGATATTTCACAGCGTGCCCAACAAATCGCGTTAGCTGCTCAGCAGCAAAGCCAAGTCACTCAAGAAATTAATGAGTTGGCGGTGCGAATAAATAGCATCAGTGAAGATAACTCTCTCGATGCAACGGCGCTTGATGTGTTAAGCCTTGAGATGCAGAAACTATCTGACCGTTTAATCAATATCAATCGAGCTTAGTCTTAATATAGTGTGAAGTGTGCCACCTTAAAATGGCGCTTCAACTGACAAGGGTGTCAAAGATAAGTTGAATAACGCGATATTTTTAAGCGGATTGGATGTAGATTGACCATGTAGATTGCTTCTTTAAATTAAGGGTTTACAGCAGAGTAGTTGATAGCTATTATCTCGCTCGTTCGGAGGGGTGGCAGAGTGGTTTAATGCACCGGTCTTGAAAACCGGCGTGGGTTTATAGCTCACCCAGGGTTCAAATCCCTGCTCCTCCGCCATATTTAGTCAAAATACCGCTAAGCAATTAGCGGCATTTTGCATTCATACCGTTTGAGCCCTTAGGTTCCTGATTTGAAGCGCAGCTTCTGTGCCATATTTACGGGAAAGGCTATCAGCAATGATGGCCTTTTTTGTTTGTGCAATTTTTATTTCAGTTTTCTCATCCTAAGCACTTTGTTGTTCACGGCTTTCGATTTAAGTGAATATGAAATAGTCAATCAACACTATTAACCATAAATTTAAGTTTACAGTGGCGACAGAGATAGCTATTATCTCGCTCGTTCGGAGGGGTGGCAGAGTGGTTTAATGCACCGGTCTTGAAAACCGGCGTGGGTTTATAGCCCACCCAGGGTTCAAATCCCTGCTCCTCCGCCATATTTTACAAAAAAGGCCATGTTTATTCATGGCCTTTTTTGTGTGTGAAATTTGAACTAGGGTTCTCCATTCTAAGCGCAGCTCCTACGCCTTTTTGCATTTAAGCTATTTAAAAACCTTAGGTTCCTGATTCTAAGCGTATCTCTTCTGCTATTTTCACGTGAAAGGCTATCAGTAATGATGGCCTTTTGTTTTTCTTGAACTGAAAAATTGCCTATATTTGCTGGATATTTTGATATCGATTTAACAGGGATTTTAGGCTGGTCATTCTGGGGTTATTGCTTCGTTTTTAAACGCTTTTTATTGGTATGCTATTCTGGAATCCTTCCTTTAAATATCATCTAGTTAACAATGTTGAATTTATGCTTTGCGAAATGGGGTTGTTGGGCTAAATTAGCCCTATGAACTCGTTATCCGTTTGCCATGTTGCTTTGTTTAACACACGGATCGAGCTGTAAATTGTAAAAGGTGGGTTAAGTTGATTTCGATATATTTGGTTGACGATCATGAGCTTGTGAGAACTGGGATCCGCCGCATCTTGGAAGATGAACGTGGGATCAAAGTCGTGGGCGAAGCCCCTGATGGTGAGACTGCGGTGCAGTGGGCTCGCCAAAATGAAGCGGATGTGATCTTAATGGATATGAATATGCCTGGGATGGGCGGATTGGAAGCCACTCGAAAAATTTTACGATATCAACCCCATGCAAAAATTATTGTATTAACTGTACACACGGAAGATCCTTTCCCAAGTAAGGTGATGCAAGCTGGTGCTTCGGGCTATTTAACAAAAGGAGCGACGCCGCCGGAAGTACTGCAAGCGATACGTCAGGTCTCTCGCGGACAACGTTATTTGTCCCCAGAAATTGCCCAACAGATGGCGCTGAGTCAGTTTAATCCTGCCGATGAAAACCCGTTTAAGTCTTTGTCCGAGCGCGAGTTACAGATCATGTTGATGATCACCAATGGCGAGAAGGTTAACGATATTTCTGAGCAACTGAACTTAAGTCCTAAAACCGTTAACAGTTACCGTTATCGTTTATTTGCTAAGCTGGGGATCAGTGGTGATGTCGAACTAACGCGGTTAGCTATTCGCTATAAGATGTTGGATGCTGGCCATTTTTAATGGAAAGTGGATTGCGTTGGTCGATGACTTTAATCTAGCGAGTTCTTGGGTTATATGTTCCTATGTTGTTTGTGTTAAGTCTCCAAAACTGTGGGTGTGAATGATGTCTAATGAATTTAACGCCCAAAGTTTCTTACGTACTGTTTCATCCTCCGCTGGGGTTTATCGCATGTATGACGTCAAAAATGACGTCATTTATGTGGGTAAAGCCAAAGATCTTAAAAAACGGCTCAGCTCGTATTTTCGTAAAAACCTCGGTAATGTTAAGACCCAAGCCTTAGTTTCACATATTCACCATATTGATGTGACGCTGACCCACAGTGAAACAGATGCTCTGTTGCTTGAGAATGATTACATCAAGCAATACATGCCAAAATACAATGTGTTGTTGCGTGATGACAAATCTTACCCTTACATCTTATTAAGCCAGCATGAGCACCCAAGGCTTGCCTATCATCGTGGTCCGCAGCGGGAAAAAGGCCACTATTTTGGTCCTTATCCCAATGGCGGTGCTGTGCGTGAAAGCCTGCATTTGATGCAGAAGCTGTTTCCTATTCGTCAATGTGACGATCTTTACTACAAATCACGCTCACGCCCCTGTTTGCAATATCAACTGTCTCGCTGTAGCGCGCCCTGCGTGGGCAAAGTCAGTAACGCTGATTATGATGAGCAAGTAAAATTAGCTAGCCTGTTTTTAAAGGGGAAAGATCAGCAAGTGATCAGCGCCTTGGTTGATAAAATGGAACTTGCGGCCGAGCAGCAAGCCTATGAACAGGCTGCACGATTTCGCGATCAGATCATGGCACTGCGTAAAGTTGCCGAGCAACAGGAAGTCTCTAATAATAAAGGCGATATGGATGTTATTGGAGTGCATTATGCGTCGGGCATCGCCTGTTTCCACCTGCTATTTATCCGCGAAGGTAAAATTTTTGGCAGTCGTAGTTATTATCCTTCAGTACCAGCCCAAACTGATATGGATGAGGTGCTACGCTCCTTTATCCTACAGTTTTATTTAAATGCAGATATTCAACGCACGATTCCAAAAGAAGTGGTGATTAGCCATAATTTTGAAGAATTACATGAACTTGAAGCGGCGATTTCAGAGGCGCTAGATAAAAAGTTTTCGATTAAGACCAATGTTCGCGCCGACAGGGCGAGCTTCTTACGTTTAGCCGTGACCAATGCGACGAATGCAGTGGTTACGCGCCTGTCCCATAAGAACACCGTCGAACAGCGTTTTGTGTTACTCGAAGAAATCTTAGAGTTGAGTGGGCCTATCCAGCGAATGGAATGTTTCGATATCAGTCATACCATGGGAGAGAGCACCGTTGCCTCCTGTGTGGTGTTTAATCGAGAAGGGCCGCATAAAGGCGAGTATCGTCGTTATAATATTGATGGTATTACACTGGGTGATGATTATGCGGCAATGAAGCAAGCGGTAAGTCGCCGTTTCGATAAGATTGAGGCAGGCGGTAAAATCCCTGACATTCTGTTTATCGATGGTGGACTCGGGCAGTTGCGTATTGCCCAAAAGATAGTAGATGAAAAGTTTGTCCATTTAGATAAAGCACCGCAGCTTATTGGGGTGGCGAAAGGTGAGGGCCGTAAACCTGGGCTTGAAACCTTGATCCTAGGGGATACCGAAACCAGCTTTTCCCTCGAAGGGGATTCGCCAGCACTACACCTTATCCAACATATTCGTGATGAATCCCATCGATTTGCAATCACTGGCCACCGTAACCGTCGCCAGAAAACCCGTAATACTTCAACACTGGAATCTATTCCTGGTATTGGTCCTAAACGTCGTAAAGCTTTGTTACAGCATTTAGGAGGCTTGCAGGAAGTGAAAGGGGCAAGTGTGGCGGAATTAGTCAAAGTACCAGGGATCAGCATAGAAATGGCACAAACCATTCATGATGCATTGCGAGGGTGATAAAATTAAGGCAAGATTGGCGCTGCTTTTGACTAACTGGTTTGATCATGCCGTTTAACTTACCTATAGCATTAACTCTTTTCAGGCTTTTTTTACTGCCCATTTTTGTGGTGCTGTTTTATTTACCCTATGACTGGACCCCTTTTGTTGCCGCATTTACCTTTTGGCTCGCGGCGTTAACGGATGCATTAGATGGTTATGCTGCCCGTAAATTGAAACAATTAACTCGTTTTGGCGCTTTTCTTGACCCAGTCGCTGATAAGTTGATGGTGATTACAGCTTTAGTTTTGTTGGTCGATCAATACGCGAATATCTGGCTGACATTGCCCGCCCTGTTTATGATTGGTCGTGAGATTGTCATTTCAGCGTTGAGGGAATGGATGGCTGAAATTGGTAAACGTGGTACTGTCGCCGTTTCTTGGATTGGTAAATATAAGACGGCTGCGCAAATGGTGGCAATTATTGGGCTGATTTGGCAATACAATCCTTTAATGACTAATGCCGCATTTGTACTGTTATATATCGCCGCTGTATTAACGTTTTGGTCAATGATGAGTTACATTTTAGCCGCTTGGAAAGATCTTACCGCTGAATAGTGCAATAAAAAATCAAAGAGATTATTTAGTGTGCAAGCAGTAAGTTATCGATAAAACAGCGGTTGACACTGGGTGGTAAATCGGTAGAATGCCACCCCGTAGACAAGAGGCAATGTGCGAACAAAGTCTTAACGTTACCCAATATTGATGTTTGATATTAGCTAGGTAATAAAGTGAAATGCTTTGTTTATCTGAGTTAATAGTAAAACAAGATGCGACATTAGCTCAGTTGGTAGAGCGATACCTTGCCAAGGTATAGGTCATCGGTTCGAACCCGATATGTCGCTCC
>NZ_JADWMP020000041.1:0-10398 GCF_015767295.1 Shewanella sp. DW31
GGTAGTTCAGTTGGTTAGAATACCGGCCTGTCACGCCGGGGGTCGCGGGTTCGAGTCCCGTCCGCTCCGCCAACATTAAGAGATAAGCCTCATCGAAAGATGAGGCTTTTTTCGTTATGGCGTCGCGGATAATTCGTGTCAGTGACGCTAATGCTTCGGGCTCGAAGCATGTGGTTATCCTCATACTCGGCCATCATGTAGATGAAATCCTTATCAGAATATGAAGCTTTCGCTTCAATGTTAAAAATCAAAACCTACTTTTTTGCCGATCTTTATTCCACTTTATTGATAGTGTTTCTTTCACGTTCTGAAAACCTCCTGTGCGCGACTTGGCAGTATTGACCTGTGACACTGATCTCGGACAAATTAAACGGTATAATGCTTTATGTCTTTCATGAGTAACGAAAATGAATTGTCGTCTTGGGTGTGGTGCTTGTTGTATTGCGCCTTCAATAAGCAGCAGTATTCCGGGTATGCCAAAGGGTAAGGCGGCGGGTGAGCGTTGTGTGCAATTGAGCGATGCCAATTTATGTTTGATTTTCGGCTCGCCTGATCGTCCTGCGGTTTGTAGTGATTTCGATGCATCTGAAGATGTTTGTGGTCATTCGAACGAAGAGGCGCTTTGGTTGATTACCCAACTCGAATCTCAGACCTCTCATTAAGTTTATCGCTGACAGGTGAAATATGCAGTTAACTCGTTATACCGATTTTGGCGTTCGTACCCTGATGTATTTAGCGGTTCAGCCAGATAGAACAACTTTATTTAGGATTGCTGAAATTACGCAGGTGTTTGATCTGTCACCAAATCATGTCTCTAAGATAGTGCATCATTTAGGCAAGATGGGTTACCTTGAAACCATCCGCGGTAAGATGGGTGGTTTCCGTTTGGGTAAGCCTGCGAGTGAGATTAACCTAGGCCAGTTAGTTCGAGTGTTAGAAAACTCACTCGCACCGATTGATTGCAGCAAACCTTACTGCCGATTTACACCAGCCTGTAAGCTTAAAGGCGTGTTAGCCCAGGCTGTTGAAGCTTATTTGAATGTGCTGGATCAATATACTTTGCTGGATATTGTGAGTAACCGTGACGAGTTAGTCGCCTTGCTGCCAGACTTTTCTATTTCAGTACTGCAACTGGATTAGTACCACTTTTAAGTGCAATACCGATGGGGAGCAAACTCGATGCTGGCACCAGATCAATCCCCTCGGTTTTAAGTCTGTGTAGGTTAGCCTCCAAGAAGCGCATAGTTTCCGGATAAGGATGGGCAATCGCCACCAAGCTACCTTGGGTATGTGCCTGACTTATCATTAAGTTAAATTGTTTCTCGAGTGCATTGGCACTAGTATCATTGTCTAGAAACAGTTGGCGTTTTAGTAAAGGAATGCCTAGCTTATCTGCGTTATCCCCAGCCTTAGTGAATCGTGTTGTCATACTATCGACAAAATACAGCTGCTTTTGTTTGAGTGTTTCCATGACCCAGAGCATGGGATCGTCCAGTTGAGTTAATAGACTCCCCATGTGGTTATTGGCACCTTTGGCAAAGGGAACGCTGTTAATTGCATCAATAACACTGGTGCGAATTTGTGCCTCAGTCATCGTATTGGTTAACCCCCCCAGCCCTAATGTCTTACCATTAAGCGCCTGCATGGGAAGATGTAGCATAATTTCGTGGCCTTTTTGGTGTCCTGCGTTAGCGAGTTCTTTGCCAAGTGGGGTATGAGGTAATACAGCGAGTGTTACTGTATTGGGCAGTGCCAGTACGGCTTTATCTGTATGACGATAACCTATGTCATCAATAATGAGTGCAAGCTGGGCAGCATAGCTTTGAGAAATGCTTAGGGCCAATAGGGCCAAGGAATAAAGTAAGCGCACAATTTCTTCTTATTCGTCATGGTGCTGTATCCATGCAATGGCAGAGGTCACTTGATGATCTTGGGCCAGTGATGCATGTGCTGATAGGGCGTCGATTATAGCTAAATTATCGACGCTGGGACCAGTTTCGGCGGCAATTTTTATGTCAGGGATGATCCCTATGTTGTGAATGTTTTCACCTCTAGGAGTATTGTACTGGGCAATTGTGAGTTTAATCGCGTTACCATCTTCTAAGATGGGGATCAGGCTTTGTACTGTACCTTTGCCAAAACTGGTTTCACCTAAGAGTTTGGCACGACCATTTTCTTGTAATGCGGCGGCGAGAACTTCGGATGCAGAGGCCGAGCCTTTGTTGATTAACACTAGCATAGGCACGTTAGTCAGCATGGTTTGCGGTGAGGCATAGTAGTCAGAGTTGGCGTCGAAGAAGCGGCCAGAGGTCGAGACTATGCGTCCTTTGGCGAGAAAGAGATCCGCAATTTTAACCGCTTGGTCGAGTAGGCCGCCGGGATTATTACGTAGATCTAAGATAAGTCCTGTGAGCGGTTTGTTTTGCCATTGGCTGAGCGAGCGCACCATATCTTCGGTAGAGTTTTCTTGGAAGTTGCTTAATCTGACATAGCCAATATTGCCATCAAGCAGTTGAGTACTTACAGACTCTATAGTGATATTGCTTGGCTTGAGTGACACTTTAAAGGTGGCATCGTCATTACTGTGTTTTAGCTCTAAGTTAATACTCTGATTATTGAGACTATGTCTTTTTATTTCAGTAAGGATATCGGCTAGATTCGTTTCAGTCGCCAGGGTGTCGTTAAGTTTAATAATAATATCGCCCGCACGTATTCCCGCTTGCTCTGCGGGAGAATGGGCAAAGGGGGCTATGATGCTGATGTGGTCTTTTTTGGCCGCGACTTCGAAACCGAAACCAAAATACTCACCGCGATTAGAATCTTTAAGATCGAGTAATTCTTGATGATTCAAGAAGCTGGAATAGGGGTCGAGATGTTCAAAAATGCCTTTGATGGCGGCCTGCACTAGCTCTTCTTTGGGAACGGTTTTGATATAGTAAGTTTCAACCGTTTCAAGTACATCTTGTAGTAATGGATAGTCAAAGTTGTCGCGGTAGGATTTAGCATTCTCTTGGCTGGAGAGGCTGATGGATAGGCCTAAAGTGAGACCTAATCCAACGCAACTGATATAGCGGATCATGTATTTCATAACGGTCCCCTGTGATAAGGGGACCGTTATGATTAGCGACAGTATTTCGCTGGATCGACGGCTTGCCCTTTGTGCCTTATTTCAAAGTATAGGCCAGGCTCGCTCTGTCCACCTGAACGTCCGACTAAAGCAATCGCTTCACCGCTTTTTACCATCTCACCAGGGCTTTTTAGTAGGGTTTGAGCATGACCGTAAAGACTCATATAACCTTTACCGTGATCGATGACCATAACAAGACCAAAACCGCGTAACCAGTCGGCATAAATGACTTTACCACCTGAAACAGCTCGAATATTTTGCCCTTCTGGTGCAGACAACATAGTGCCTTTCCACACTACTTGACCGGAACGTTGGCTACCAAAGCTAGCACTCACACGACCTTTTGTCGGCCATTTAAGTTTGCCACTTTGTTTACCAAAGCCTTCCATCGAGGGATTATCTTTCATGGCCCGCAGCGCTTGTTCAACGACGCGCTTTAAGCTGGCCTCTTCAATTTGCAACTGCTCAAGCTCTGCACCCTTAGAATTTAAGGTGCGTTGCAGCTCTTTGATGGTCAGTTGACGCTGATCTTGCTCTTGGCTCAAACGTTTAGCTTGTACTTGTTGTTCGGCCACGAGTTTGGTTAATTGCTTTTGCTTACTCGTTTGCGACACCTTGATCTCATCTAGCTCGGTCAAGGTTTGCTTTAATTCGTTGATCGACTTCATCCGCGCTTTATTGAGGTATTGGTAATAAGCCAACATACGCTCGATAGTGGCGGGACTTTGCTGATTAAGCATCATCTTAGTGTAATCGTGATTACCGGCAAGATAGGCGCTCGACAGCTGTTTCGACAGTGTTTGTTGTTGAGTCACCTTAAGCGTTTCTAACTCATCTTGACGTTGTTTTAGCTCGGCAAGTTTAGTGTCGATTTGCGCTAAGCTATTTTTGGTGCTGTTGACTTTTTTGGCCGCTGACGCAATCGCTTCTTCATCGCTACGCAGCAATGACAGCAGTTTTTCTCTTTGTTTACTGGTGGTTTTTAATGCGCTTTGTTGTTGATTTATTTGCGTTTGGATTGATTTTAACTCGGACTTACGCTTCTCCAAATCAGAAGCGTGTGCCGAGAAAGATAACATCATAAAGCCAGCAATAATGCTGGCTTTAACAAGGAGTCGAGTGCTCACTAGGTAACGGTTACTCTTTTATGTGGATTAAGGGTTTGCCCGTCATCTCAGCTGGAATGGCTTCGCCGATCAAGGTCAAGATGGTTGGTGCAACATCGCTGAGTTTACCACCTTCATCTATGGTCGCATCGCGTCCAACAAAGACGAAAGGCACGAGTTCACTGGTGTGGGCCGTGTGAGCCTGACCTGTGGTTTCGTCGGTCATTTGCTCGGCATTGCCGTGGTCGGCGGTAATAATACATTCTCCGCCCACTTTCGCCAGCGCATCAACCACACGGCCGATACAAGCGTCGACAGCTTCACAAGCTTTAACGGCGGCATCGAAATTACCTGTGTGGCCAACCATGTCACCATTGGGGTAGTTACAGATGATCACGTCGTACTTAGTTGATTCAATTGCTGCGACTAACTTGTCAGTCAGCTCTGCTGAACTCATCTCAGGCTGTAGATCGTAAGTTGCCACTTTAGGCGAGTTGATTAGGATGCGATCTTCTCCCTCGAATGGCTCTTCTTTACCGCCGTTAAAGAAGAAAGTTACATGGGCGTATTTCTCAGTTTCAGAGATACGTAGCTGAGTACGACCTTGTTTCTGCAGCACTTCACCTAAGGTATTCACTAAGTTTTCAGATGGATAAGCGATAGGTGCTGTGATGTCGCCAGCATACTCAGTCAAAGTGACGAAGTGCATTTTCGGCATAACAGCGCGTTCGAAACCATCGAAGTCTGGGTGAATAAAGCTACGGGTGATTTGACGGGCGCGGTCAGCACGGAAGTTCATAAAAATCAGGGCATCGCCGTCTTTTAAGGTTGCAACTTGACCGTTGGCATCTGTGATCGCCGATGAAGAAACGAATTCGTCGTTTTCGTTACGTTCGTAAGCCGCTTCCAATGCTGTAACGGCATTGTCGTATTGGAATTTTGATTTGCCTTGGGTGATTAAATCGTAGGCTTGTGACACGCGATCCCAACGATTATCCCTGTCCATAGCAAAGTAACGACCAATCATCGAGGCGATACGGCCATGGCCTAATGTAGTAAACAGATCATCAAAATGACTCAGGCTACCCTTAGCGCTACGCGGTGGCGTATCGCGGCCGTCGAGGAAAGCGTGCAGATAAACCTGAGTTGCACCGCGCGCAACGGCCATACGGCACATAGCTTCGATATGCTCTTCATGGCTGTGGACGCCACCGGGGGAAAGCAAGCCCATAATGTGCACTGCTCCGCCAGCTTTGATGGCTGAGTCTACCGCATCACATAGCGCAGGATTTTTTTCAAACTCATGATCTGCAATGGCTTTACTGATACGAGTGAGTTCTTGATAAACCACACGGCCAGAGCCTAAGTTAATATGGCCAACTTCAGAATTTCCCATCTGGCCATCAGGTAAGCCAACATCTAAGCCAGAACCTGAAATCAAACTATGGGGATATTTAGCGTTGAGACGGTCGAGTACCGGAGTCTTGGCGTGGAAAATCGCATTATTATGCGTGTTTTCACGGTAGCCCCAGCCATCGAGGATCAACAACGCGAGCGGACGTTTAGCTGTCGTCATAGTGATACCTTTAAGTTTTATAGAAGCGATAGAAATCTGAAATTGGTCAAATATTACTACGTTAGCGGGGTATGAAAAAGCGCTTTACCCCGATTAAGGTCATCGAATCACTAATTCGCCCGATTCTGTGAGTGGCTTGTGACAAGTACAGAGTCAATTGCACTAAAAGTGCGATCTCGAACTGTGACTAAACTGCTGCATTCTGCCAAGGCAATCGGTATACTCTGTGCCCTTATCGAATTTTCGCCATTTATGCGGGCAATCATCATGCAAGAATATATCGAATTTTTTAAAGCTCACTCAATGCTCAGTCTGGCTTGGGTGGGATTATTTGTTGTGCTTGTCGCGAGTATCATCAAATCGAGCATGTCAAAAATCAAAAGTATTTCTCATCAAGAATTAACGATTATGGTGAATAGACAGGACGCTAAAGTCGTTGATGTGCGCTCAAGTGATGAGTTCCGCAAGGGCCATATTGTTGATGCAATTAACGTTACGCTAGCAGATATTAAAAATAATCAGATATCTGCCCTTGAAAAGTATAAAGCGAGTCCCATTATATTGGTATGCAATGCTGGCATGACCTCGTCTCAAGCCGCTCAGCTTTTGAGTAAGCAAGGTTTTGAAAACCTGTACAACTTGAAAGGTGGTATGGGTGAATGGCAGGCAGCAAATATGCCTGTTTCAAAAAGCAAAAGATAAGTTGTCGGCGGCAGTTATGATTTAAGCTGCACTCAATCCACTGGATAGTGCAGTAATAAAGTCATCATTGTTTGGCATACTGATCCTACGGTCGCTAAGGGCTTAATGTAAGTTTTTAGACTGGTTCGATCGATACCCGAATATGGGTACAATTTGGGATGATACCGAGATCTGATATAGGCCTTGAGTAACATAAGCCCCGAGCCAATTTACGTTCAAATAGTAATTGGCT
Source organism: Shewanella sp. DW31 (assembly GCF_015767295.1). Lineage (NCBI taxonomy): Bacteria > Pseudomonadati > Pseudomonadota > Gammaproteobacteria > Alteromonadales > Shewanellaceae > Shewanella > Shewanella sp. DW31. Next base: position 6,744 of record NZ_JADWMP020000041.1, read on the forward strand.
TTCAAATAATAATTGGCTTTCAACGAAAAGCCGATACAACATTGATAGGATAGGTAGGAAATTATGGCTGAAGTAGCAAACAACGAACAACAAGCCCCACAATTCAACATCCAACGTGTTTACACTAAAGATGTGTCTTTCGAAACGCCTAACAGCCCAGCGGTATTCCAAAAAGAATGGAACCCAGAAGTTAAGTTAGATTTAGACACGCGCAGCGCTAAATTAGCTGATGATGTGTATGAAGTTGTCCTGTCTTTAACTGTGACTGCACAAAACGGTGGCGATACCGCTTTCCTATGTGAAGTACAACAAGCCGGTATCTTCTCTATCACTGGTCTGACTGAGCCACAATTGGCCCATTCATTAGGTGCATACTGCCCTAACATCCTATTCCCATATGCTCGCGAAACCGTGGGCAGCTTAGTTGGTCGTGGTACTTTCCCACAACTGAACTTAGCACCTGTTAACTTCGACGCGCTGTTTGCCCAATACGTGCAACAACGTCAAGCTGCTGCGACTGCACCAGCTGCCGAAGAAGCTAACGCTTAATTACATGAAAAACTCTGCCGATATCACGGTATTAGGGGCGGGCTCTTATGGCTCCGCCCTTGCCATTTCTTTAGCCAGCAACGGTCATAAGACCTTGTTATGGGGACACGATCCTGTCCACATGCAAACGCTCGCTCAAGACAAGTGCAACCAAGCTTTTTTGCCTGGTATTGCGTTTCCTGATTGTTTACAGATCGAAGCCGATTTAGCTAAAGCCTTAGCCGCCAGCAACAATGTGTTAGTGGTCGTGCCAAGCCATGTGTTTGGTACTGTGCTTGAGCAAGCTAAACCGTTACTCCGTAGCGATGCGCGCATCGTATGGGCAACGAAAGGGCTCGAGCCTGAAACCGGACGTTTGCTGCAAGATGTGGCCCGTGATGTGTTAGGTGAGCAATATCCGCTTGCGGTGTTATCTGGGCCGACCTTTGCGAAAGAACTCGCCATGGGTTTACCTACGGCCATTTCGGTTGCGGGCACTTGTCCTACGTTCACTAATGATCTCGTTGAGCTGTTACACAGCCCTAAACGTTTGAGGGTTTACGCCAATGACGACTTTACCGGACTGCAACTTGGCGGCGCGGTAAAGAACGTGATCGCGATTGGCGCGGGCATGTCCGACGGTATCGGCTTTGGTGCGAATGCCAGAACGGCCTTGATTACCCGTGGTTTAGTCGAATTGACGCGTTTAGGCGAAGCCTTAGGTGCCAATGCGGCCACCTTTATGGGCATGGCGGGGTTAGGCGACTTAGTGTTGACCTGTACCGACAACCAATCCCGTAACCGTCGTTTCGGTTTAGCCTTAGGTAAAGGCTGTGATGTGATGACTGCACAGGCTGAAATCGGCCAAGTGGTTGAAGGTTATCGCAATACCAAAGAAGTGTTTACACTTGCGAAACGCCTCGGGGTTGAAATGCCGATCACTGAGCAGATTTACCAAGTCTTGTATCAAGGCAAAGCGCCGGTCGATGCTGCTAAAGAGCTGCTCAGCAGAGAAAAGAAATCAGAAACGCCTACGCAATAAACCGCGAGCCGTGATGATGCTGTAATGCCGAATAAAGGAAAGGGTGCTAAAATAGCGCCCTTTTTTGTGCCTAGCGTTTGAGCTTATCTTTGCTCCGTTTAGCTGTTGCATGATTTGCTTGCTAAAGGTTCGCGAGTCAGCAAATTGCCCGTTGGCAGTCAATACCAATCAATTTATCTGTGTGGAGTAAGAGCGTGAAACATCATGATGTCATTATTATCGGAGCCGGCGCCGCGGGATTGATGTGTGCAGCGACCGCGGGTTACCGAGGCCGTGATGTACTCGTACTCGACAATGCCAAGCAAGCTGGGCGTAAAATCCTCATCAGCGGCGGCGGGCGTTGTAACTTCACTAACCTTAAAGTCGAGCCCGCTAATTTCCTCTGTGGTAATCCTCACTTTGTTAAATCGGCACTCGCGCGTTATCCGTCGCAGCAGTTTATTGAAATGGTCGAGCGTCACGGCATTGAATACCACGAACGTGATCACGGCCAACTGTTCTGCAATGACTCGGCCAAAGAGATTGTCACTATGCTATTGACCGAGTGTGAATGGGCGGGCGTGACGATCAAGCTGCGTACCGATATTCTGGCCGTTAAAAAGACGGAGGCTGGGCGCTTTGAGCTCAACACCTCTAACGGCGAACTGAGCTGCGACTCACTGGTTATCGCCACTGGCGGCTTATCCATGCCTAAACTCGGCGCCACGCCTTACGGCTATCAACTGGCCGAGCAGTTTGGCCTAAAAGTATTGCCAACTCACGCGGGTCTGGTGCCGTTTACATGGCACAGTGAAGATAAAATTCGTTTCGAACCCTTGTCGGGTATAGCGGTTCCGAGCCGCATTACCGCCAAAGATGGCACTGCGTTCAGCGAAGCCTTACTCTTTACCCACCGCGGCTTATCTGGCCCTGCCATTTTGCAGATTTCCAACTATTGGAAAGCGGGCGAAACCATAGAAATCGATCTCTTGCCGAATATGGATTTGGCGCAATTGCTTGAGCAGCAGCTCACTGCACATCCAAAACAAAGCCTGCGCAACACCCTCAGCCAATGGTTGCCTAAACGGCTGGTCGAAGTGCTATTCGATGAAGCCTTGTTGAACAAAGCGTTAAATCAACTGGTGCACGCCGAGCGTGCAAAACTGGTGGATGATCTCCATCGCTGGACAGTATTGATGAATGGCACCGAAGGCTACCGCACCGCCGAAGTGACCTTAGGTGGTATTGATAGTAATGAGCTGTCATCCAAAACCATGGAAGCCAGCAAAGTCGCAGGACTCTACTTTATCGGTGAAGTCATGGACGTAAGTGGTTGGTTAGGTGGGTTTAATTTTCAATGGGCCTGGGCATCTGGCGTCGCCGCAGGAAGGGCGGTTTAGTCTCTAACTTGCAAGAGTAATGAGTTTAAAACCCTGACTGTTTGAACTCATCAAAGCCAATCTTCTAGCTAAATCAGCAAGGCGGCTGAATCGTATATTGCGTTATATACATTGCCACAGCTTCCCAGTGACACGCCGCCCTTTTATTTCACAAGAAGTAGCCCTATAGGCTCGACAGCAAAATCTGCTGTATATGGCTCTTGATTACAAGAATCGAATGTTGCGATCACATCGATGTGAATGAGCATCCATGCCGCCAACAATCACTGTTGCAACAGTGGCAATCTTAACGACCACTGAACTGTTCATCAGGCTAAAAGATATTGCCCCAAAACTAGATAAGTTTGTCGTCAGGTGTACAGGATGAATTGTCATTGTTTCCCCTGTGACACGCCATAAACTCATCCCTGAGGGCTCGACGGCGGCATCCATGCCGCCAAAGGTCACAGTTGCCACAATGCCAATCTTTACGACCATTGAACTGTTCATCTGGCTAAAAGCTTTTGCCCCAAAGTGGGTTTTGCAGTTCAAAAGGGGAATAGGTCAAGTAAAGCTTTGCCTATATAAAAGTTGATGGTTCGACTTAGAAGTGATGTACCCATCTTTTTTGTAGTTTGAATGCGTTAATCAAAATCAAAGTCGTGGGGCTTCACCCCACACCCGACCAAGGAGGACTGCTCGTCCTATCCTCCTTGGATGCTCCAAG
>NZ_JADWMP020000042.1:0-7198 GCF_015767295.1 Shewanella sp. DW31
AGATGATGTAGGTTCTTGGAATAGCCCCTTCCAGGGGCAAGTCAAAGCCGCCTTCTAAGAAGGCGGATTCTTTACTGCCTCTTTTGGCCTGCCTTTATCACTCTGTGGGGAGTCACTTTATTATGCTTGCGGCTGACTTTAGTCGAATGTAGCGTAGCGACAATGCAGGCTATAGTGATGACATCTCAGTAAAAATTCGCCTAAAGAAGGTGTTGCCTATGAATGCCAGTGAGTTACAACCCGTAGTGCAATTTCTACAGGGACTTGTGCCCTTTGATGCTCTGCCTGAGGATGTTGTTGTGCGCTGCGCTAAGGCTGTTACTGTTGGGTATTACAGCAAGGCCTCTGGTTATGTTAATTTCGACGCGAATTCGCCTAAGTTGTATATGGTGCGAAGCGGCGCCTTTGAAGTGCGCGATCCTGACGGCGTGTTGGTGGATAGAGTGGGCGAGGGTGAGTTTTTTGGCTTTTCTACTTTGTTATCAGGGGAAAAAGTCGTTAATAAAGTCGCTATTCTTGAAGACGGTCTAGTTTATCATCTGCCCCAAGCCTTGTTTGATAGCCTTAGGAGTGAGAGTCGTCACTTCGATAAGTTTTTTACCCGCGCCTTCGCAAAGCGTTTACGCCATGAGGCTCGCTTTAAGGCAAAGGATCTGACGACCACAAGTCGGATAAGTACCTTGATGTCTTCCACTCCCATCGTTATTGATGCCCAAGCTAGCGTGACTCAGGCGGCACTCTTGATGCGAAATCGCCGAGTATCGTCCTTATTGGTGACGGATAATCATAAATTGGTTGGCATCTTAACCGATAAGGATTTGCGTAATCGCGTGTTAGCTGCAGGGCTTGATGGCAACGTTGCTGTGCATCAAGCCATGACGGTTTCACCTATCTCGATTTCCTCCAATGCATTGATTTTTGAAGCCATGCTGCTGATGAGTGAGCATAACATTCATCACTTACCTATTATCGATCAAGATAAAGCTATCGGTATGGTGACCAGTACTGACATCTTGCGCGGGCAGGGCTCACAACCGCTACTGTTGATTGGTGAGATTGAACGGCAGCAGGATCTTGCCAGTTTAATTGGTGTCAGTAAGCAAATTCCCCTATTGCTGCAAAATCTTATTAGTGCCGATGCTAGAGCTGAAGAAATTGGCCGAGTGTTAACCTCTGTCACCGATGCGCTGACGCGGCGATTAATTGTGCTCAATCAGCAATTACTCGGTGAACCGCCCATGGCCTTTTGCTGGTTGGCATTTGGCTCGCAGGGACGACAAGATCAGGCTGCGTGTTCAGATCAAGATAATGGCTTGTTAGTCGCAGAAGAGATGGATGATTTTGCTAAAGGTTATTTTGATGCCTTAACCCATGCCGTGTGCGCAGGGCTTGACCAATGCGGTTATGAATTTTGTCCCGGCAATATTATGGCGCAAAATCCCCAATGGCGGATGTCACTCAAACAGTGGCAACAGGTATTTGAAAAATGGGTCATAACGCCTGAGCCTAAGGCGTTAATGCACGCCAGCATCTTCTTCGATATGCGATCGGTTTACGGTCCACAAACCCTTTTTGATGCCTTACAGGATAAAGTCTTAGCTCAAACCCACGATAACGATATTTTCCTCGCGGGTATGACAGGTAATTCCCTGGTGGAGTCGCCGCCGCTAGGATTTTTCCGCAAATTTGTACTCGAACGGGATGGTAGCGAAGTTAAAGGCATAGATTTGAAACATAAGGGCAATGCATTGATCAACGATATTGCCCGTGTTTATGCCTTGTCTGCGGGCATTAAAGAAGTGAATACTGCAAAACGTATTCGTGCCTTGATGGATGCGAATATTCTCAATCGACAAGATGCGCTCAATTTGGCTGATGCCCACGAGTTTATCGCCCATATGCGGTTATCGAACCAAGGTTATCAATATAATCAAGGGGTAGAGGTGAGTAATTATTTGCTGCCTGGGCATTTATCTTCGCTGGTTCGTCATCAGTTACGTGACGCTTTTAAAGTCGTACATGAGGCGCAGGCGGGGATGAAGATGAAATTTATGCGAAGCTTTTGATATGAATACATTGTTGCTGAAAACTCAGCTCAATTGGCGGGCGCTGCGTTGCCAACATCATTTATTTAAAGGCTATTATCAGTCGCTGTTGCCTCTGCTGGCAATGCCGTTATCCGAAGCGCCGTTAACGGCGATGGATTTGGAGATGACAGGGCTCAATCCGCAGCAAGATCAAATTCTCAGCATTGGATTGGTGCCGATTGAGCGCGGTGAGATCCCGTTGGTACGCGCCGAGCAAAAGTTAGTGCAAATTCGCGGCAGCGTAGGCCAAAGCGCGACGATCCACGGCATTCTTGATAATCATTTGGTGCAAGCTGTCACCATTGAGGAAGCCATGGGCTGGTTTATCAATCAAACCTATGGCCGTGTGCTGGTGGCACATCATGCCCCTTTAGATTGTCGTTTTTTACAGCAGGATTTATTGACGATTTATCATCAAGCCCTTGTTTTACCTACAATTGATACTTTAATGGTTGAAAAGCACCGTTTACTACGGGAGCACTCAGTGATTAAAGAGGGGAGCTTGCGTCTTGGTGCTTGTCGCGAACGTTATGGTTTACCCATTTATACGGCCCATAGCGCGCTGACCGATGCCTTAGCTTGTGGAGAATTATTACTCGCGCAAATGGCCGCTATGGGCGGTGCGGCAAAGCTTACCGTGGCTGATTTATTGCAAAAATCGACTTAGTCAGTGTTAACAGAAATCACTCTTTGTGGTGAGTGAATCCATTTGAGATGGATTGATTTCACCTTGATTTCATCTTAGGTTAATCACTGACAAGCTAAACTCAGTTGACATTTAATCCTCTGTTCAAATTCAACCTGCCGTTGATTTGGCAATCCAACCAACTTGTACTTCACTCTACTAACTTGAGTGTGTAGGAGAATATGATGCCGTTACCTTTACTTTGGGTGGGTGGTGCCGTAATCGGTGCGGTTTTGCTGGCCGATGAGCGCGAGAAGCGTCAGCAACTTGAGCGTGACAGATTACTCGGTAAGGCCCCTAAGTACCCCGTTGCCAATCGCGCTATGGTGGCACCGCCGAGTCAATGGCAAGAGGGATTAAAACAAGTTGCGCCAATCCCAGGCAGTATCGTCTGTTGTTATGTTTTTGGTGTGATTGAGCATACTGGTATTTGGCTTGGTGATGATTGCCTCGTAGAGTTACATGGCTCAGGGCTGGTGCGGGCTGTATCGGTAAAGCGTTTTTTAGCGGGACGGACCGGTAGCCAAATCTATCTTGCCTGTAATCACCAACATCAGCCTCTTATTGCCGATTCTGTGTTGCCCCGCGCTGAACAGGCGATTTATCAGTATCGGGAATACGATTTATTCGACAATAATTGCCATCGATTTGTCTGGTCTTGTATTAGTGGCAGCGAAGGCGTGATTAAAGGCTTTAATGAGTTAAATCAAAAACTCGCCGAACACTTTAATCAAGCTATCTATTGGGATGAGATGATCATTAGCAAGCTGAATGAATAAGCTCTGTAGTCATATACTAAAAAAGCCATCGATTAAGATGGCTTTTTGTTTTAGTGAAACACTATGTAATCGTTTTGCAAAAACCGTTTACGGCTTACAAAAATAATCTACAGCGCGTTTGACTAACTCTATGCCTGTTTTATCGCAAGGCGGTAACTCGGCATCACTGATATTGATAGGTGTGACGCGATTTCCCCATTGCAGCAAGAGTGCGGCAGAGGTTAAGCCTGCGCCAAAGGCACAAGAGAGTATGGTTTGATTCGGCTTGATAATGCCTTGTTCTAACGCATCACAAATCGCAATTGGAATCGTCGCCGCCGAGGTATTGCCATAATTAGCGATGTTCACGAAGGCTTTTTCTTTCGGGATTTTCATTCGGCTAACTAAGGTATCAATAATACGTTCGTTGGCTTGATGCGGGATCACGAGATCCACTTCATCCTTATCAACACCACATTTTTCAAGCACTTTAGTGCTCAATTTATTCATTCCGTTAATCGCACGCTTGAAGATTTCTTGGCCATCGAATTCAATGAAAAAGTCTAATGAGTCGGCTGAGAATCTGTCCATCGCCGTGCCAAAGCCCGCTTTCAGAATATCACGACCTTCAGGATCGTTATTCAGCTCATAACCGAGCACGCCACCGGCAACATCTGTCGCTTCAACCACAACGGCACCCGCACCATCACCAAATAGCACTGCGGTTTCGCGGCGCGACCAATCTAAATAGAAAGATAAACGTTCAGCACCAATGACTAATACTTTCTTGCTCTGGCCACTCTTGATTTGTGAGCTGGCTAAACCTAAGCCGTATAAGAAGCCACTGCAGGCAGCATTGATATCGAATGCAGCACAACTGGCGCCAATATTAGCTTGTACAGTAGATGCAATATTTGGGATCAAAGTGTCTGGGCTGGCACTGGCCAGAATGATCATGTCGATTTCACTGCCATCAATACCTGCTGCTGCGAGCGCACGTTGTGCTGCAACTGAAGCAAGTTCAGAGGTATTTACATGACTGATATGGCGCTGGCTGATCCCTGTGCGAGATTTGATCCATTCGTCGGATGTCTCGATAAAGGTAGCAAGATCATCGTTGGTCAGCGTGGCTGGTGGAACACATTTGCCCCAACCTGTGATAGTGGCGTACTGCATGGTGGTTTCTCTCAAATAAAAAAGGCAGAACCTGAGCGCTGCCTTGAATCGACAACAAAGCTTATCGGCAACTCTAATGGCCGTCCGTGATCTAGACCACCTGTTTGGCGACGAGATCTCGAATTGTCATTGCGGCATGCAGAATATGATGACGCAGTAGCGCCGTCGCTTTTTCTGTTTCTCTCAGTTTGCAGTGGTTGAGCAAAGCCCTGTGCTCATGCTCTGCGGCAGGAATTCCCCCCGCGAGCAATAACTGCAAACGAATGTATCTATCACAATTAGTATTGAGGCCGTGAACAACCTCAAGGGTGTGTGGGCGATTAGCCGCCTGATATAAGCAAGTGTGAAATTGCGTATTCAACTCGCTCCAACTGGCGACGGCATCTTCATGTTTGAAGGCCGACTCCAATTGCTCGAGTACACGTTCTGCTTTTTCTAAATCAGCCTCTTGAAGTCGTGGGATCGCTTTCGCAAGCAGATCGGTTTCGATCATTGCACGTAATTCAAAGAGTTCGGTGACTTGTTCGACGGATAAAACTGTCGCAGTCGCACCTTTATGGGGCTCAAACTTAACGAGTCCTTCAGCTTCGAGTTGCAATAACGCTTCTCTCACCGGAATACGGCTGACATTTAACGCTTCAGCCAAGGCACTTTGTCTGAGGGGTTCTCCTGCGGCTATGTCACCTGAAAGAATTCTCTCTCTGAGCACTTCCACAACTAACTGGGTGCGGGTTTTGTGGACGATAGGCGTAGTTCGACTCATTATTTCCGTCTATTTCGGGTATGTTCTCGTTATTTGCCCAAGATTACCGTTAAAAACACCACAAATAAAGGGAAATGCTTGATTGAGTGCAGCATCTAAGAGACTAATAATGCCCAAAAGACGGGGGCTTTTGTGGTTTTCTCTTACGATTTGAAGCGCATTCCTTGCGAGCGGCTTCGATGGTAACGGTGGCAATTATTTGTAAAAACGCTGTTCAGCTTCTTCGATTGAGTATTTTGATTAAAACAGTGCCATTACACATTTCACTGCTGGATTTTTTGGACTCTGATTTGGTGGGACAATTGCTATCTCGCATAGACACAAGCTGTACATAGAGATTTGCCTGTACAGCCACGAAATATCACTAACGCGCAATTTAGCGCTAAAAGCATAACTTCGCGGTGCAATTTCTGATAATGAATGGAATAATAGCGTGATAACGCCTTAGGCGATTTGGGAGTATTACAGTGAGTCGAGCAGTATTTTTAGACCGTGATGGTGTGATTAACAAAGACCATGGTTATGTCCACCTAGTGGATGACTTCGAATATATTGACGGTGTGTTTGAATCTTGCCTCTCTTTAAAAGAAATGGGCTACAAGTTAGTTGTTGTCACTAATCAATCCGGTATTGCCCGTGGCATGTACACTGAAGACCAATTCCACAGCTTAACGGAGTGGATGGATTGGAACTTTGCCGACAAAGGGGTCGAGCTCGATGGTATTTACTATTGCCCGCATCATGCCGAGAAAGGCATAGGGGAATATAAGGTTGATTGTGATTGCCGTAAACCTAAGCCGGGTATGCTCAATGATGCGGCGCAATTCTTAAAAATCGACTTAGCGAACTCAGTCATGGTTGGCGACAAAGCCGAAGATATGCAGGCAGCGAAAGCGGCGGGCGTGACTACTCGTATATTAGTGCGCAGTGGTAAGGTTATTGCCGATGACAGTGATGCCACTGTGGTACTCGACAGTATTGCCGATGTGCCAGCTTACTTAAAAAGCCTAGGCTAGTCGTTACGCTACTACTTATAAGTAGATAAACATTTGCTTATAAGTTCATCTCAAGTAGCTACTATCACAGTAGCCAGTAGCGTGGGTTGTTGCTCTTGTTGAATGGAAGCTTGCGTTAAAAGTGATCTAACATGACAAGAGCTAACCAATAGGTTGGCTCTTGTCATTTCTAGCGCTGGATTAATCTCATCTTTGCCCTTAATTCAGCATAGATTCGATAATATTGGCGTTAAAACACACTTTTAGTTTAAAAAATGTGCGCTTGAATCGTTTTTCGTAATTATTCGCGCCAAAGGGGTTGCGGTAAAATCTGACATCCCTATAATGCGCATCCACTGACCCAGCGGGGTCAAGGGTTAAACGCTGAATAAGCTGCTAACCATGCTCTTTAACAATTTATCAAGCAAATCTGTGTGGACACTCACAGGTGTTGAGTTAATCGAAACTGCTTAACCTTCGGGTTGGCAGTCAAAAATTTAAATCAATGTTTTCAAGTCATTCTCCTTACAGGAAGGGTGATTGAGTGTTCATAGTAATATGTACATACAGTAATGTATGAATTGAAACGTGATGCTTCTTAGTGAGCAAAGCGAATCAAAACAGTAGAATTCATTGAGCCGTTTGACGTCAGTCAAACAACAAAACTTTAATTGAAGAGTTTGATCATGGCTCAGATTGAACGCTGGCGGCAGGCCTAACACATGCAAGTCGAG
>NZ_JADWMP020000043.1:0-3505 GCF_015767295.1 Shewanella sp. DW31
AACACATTCACTTCAGTAGGCTAGGAAGCAAATGCCTTGTTCTTACCAAACAACACGTTAGTTATTTGCTAGGAACCCAAATGTGGTATCCCCTAGGGGATTCGAACCCCTGTTACCGCCGTGAAAGGGCGGTGTCCTAGGCCTCTAGACGAAGGGGACCCGGACTTATGATTTAACTCGTAACCGAGTTTTGTAACACATTCACTTCAGTAGGCTAGGAAGCAAATGCCTTGTTCTTACCAAACAACACGTTAGTTATTTGCTGGAACCACTCTCTATAAAATATAGATGGTATCCCCTAGGGGATTCGAACCCCTGTTACCGCCGTGAAAGGGCGGTGTCCTAGGCCTCTAGACGAAGGGGACCCGGACATATTAATTTGAACATTTCCTTCTTATATAAAGAAAAAGGTTCCCGTTTAACATCTACGGTGTCCTAGGCACTCTCTTCTAAAAGAACGAAGGGGACCCGGACTTATGATTTAACTCGTAACCGAGCTTTGTAACACATTTGCTTTAATAGGCTAGTAAGCAAATGCCTTGTTCTTACCAAACAACACGTTAGTTATTTGCTAGGAACCAAAATGTGGTATCCCCTAGGGGATTCGAACCCCTGTTACCGCCGTGAAAGGGCGGTGTCCTAGGCCTCTAGACGAAGGGGACCCGGACATATTAATTTGAACTTAACGTTCCCGTTTAACATCTACGGTCTCATAGGCACTCTTCTAAGTAGCGAAGTGTGCCTTGGGTGTATTAATTTAAACTTTCGTTTCTGCTTAATAAGGCAGTAAATTGGTGGAGCTACACGGGATCGAACCGTGGACCTCTTGCATGCCATGCAAGCGCTCTCCCAGCTGAGCTATAGCCCCAAATTTTTGTCAACACAGCTAACTTTAGCAGTATATGTATCAGCAGAAATTTATACTTTTTTCTTACCAAACAATACGTTAGTTATTTGGTAAGAACCAATATTTGGTATCCCCTAGGGGATTCGAACCCCTGTTACCGCCGTGAAAGGGCGGTGTCCTAGGCCTCTAGACGAAGGGGACCCCGGACATATTAATTTGAACTTTTCACTAGAAAAGGTTCCCGTTTAACATCTACGGTAAGTTTGGTGGAGCTACACGGGATCGAACCGTGGACCTCTTGCATGCCATGCAAGCGCTCTCCCAGCTGAGCTATAACCCCAAACCTATCGAACTACATTTAAGTGCACTGCAAGCATTTGCTCGACTGTGTCTCAACTGCGTGGCGCATTCTATGCAGCGCACCTAAAAGTGTCAACTCGTTTTTTTAGGAATTTATTCTATCTGCTACAAATTCAATCGCTTTGGATATTCTTTGCTCAGAACGGCTTCTTCCAATTAAAAATAGTGTGATATCTAAGCCTGGAGACTGCCCTGCCCCTGTTACTGCAACACGTAAAGGCATACCGACCTTACCCATACCCACATCTAATTCAGTCGCAGTATCTTCAATTGCCTGATGAATAGCTTCAGCTGTCCACTCAGTTAATGCTGATAATTTCTGTTGCACCAGTTGCAATGGCTCTAACGCAACACCGCGTAAATGCTTTTTCGCCTGTGCTTCATCAAACTCAGCAAAATCTTCATAGAAATAGCGGCTAGATGCGGCTAACTCTTTTAGAGTCTTAGCGCGCTCAGCTAATGCAGTGACCACTTCAGCTAATGCTGGGCCATTTGACAGATCAATTTTTTGATCGTCCATGTGCCATTGTAAGTGTGTTGCCACATATTCTGGATCTAGGCTCTTTATATAGTGTTGGTTCAACCACACCAGTTTATCGGTATTAAAAGCAGAAGCGGCTTTGTTGATGTCACTCAACTTAAAGAATTGCTTCATTTCTTCTAATGAGAAAATCTCTTGATCGCCATGTGACCAACCTAAACGTACTAAATAGTTCAGCAGTGCTTCTGGTAAATAGCCATCGTCACGGTACTGCATTACGCTAACAGCGCCATGGCGCTTAGACAACTTAGCGCCGTCATCACCTAGAATCATAGATACGTGTGCATATTCTGGGATCGGCGCCCCTAATGCTTTAAGAATGTTGATTTGACGCGGGGTATTGTTGATATGATCTTCACCACGCACCACACAAGTGATCCCCATATCCCAATCATCAACCACCACACAGAAGTTATAGGTTGGTACGCCGTCGGTACGGGCGATGATCAAGTCATCTAATGCATCGTTAGAAAATTCAATCCGACCACGAACATGGTCATCAAATACCACTGAACCACCGATTGGATTTTTAAAACGCACCACAAATGGTTCATCAGTCTCGCGAGCGGGTAAGTCGCGACAGCAACCATCATACTTTTGTGCTTCACCGTTAGCGGCCTGTGATTCTCTTAAGGCATCGATTCGCTCACGTGAACAGTAACATTTATACGCTGTGCCCTTTTCTAACATTTGAGCAATGATTTCGTTATAACGGTCAAAACGCTTAGTTTGGTAATATGGGCCCTCGTCCCATGTCAAACCTAGCCAGTTCATGCCTTCTAAAATCGCATCGCAAGCGGCTTGAGTCGAACGCTCAATATCAGTGTCTTCAATACGTAATACAAACTCACCGTTATTTGCACGGGCTTGTAACCAAGAATAAAGTGCCGTACGGGCACCACCAACATGCAAGAAACCGGTAGGACTAGGGGCAAAACGCGTCTTAGTTGTCATAATGGGACACTAACCTATATAAAGTCGTCTAGATAAAGACAATCACGATAAAAAAGTGGGCTTATTCTAACAGTCAAAGCAGGCGCTGCAAATGGGACAAGCTTCACAGTATCACTTATCTGGTTAAATCGTGTCGCGAATCCCTCCCTTTTATAGGGAAGCCAATATAAAGCGATATATAAAGGTGGCACTATTGCTATCACCACCATTGATGAATGCTAACACTTGAGAAGATTTTTCAGGCTTTATATTCCAACCCCTAAATCTCTACACCTATATTCCTTCGACTATAAATATCTGCGCCATCGAACACGCGCATCTATACACTATCAATGCACTCATGCTGTTAGTGCGCTAATTTTTATAAATCACTCACTTCCTCAGCACTTTTACCACAAAAAAGTCAGGTGAATGGGATGAGTTCAACTCGTATTTAATCGCGAGCGTCCAAATTACGTACCATTGACTGGCGAATTAAATAACACTTTGATCGGCGGCGTGATTAGCATTAAGCCAATATGGACAAAAATAGCGCGACCAATGCTTTTTTCACTAAAAAGCGTTGACACTAGATCGAACCTCCCTATAATACGGCTCCACACAGCGAGGTCGATTAGCTCAGCTGGGAGAGCACCTCCCTTACAAGGAGGGGGTCACTGGTTCGAGCCCAGTATCGACCACCATATTTTCTACAAAGAAATTATGGCATACAAAACGTTATATCCCAGGTCGCTTAGCTCAGCTGGGAGAGCACCTCCCTTACAAGGAGGGGGTCACTGGTTCGAGCCCAGTAGCGACCACCA
>NZ_JADWMP020000044.1:0-3213 GCF_015767295.1 Shewanella sp. DW31
TCTTTAACAATTTGGAAAGCTGATAGTATTTAATTGCATGAGTCTGTCATGTGATTAATTACAAAACGTTTAATGCGAAAGCATTGAACATGAGTTCTCAAACACTTTATTAAGTGTCTTGAATATTCAACAGTAAATTATTCTTTATTGAATAGTTTACGTCTAAGGCGCGTCCACTTCTTTGGTCAGAAGTGAGACAAGTAAAACCAAGCTGGTCGCAATGCGACGCAGATGAGTGAAACTCATTTGGGTTGTATGGTTAAGCGACTAAGCGTATACGGTGGATGCCTTGGCAGTCAGAGGCGATGAAGGACGTAGTAACTTGCGAAAAGCGTTGGCGAGCTAGTAACAAGCATTTGAGCTAACGATGTCCGAATGGGGGAACCCAGCAGCATAAGCTGTTATCGCAACATGAATACATAGTGTTGCGAGGCGAACGAGGGGAACTGAAACATCTAAGTACCCTTAGGAAAAGAAATCAACCGAGATTCCCCTAGTAGCGGCGAGCGAACGGGGATTAGCCCTTAAGTCAGTGGGGTGTTAGTGGAATGCGTTGGAAAGCGCAGCGGCACAGGGTGATAGCCCCGTACATGAAAACTAACCATTGATGAAAACGAGTAAGGCGGGACACGTGACATCCTGTTTGAATATGGGGGGACCATCCTCCAAGGCTAAATACTCCTGACTGACCGATAGTGAACCAGTACCGTGAGGGAAAGGCGAAAAGAACCCCTGTGAGGGGAGTGAAATAGAACCTGAAACCGTATACGTACAAGCAGTGGGAGCGGTTCTTGAGACCGTGACTGCGTACCTTTTGTATAATGGGTCAGCGACTTACATTTTGTAGCGAGGTTAAGCGAATAGCGGAGCCGTAGGGAAACCGAGTGTTAACTGCGCGTTTAGTTGCAAGGTGTAGACCCGAAACCCGGTGATCTAGCCATGGGCAGGTTGAAGGTTGAGTAACATCAACTGGAGGACCGAACCGACTAATGTTGAAAAATTAGCGGATGACTTGTGGCTGGGGGTGAAAGGCCAATCAAACCGGGAGATATCTGGTTCTCCTCGAAAGCTATTTAGGTAGCGCCTCGAGCGAATACCATTGGGGGTAGAGCACTGTTAAGGCTAGGGGGTCATCCCGACTTACCAACCCTTTGCAAACTCCGAATACCAATGAGTACTACTCGGGAGACAGACGGCGGGTGCTAACGTCCGTCGTCAAAAGGGAAACAACCCAGACCGTCAGCTAAGGTCCCAAAGTACTAGCTAAGTGGGAAACGATGTGGGAAGGCTTAGACAGCTAGGATGTTGGCTTAGAAGCAGCCATCATTTAAAGAAAGCGTAATAGCTCACTAGTCGAGTCGGCCTGCGCGGAAGATGTAACGGGGCTAAGCTAGTCACCGAAGCTACGGGTGCACAGTTTACTGTGCGCGGTAGAGGAGCGTTCTGTAAGCCGTTGAAGGTGAAGGGGTAACCCACGCTGGAGGTATCAGAAGTGCGAATGCTGACATGAGTAACGATAAAGGGGGTGAAAAACCCCCTCGCCGAAAGACCAAGGGTTCCTGTCCAACGTTAATCGGGGCAGGGTGAGTCGACCCCTAAGGTGAGGCCGAAAGGCGTAATCGATGGGAAACAGATTAATATTTCTGTACTTCCGCTAACTGCGATGGAGAGACGGAGAAGGCTAGGCTAGCGCGGCGTTGGTAGTCCGCGTTTAAGGTGGTAGGTGGTGTTCTTAGGCAAATCCGGGGACACGTACTTCAATGTACACACTGAGAGCTGATGACGAGGTCCTAAGGGACTGAAGTAGTTGATGCCATGCTTCCAGGAAAATCTTCTAAGCTTCAGGTTAGTGGGAATCGTACCCCAAACCGACACAGGTGGTCGGGTAGAGAATACCAAGGCGCTTGAGAGAACTCGGCTGAAGGAACTAGGCAAAATGGTACCGTAACTTCGGGAGAAGGTACGCTCCTGTTGGTGATGAGACTTGCTCTCTAAGCTGACGGGAGTCGCAGATACCAGGTGGCTGCAACTGTTTATCAAAAACACAGCACTGTGCAAACTCGCAAGAGGAAGTATACGGTGTGACGCCTGCCCGGTGCCGGAAGGTTAATTGATTGGGTTATCGCAAGAGAAGCTCATGATCGAAGCCCCGGTAAACGGCGGCCGTAACTATAACGGTCCTAAGGTAGCGAAATTCCTTGTCGGGTAAGTTCCGACCTGCACGAATGGCGTAATGATGGCCACGCTGTCTCCAGCCGAGACTCAGTGAAGTTGAAATTGCGGTGAAGATGCCGTATACCCGCGGCTAGACGGAAAGACCCCGTGAACCTTTACTATAGCTTGGCACTGAACATTGAACCTACATGTGTAGGATAGGTGGGAGACTTTGAAGTTGTGACGCTAGTCATGATGGAGTCGTCCTTGAAATACCACCCTTGTAGTTTTGATGTTCTAACCTAGGTCCCTTATCGGGATTAGGGACAGTGCCTGGTGGGTAGTTTGACTGGGGCGGTCTCCTCCCAAAGAGTAACGGAGGAGCACGAAGGTTGGCTAAGTACGGTCGGACATCGTACGGTTAGTGCAATGGCATAAGCCAGCTTAACTGCGAGACATACACGTCGAGCAGGTACGAAAGTAGGTCATAGTGATCCGGTGGTTCTGAATGGAAGGGCCATCGCTCAACGGATAAAAGGTACTCCGGGGATAACAGGCTGATACCGCCCAAGAGTTCATATCGACGGCGGTGTTTGGCACCTCGATGTCGGCTCATCACATCCTGGGGCTGAAGTCGGTCCCAAGGGTATGGCTGTTCGCCATTTAAAGTGGTACGCGAGCTGGGTTCAGAACGTCGTGAGACAGTTCGGTCCCTATCTGCCGTGGGCGTTGGATGATTGAAGGGAGCTGCTCCTAGTACGAGAGGACCGGAGTGGACGAACCGCTGGTGTTCGGGTTGTCATGCCAATGGCATTGCCCGGTAGCTACGTTCGGAATCGATAACCGCTGAAAGCATCTAAGCGGGAAGCGAGCCCTAAGATGAGTCATCCCTAGGAATTTAATTCCTCTAAAGAGCCGTTCGAGACTAGGACGTTGATAGGCATGGTGTGTAAGCGTTGTGAGGCGTTGAGCTAACATGTACTAATGACTCGAGAGGCTTAACCATACAACCCAGATGGGTTTTGCTAAGCGAACTTAGACAGAATATCGACACTTGAT
>NZ_JADWMP020000045.1:0-2484 GCF_015767295.1 Shewanella sp. DW31
CCACCATCCATGGCGGTCGCCTGCCGCTAAGCGGACTCTCCCGGCTACGAAGACAAGCTTCTTCGCGTTCAATCATGCTAAATACTCCGTATTTATAGCGCGATGATTTCACCCCCATGTGAGTGTAGTGCCATCGCCAAGCGCCTAATTATCTCATTGAGATGTAACCAAGCCAGCTGAATAAGCTGGCTTTTTTGCATTCGCAATTTGTGAAATCCAGCCTAGTGTCTATTTAATTAGTCAGTTTTCCTCCTATTTTTCTCTCGATAATCCCTTTTTTACCTTCCACGATACGAATAATTTGCACCATTTGGCTTTATATCAATTCTATTCATATCCGCTACAACTGTTCTATCAGATTCAGTTCCGGAGAATAAGGCTGCAGTTTTATCTCAGATTATAAAATCTTCTGCCATCTTTGTTTGATGTCCCCGCACAGTCCATCATGATCGCGGTATAGCGGCCAAAGAACGTAGCTGCAGAAGTTAAGGCGAGGTGCAGCTGCAATAATCGTAGTTTGCAAAAGGCGTTATGATGGCTTTGGATGGCGAGTAAGGGGGGGGTATTTAGGATAGCCCTGATGAAGCAAGCGATAAATATTGGCTTTTTAAATGTGATACCAAACTCAGACGGAGTGAAATTAGGACTGAGTGAACTTAGCAACGTTCTTTCCCATCAACTGATCACCTTATGAAGATAAGTTTTGCTGATGTACGAAGGCGTTAAGACACAATGGACAAACGAGCGTTTCGTATAAGCAATGATGGGAATTGGTATTGTGTGGTTTTCACGTATACACTTTTTTTACATTCCCCATCTAGCATCAGCTTTTAGGTTGAAATTTCAATGGAATTGCGTGGCTTATTGAGGTTATTGTCGCTATTGCTGTGTATGCCATTACTGGTGAATGCTGAGCGTTTCCTGGTGTCTAGTACTAAACTTGCGGATCAAGATGTTAGCGTCAAGTCTGCTGTTATGGTCCGTTATTGCGTTGATCCTGATTGGCTGCCCTATGAAGGAATACGAGAAGGTAAACATCTGGGGATTTCATCGGACTATATTCGTCATGTTGAGTCACATTCTTCCCTTAAGTTTCAGCTAGTGCCGACATCTTCTTGGACCGAAACTTTATCTTTTTTGCAAAGTGGTCAGTGCGATTTAACCCCTATGTTGAATAAAACGCTAATACGCGAGACTTATCTGCACTTCAGTGATGTCTATTTCCGCTCACCAAATGTGCTTGTTTCACTTAAAGAACAGCCTTTTCTGCAAGGATTGGAGAATATCAATACGCGTATTTTAGCCGTGCCCAAAGGTTATCGTTTAGCTGAGTATATTCAGCATTATTATCCTCAGATAGAGATGCTTACTGTTGCCAGTGAACCTGCGGGATTGCAGTCGGTTCTGGATAAACGTGCAGATCTGTTTGTTGGGTCAATGTTTTCGGTTAACGCTTACATTCAACAAATGGGATTTGAACATTTAAAAATTGCGGGTTGGGGCGGGCCAGAAGATGAGTTACGGATGGGGGTCGCTTATGGTCAAGAGTCCTTGTTACCTGTGATAAATAAAGCCTTAAACACTGTGAGTGAGCAAGAGCGGATCACGATTTATCAGAAGTGGAATAATGTGACTGTGATAGATGAGACTAACTATTCGCTTGTGTATCAAATTATCTGCGCGACGTGTCTGTTGCTCCTAATGTTGGGGGCGAGAACTTACTTTATGAGTCAATATAATCGAAGATTAACCGATAAGAATAAACAGTTGGAAACTTTACGCGAACAGCTTGAAGCGTCAAATGCCGAACTCGAATTTTTATCTACCCACGACCCCTTAACTAAATTGTATAACCGACATTACTTTAATCGCTTTTTTATTAATAACGAGCAGCATGATAAATCTGCTGGGGCAGGTATGTGCCTTGTAATGATTGATATCGACTACTTTAAAGAGATTAATGACACACTAGGGCATAACGTCGGCGATCGCATTCTTGAGCAAGTGTCACAGGTATTACAGCACTGTGTGCGTGATTCTGATGTGGTTGCACGTTGGGGGGGCGAAGAATTTGTGATCCTCTGCCAACAGTCATCATTGCCATTAGTTGAAAGCTTGTGTGTGCGGATTGCGCAGAGGATTAACAATTATCAATTTACTGACAATGTTCACTTAACTTGTAGTTTTGGTGTCGCTAAGCTCGCAGAAAACGAACCTATACAATTGTGTTTTGAGCGGGCGGATCGAGCCCTTTATCGTGCTAAAGCACAAGGGCGTAATCAAATGTGCATCGACACGTAAGGGTTTACTCAAGACTGATTTGTGGTTATTTGGCTAAAAGACTGCGATTGAAGTGAGTCGCGGATGTCATCTCTATTTTGGAGATAGGTATAACATGATTGTTCTAGCATATATGGACCCATCCGGTTTGCAAGACATTCGATAGCGATTTTGAGAAGAGTTCATTGCACCCATATATCCGGC
>NZ_JADWMP020000046.1:0-1741 GCF_015767295.1 Shewanella sp. DW31
TATACATTGTGCGCAGTTTTGTGTGGAAGGGATTAGATGTGCCGATAACGTCACTTATCGGCATTGATTGATATTTAGCCGTGTCTATTAGTCAGTTATCAATGGCTCAGTTTTGGTAATGCGCCGCAACTCAGAAAAACAGTTTGGGCAACTATCAATGAACAACGGGCGTAAATCATCAGGCCACCAAGGCTTATAACAACGGGTGCATTGATGCGTTGGTGCATCTTTACGCGCAACGAAGCTAATGCCGCCTTTATAAGGAATTGGCCGAAGATTTGAAATGCTATTAAACAAAGAGTCGTGATTCATAGTTGCCCCTATATTGACGTTGGTTCTACAACCGACAACGAGCCAAAAACCACTTGTTGATGTTGCTGTAATTGCAGAGTTAAGTTTTCAGACAAGAGTTTTACTAATGCGTGTTTTGAATGGTCTTCGCACCAATCGTCAGCAACATCAGAAAATGCACGAACGGCTAAATCTAGTGCATTTAAAGAATGATAAATTGGTTCAAAATTAGTCAGCACCACAGTTCCTTGTGTAGACATGGTTATACCTCCTATGCATAGGCTTTAAATGGTAAAACATTGGATTGTGCAACAATGGGTAATTGATACCAGTACGGTACAATTAGCGGTTTAACTTCAATGACTTCTGAACGTTTAAGTGTCGGGCACATACGACTTACATCGAACTGTTGGCCGATATCGATGCCGATAGCTTTTAGACGGGCTTTGTGAACGTAATAATTTGAACTACTCAGTTCGCTTTTTATATCTTTGCCATGTTGCCAAATTAATGCATAGGATTGAGTCGCATTTGCTGCCTGACGACTTTTAACGATTCCGAGATTTAAAAGTTGGTCTGCAATGCTTTGGTGCTCATCATGTGATATCTGGATAGTTTTCATGGCGTTCTCTATGTCAGTTAGGTGCGGATAAAAGTCTTGTTCAGTGACTCGGCCATAAAATTGCAACGTATGACGTTTTAGCAATGCCTGTCTTAAGCTATGTTCTTCGCGTACTACACCTGTGTTTTCGCAGTATTTAATTAAGTTTTCTAAGTAGTTAAGTCTATCAATGGGAACGCCAGCTTTTTTGCGGAGTTCTTTGTTTAAATGCCGCTGTAACTCAACGGCTTTGTTGTAGAGCTTGGTCATTACCCAAGTAGAACCCTCGCCCCAGTTGCACGTGTGGCCATCTGGATAAAGCTTGGGTTTACGACCTCGGCCGATTTGCATTGATGACATACCACGGATAAATGAAGCCTCCTTGCCCTTGCCTACTTGATGGTTCACTGTCCAGTCGATAGCGGTAATCTCTGCACCATTACCAACAAGTTGAGTGGTTTTGCCGTCTGGCGTTTGGCGGTATGAAATTTGAGTATTTTTGGTGAACGGTGGTAAATCATATTGGGCTAGCACGTGATTAAAAATCGCAACACACTCATCAAGCGTCTGCAGGCCAAAAAGGTTATCCATGCGTTGCCAGCGAGATGGATTGCCTTCCACCCTCACCCGCTGCCCATCACAACGGATGGTTAACTTGGTACTGTATGACCCTTCAAGGATTTTTTGGTTAACCGATGGCGGTAAATGCTCACCTGTTTCCAGTTCGAACCGTTCAATGACATGCCGACCGACCAGCGGCAAATTGCCCTCTGGATGGTCTTGTTGCATGAACAAACGGTCAATGAAAAACAATTGAGTAAAAAACCTGTCAAGTACATTTTTATATAC
>NZ_JADWMP020000047.1:0-1725 GCF_015767295.1 Shewanella sp. DW31
GGAACTTACCCGACAAGGAATTTCGCTACCTTAGGACCGTTATTGTTACGGCCGCCGTTTACTGGGGCTTCAATTCAAACCTTCGCTTACGCTAAGCTCTCCTCTTAACCTTCCAGCACCGGGCAGGTGTCAGCACCTATACGTCATCTTACGATTTTGCAGATACCTGTGTTTTTGATAAACAGTTGTTTGGGCCTATTCACTGCGGCTGATCCGGAGATCAGCACCCCTTCTCCCGAAGTTACGGGGTCATTTTGCCGAGTTCCTTAACGAGAGTTCTCTCGCTCACCTGAGGATTCTCTCCTCGACTACCTGTGTCGGTTTGCGGTACGGGTAATATCTCTCTGGCTAGAAGCTTTTCTCGGCAGTGTGACATCATGACCTTCGCTACTTTATTTCGCTCCGCATCACGTCTCAAAATTGGCTACAAGCATTTGACTCGTATCCTCCCTTAACGCTTACACATGATTCCATCTCCATGCGCCATTAGCCTACTGCGTCCCTCCATTGCTCTTAACGATTACGAATAGTACAGGAATCTCAACCTGTTGTCCATCGGCTACGCCTCTCGGCCTTACCTTAGGTCCCGACTTACCCTGGGCGGACGAGCCTGCCCCAGGAAACCTTAGTCTTTCGGCGGATAGGATTCTCACCTATCTTTCGCTACTCATACCGGCATTCTCACTTCTAAGCGCTCCAACAGTCCTCTCGATCTGCCTTCTCCGCCTTTAGAACGCTCTCCTACCACGCAGTTACCTGCATCCACAGTTTCGGTACTATGCTTAGCCCCGGTAAATTTTCGGCGCAGCGCCACTCGACTAGTGAGCTATTACGCACTCTTTGAATGATGGCTGCTTCTAAGCCAACGTCCTAGTTGTCTACGCAACTCCACATCCTTTTCCACTTAGCATAGATTTGGGGACCTTAACTGGTGATCTGGGCTGTTTCCCTTTCGACTACGGATCTTATCACTCGCAGTCTGACTCCCGCGTATAGATATATGGAATTCGGAGTTTATCTGGATTCAGTAACCCCTGACGGGCCCCTAGTCCAAACAGTGCTCTACCTCCATTATCCTCTCTCGCGAGGCTAGCCCTAAAGCTATTTCGGAGAGAACCAGCTATCTCCAAGTTCGTTTGGAATTTCACCGCTACCCACACCTCATCCCCGCAATTTTTAACTTACGTGGGTTCGGTCCTCCAGCCAGTTTTACCTAGCCTTCAACCTGGACATGGGTAGGTCACTTGGTTTCGGGTCTACGTCAAGTAACTGCTCGCCCTATTCAGACTCGCTTTCGCTACGGCTCCCCCACCCGGGTTAGCCTCGCCACATACCACTGACTCGCAGACTCATTTTTCGATAGGCACGCCGTCACCCCACAAAGAAGGCTCCGACGGATTGTAAGCGCACGGTTTCAGGAACTATTTCACTCCCCTCCCGGGGTGCTTTTCACCTTTCCCTCACGGTACTGGTTCACTATCGGTCACTAGGGAGTATTTAGCCTTGCGAGATGGTCCTCGCGGATTCCGACGGGGTTTCACGTGTCCCGCCGTACTCAGGATCCTGAACGGAGAGAACCAGGTTTCGTCTACTGGACTATCACCATCTCTGGTGTGGCTTCCCAGCCACTTCGACTACCTGATTCTTTGGTAACTCCAAAGTTCAGTCCTACAACCCCACTGAGCAAGCTCAGTGGTTTGGGCTCTTCCCGTTTCGCTCGCCGGG
>NZ_JADWMP020000048.1:0-1555 GCF_015767295.1 Shewanella sp. DW31
TTAAGATTCATTTTAATGTATTGCAAGGTGTGAGTGAAAAAAGGTGGTGTTATAGTTAAATTAAAATGTACTTTTGAGGGACTATCATGCTTAAAGATGTACTTAAAGAAGCCAGGCATAGGAGAGGTTTAAAGCAGGAAGATGTTGCAAAACTGGTCAAGGTTGCAAAGCAAACATACCTAAAGTGGGAGAACGGAACCACCGAACCCAAAGCATCACAAGTAAAAGACCTTGCTCTCGTGTTAGGGATTACCCCTAACGAAATATGTTCAGGAAAGCTTTATAAGCGGTATTCCTTAGAAGATTTCATTTATGAGTTAACTAGGGTACAAGCTAGAAGCGAGTTAGAAACGCTAAAATCTTGGAAACATATTCAAGATCATGAGAGCTTTTTTCATGACCTTGAAAATGAAACAGATGAGGATTATCTGGATGAAAAAGATGTCCATGATTTATTGAGAAACTCCTGATGTCAGGAGTTAGTTTGGGTGTAACAGGAACCCAAACCTAAAACCCTGTCGGTCGGGGGGCGCTTCGCCTGCTCCCCCTTCCTCCCCAGACCCGTAAGCATGGACAGCAGTTCACCGTGGAAAACCACGGTAAAGTTCAGCTAAATTGTGTGGGAAACCACACCAAAGTTCGGGTGTCACTGAACCCGAACCTAAAAAGTCTACCTACTTTGGTATCAAAGGAGTAATTATGAGTTTTGATGTACGCTTGGTGTTAACCATCTATTCAGAAAATAGAAAGCAGCTTGTGTCTCTGCATAAAGATATTCAGTTACCATTTGTGCCCTTTGAAGGCCTAGGTCTTTCTGTTGCAACAAGACCTATACGTAGAGTTTCATGGGATTTGGAGGAATCACGGTTTACTTGCAATATTGAAGATCAAGAATTCAGAGTTGAAGGCGATTTAATTGACCTTGAGTTTCTGGCTAAGCAAGCTATTGAGGATGGCTGGTCGGGCTCCGGTCGTATCTTACAAATTCCCAATTAGTCTCCAAATATTGGAGTAGAGTCCACTGTTAAAGTATGTGGACTTGAAGGTCATTCACTTCCACTTGGAGTCTCTCCCGCAAGCGGGCCCCTCTCCAAGTGTGCGCTCAACCCCTCAATGTAATCGCTTTGAATTCTGTAAACAAAAATCTAATTTAGCAGGGCTGGAAGGACGTTAAAAGCGGCTTGGCAGGGAGAAAGCTCGGGGCAAAAAACGCCCCTATCAAAGGCGCTTAGCATTAAGGGACACGTCCCTTAATAATCCCAATTCGGTTACTATATGGGGAAATTGAGACACCATTTTAGGTGAATGAATACCATGTACGACTCGGACATCATTATTACCCCCAAAGAACAGCTATTTATCGTGCGATTGCGCTCTAGCCTGCGCTCAACTTACATCACGTGGAGACTGGGTATCAGAACGGATTATTTGCTGCCTAGAGAGACGTTCTACCGCCATAAACGAATTTTCATGAAGGAATACAACATCGATATAGGAAAGCCTTGTATAGCCGTTCCTATGCACCTGTCAGACTAGATAATATACATTGTGCGCA